>JAAYPK010000063.1 GCA_012519845.1 Clostridiales bacterium
TATAAATATGTTGACTTAAATATAGATTCTCCAAAATCTAAAGTTACTGGATTAAATATAACTGGTGATTATTATGCTAAATCATCATTATCAGTAATGGCAACTGCTAGTCCAGATGATGCATCTATGTATAAGATAATGGCAGTAGACAGAAGCACAGAAAAATGGGTAACATTAAGTGATTGGAGTACAACAAAATCAGTAACGTATACCCCAGTAAATCCAGGAACACATAGAGTAGTAGTATATGTAAAACATAAAAGTGTGAGTGGAGATGTTTATAGTGACTATAGATATGTGGACATAAACATAAAACCAGCAAAATCAAGTGTAACTTCATTGGAAGTTTTGGGAAAAGTTGCTTTAGGAGAAACAGTTACAATAAAAGCAGCTGCAACTCCTTCGGAAAATACATTATATAAGATAATGGCGGTAGATAGAAGTACAGAAGAATGGGTTACATTGAGTAATTGGAGTACAAGAAATCAAGCAACATATACGTTTAAGAATAATGCTCAATACAGATTTGTTGTATATGTTAAACATAGTAGTAAGAATCAAGATACAGAAGATGATTATAGATATGTGGATGTAAGTACCTTGAGAGGAACTATAGTAATTGATCCAGGACATGGAGGAAGTGATCCAGGTGCAATAGGAAATGGGTTTTTAGAGAAAAATGGAACATTGGACATTTCATTCAAGTTAAAAAGCAAATTAGAAAATTTGGGTTATAAAGTTTATGTTACAAGAAGTGATGATAGTTATGTGGACTTATATGATAGGGCGAGGTTAGCGAATAATGTAAAAGCTGATTTGCTTGTAAGTATTCACCATAATGCATTTAGTGAAACATCTACTGGGATAGAGGTATTATATAGTGCACGTGACATGGATAGGAATATTAGAAATGAAGCAATAAATATTGGATGGACTGACCCGGATATTACATATGCAGCTAGAGTGTCAACAAGTAGTACTATAGCAAAAGATTTATCAGCTAATTTAGCAAGTGCTTTAGGAATGGTAAACAGAGGCGCTAAGGAACAAAATTTAGCTGTTTGTAGGAATACTGCAATGCCATCAATTCTTGTAGAAGCAGGATTTATTACGAATCCAAATGATTGTAGTATAGTTATGAGTTCTTTTGGACAAGACCTAATAACAACAACTATTGCTAATGTAATAAGTAAATATATTAAGTAAAGAAAAGCTATTACAGAGGATTATTTCCTAATGTAATAGCTTTTTTGGGTAATAAGTAAAAAAATAATCCTAAGTAGACATAATAAAGTAATAATAGTATAATTCAATAGGGAATTAATTTTCATTAATGGAGGAATTATAATGAGCCGTTGGAGAACATTATTGTTAATTATTATAGATATGTTTATTGTTAATATGGGTTATTTATTTGCTATTAATATAACTTACATGGATGAATTTACTGAAATTACTACAATATATTCAAAAGATTGTATAGCAGTTTCTTTAATATATTTAGCTTGTTTTATTGGATTTAAGCTATATCATTCATTATGGGATTTAACTGGAACTGATGAATTTATACTATGTGTTGGAGGTTGTGTATTAGCAGGAATTCTTTCATTAGGGTATACAAGGTTTTTAGGATCTACAATTCCATTAAATGTTTGTGTTGTAGCTGTATTAATAATAATGATATCAGTAATTGGATTAAGAATATTATTTAGATTATATAGAAGAATTCTTCTATATATGCCTTATAGAAATTCTAGCGATCAAAAAAGAGTATTGATTGTGGGAGCAGGATCGGCTGGAACTATGATTATTAATGAGATGTTAGCTAGAAGGGAAATGAAGTATAATCCTGTGGTTTTGGTTGATGATTCATTGTATAAAAAAGGTAAAAGAATATCAGGAGTGACTGTTCAAGGAAATAGGTATGATATTCCAAGTCTAGTAGTTGATAATGAAATTGATGTAATAATAATTGCTATACCAACACTAGATAATAAAAACAAAACAGAAATAATAGATATATGTAAAAAAACAAATTGTAAGCTTCAAATAATTCCTGGAATTTATGAAATTATTAAAGGTGATGCAACAATAAGCAGGATAAAGGATGTAGAGGTAGAAGATTTATTAGGAAGAGATCCTATTGAGTTAGATAATAAAGGAATATCAAATTATATATCGGATAAAGTAGTTCTTGTGACTGGTGGAGGAGGATCTATAGGATCTGAATTATGCAGGCAAATTGCAAATTATAAGCCAAAAGAACTTATTATTTTTGATATTTATGAAAATAATGCCTATGACATTCAAAATGAATTAAAATATACATATTCAGAGTTGAAATTGAAAACATTAATTGGTTCAGTTAGAGATCAAGAAAGATTGAAGGAAATATTTGATGAAAATAAAATAGATGTAGTATTTCATGCAGCAGCACATAAGCATGTGCCTTTGATGGAAGATAGTCCAAAGGAAGCAATAAAAAATAACGTTTTTGGTACATTAAATTTAGTTAAAGAAGCAGATGCTCACAAAGTTGAAAGATTTGTTTTAATTTCAACTGATAAGGCTGTAAATCCAACTAATATTATGGGTGCGACAAAAAGATTATGTGAAATGATTATTCAAGCTATGGATAAACAAAGTAATACAGAGTTTGTGGCAGTAAGATTTGGGAACGTATTAGGAAGTAATGGTTCTGTTATACCTTTATTTAAGAAACAAATAGAAAATGGTGGACCTGTAACTGTGACACATAAAAAAATAACAAGATATTTTATGTTAATACCAGAAGCTGCTCAATTAGTTTTACAAGCAGGAACTTTTGCAAATGGTGGAGAAATATTTGTTCTAGATATGGGAAAACCGGTAAAAATATATGATTTAGCTTGTGATTTAATAAGATTATCAGGTTTTGAACCAAATGTAGATATTAAAATAGAAATTACTGGTTTAAGGCCAGGGGAAAAGTTGTATGAAGAATTATTAATGAGTGAAGAAGGATTAAAAAATACAGCTCATAATAAGATATATATTGGTAAACCAACTTTTGAAAATATGGAAATGTTACAAAAAAAATTAGATTCATTAAAAGAATTGTTAGATGAAAATGATATAGATAAAATAAAAGATAAGATGGAAGTTATTGTACCTACTTATCATAGAGAAGATAGAAATTAAAATAATTAAATAAGTGGTGAAAAAGATGAAAAAATATTTCAAACATGAATCAAGTTATGTAGATGATGGAGCTGTTATTGGAGAGGGGACTAAGATATGGCATTTTTCTCATATTATGTCTGGAAGTGTAATTGGGGAAAAGTGCAATATAGGACAAAATGTTGTTATTTCACCTGGAGTAACACTAGGAAACTTAGTAAAAATACAAAATAATGTTTCGGTATATACTGGCGTTGTTTGCGAAGATGGAGTATTTCTAGGTCCATCATGTGTATTTACTAATGTTATAAATCCAAGAAGTTTTATAGAAAGAAAAAATGAATATAAAAAAACAGTTTTAAAAAGAGGTTCTTCAGTTGGTGCTAATGTAACAATTGTGTGTGGAAATACTATCGGTAAATATGCATTAATTGGAGCAGGAGCAGTAGTTACAAAGGATGTGCCAGATTATGCATTAGTAGTTGGTAATCCAGGAAAGATAATTGGATATGTTTGTGAGTGTGGAGAAAGAATTCATTTTACAGATGGGGAAGCAACTTGCAAAGAATGTGGTAAAAAGTATTCTAATATAGATAACCTTGTGAAAGAAATATAATAAGTAAATGGTGATGTGCTATGAATAATGGACTAAATTTAATAATAAAAAGTAATTGTACTGTAAGGGATGCCTTAAAAAAAATTGATAAAGAATCTAAAGGAATAGCTTTAATAACTGATGAAAATAATAAATTCCTTGGTACTATTACAGATGGTGATATTCGTAGGTGGATATTAAAAAATGGTAGCATGGATGAAAATGTATGTAAAGTCATGAATAGTAAACCTATAGTATTAAGGGACTATGAAGAAAATAAAGCTAAAAATATAATGACTAAAAATGGGATTACTGCAGTACCAATATTGTCAAAAGAAAATGAAGTGATAAAAGTTCTTTTTTTATATGACTTTAACTATAAAGAACAGAATAATAAGGAATTAAAAGATACTCCTGTGGTAATTATGGCTGGAGGACTAGGAACAAGATTATATCCTTATACAAAAATATTACCTAAACCATTAATTCCAATTGGGGATACACCAATAATAGAAAGAATTATAGATAAATTCAGAGAGTATTCAGTAAGAGATTTTTATCTTACAGTTAATTATAAAAAGAATATGATAAAATCATATTTTAATGATTTAGAAAAAGAGTATAATGTCCATTATGTAGATGAGGATAAACCATTAGGAACAGGAGGTAGTTTATCTTTACTTAAAGGTAAAATCAATGAAACTTTTTTTGTATCTAATTGTGACATTTTAATTGACGGTGAATATGACAAAATACTAAAACATCATAAGGAATCTGGTAATAAAATTACAATAGTTTCTTCTATAAAGAATTTCACAATTCCATATGGAGTATTTAAACTTAATGATGAAGGGTATATAAATGAAATACAAGAAAAACCTGAGTATAGTTATTTAATAAATACTGGAATGTATGTGTTAGAACCAGAAGTTCTCAATGATATACCAGAAAATCAATTTTATAATTTGCCGGATATTGTAGAAAAATATATGAAAGATAATATAAAAGTAGGTGTGTATCCTATTAGTGAATCTTCATGGATGGATATGGGCCAAATAAGTGAAATGCGAGATATGATTGAAAGAATAGAAAAAAGAGAAAATGATAAATAGGAGTGAAAATTGTGAATTTAAAAGGAAAAAAAGTATTAGTTACTGGAGCAGAAGGCTTTATTGGAAGTCATTTAACTGAAAGATTAGTAGAATTAGGAGCAGATGTTACAGCACTTGTTCAATATAACTCATTTAATAACTGGGGATGGATAGATACTTTTGATAAAAATGTTTTAGATAGCATTAGAGTAGAAACTGGAGATATTAGAGAATTAGATGGTATGAATAGAATTATTAAAGGACAAGAAGTTGTAATGCATTTAGCTGCTTTAATTGCAATTCCTTATTCATATTTATCACCAATGGCTTACGTAAGAACAAATGTTGAAGGGACTACAAATGTTCTGGAAGCATGTAGGATGAACGATGTTCAAAAAATAGTACATACATCAACATCGGAGACATATGGAACGGCATTATATGTACCTATTGATGAAAAGCATCCAATGCAAGGACAATCACCATATTCAGCTTCAAAAATAGGAGCTGATAAAATGGCAGAAAGTTTTTACAGATCTTTCAATATGCCAATTGCTACTATCAGACCGTTTAATACATATGGTCCTAGACAATCAGCTAGAGCTGTAATTCCTACAATTATATCTCAAATTTTAGCAGGGAAAAAAGAAATTAAACTAGGAAGTCTTACACCAACAAGAGATTTTAACTATGTTAAAGATACTGCAGAAGCTTTTGTTAAAATTGCAGAAAGTGATGCTGCTATTGGAGAAGTAATTAATGCTGGATCTAATTATGAAATTTCCATCGGTGATACTGTTAAAAAAATTATTGATATAATAGGACATGATGTTAAAATAATATGTGATGAAGAAAGAATAAGACCAGAGAAAAGTGAAGTAAATAGACTTTGGGCAGATAATACAAAGATAAAAGAAATTACTGGATGGACTCCAAAATACTCAATTGATGATGGCTTAAAAGAAACTGTTGAGTGGATAAAGAACAATATGGATAAGTTTAAAACAGATATTTACAATGTATAATTATCATTTTGGAGATTACTAAGGTAATCTCTAAAATTATAGGAAGGAAAGTGTTGAAAATGATACCTTTATGTATACCTGAAATAAAAGGAAACGAGTGGAAATATGTTAAAGAGTGCTTAGATACTAATTGGGTTTCATCAGTAGGAAGTTATGTAAATAAGTTTGAAGAAGATTTTGCAAAGTATCAAAATGCTAAAGCAGCAGTAGTAACAATGAATGGGACAGCAGCATTACAATTAGCCTTAGAAACTTTGGGTATTGGTGAAGGCGATGAAGTTATAGTTTCATCTATGACATTTATTTCACCAGTTAACACCATTAATTATGTAGGTGCAACACCAGTTTTTGTAGATGTAAATAGAGATACTTTTGTAATGGATGCAAATAAAGTAGAAGAATTGATAACAGAAAAAACTAAAGCTATAATGCCAATACATATTTATGGGTATCCTGTTGACATGGATAAGATTAATGAAATTGCTAAAAAGCATGGGTTATATGTTATTGAAGATGCAACAGAAGCATTAGGGTCAACTTATAAGGGAAAGAAGCTTGGAAGTATAGGCGATATAGGATGCTTTAGCTTTAATGGAAATAAGTTAATAACAACAGGAGCAGGTGGAATGCTTGTTACTAATAATGACAAGTGGGGAGAAAGAGCTAAGTATTTATCAACTCAAACTAAGACAATTTTAGATAATGGAGCATTTTATCATAAAGAAATAGGATATAACTTTAGAATGCCAAATCTTTTAGCGGCTGTAGGAGTTGCACAATTAGAAATGGTGCCAGAATATTTAAAAGCAAAAATACGTAATGCAAAGCTTTATAATGAGTTACTAAAGGATGTTAAGGGAATAACTTTAATTAAGAATGATGATAATGAAGTATCTAATTGCTATTGGTTATATTCAGTGTTAGTAGAAGATGATTTCCCAGTTAGTAGAGATGAATTAATTTCTATTTTAAAGGAAAACGAAATAGGAGCAAGACCATTTTTTATGCCAGTTCATGAAATGCCACCATATATGGAATATAAACATGGAGATATGGCTATTACCAAAGAAGTAAGTTCAAAAGGTGTTAATTTACCAAGTTCAGTTTCTTTATCAGAAGAAGAAGTTAAAAAAGTATGTGAAGTAATTAAAAATATAAAATAAAAATTGACTATGATAAAATAATTATTTTATCATAGTCTTTTATATTTTGCTTATTATATTTATGATATAATTATATAGGAAATTTGGCATATATTAAGGAGAGAAAAGATGGAAAAGAAAATTTTGGCTATTATCCCGGCGAGGGGTGGGTCTAAAGGAATACCAAGGAAAAATATTAAGAATATATGTGGAAGACCTCTTATAAGTTATACAATTATGGCGGCAAAGAACTGTAAATATATAGATAGAGTAATTGTTTCTACTGAAGATGAAGAAATTGCTGAAGTAAGCAAAGCTTTTGGAGCAGAAATACCTTTTTTAAGACCTAAAGAGTTAGCTGAAGATACTTCACCTACAATAGAATGTATTATAGATGCTATTAACAAATTAAAAGAAAATGAAGGATATTATCCAGAATATGTAGCATTATTACAGTGTACATCACCCTTAAGAACTAGCAGGCATATAGATGAAGCTATAGAGCAATTACTAAATAGTAAAAGAGATGGAATAATATCAGTAAATGAAGTTGAAAGCAATCCTTACTGGACCAATATAATAAAAGACGGCAAATTAGAATATTTTATTGAAGAAGGTAAGAGAATAACACGAAGACAAGATTTACCTAAGATATATGAAATGAATGGAGCAATATATATAATAAAAACTGATATACTAATTAAAGAAAAAACATTTGAAAGTGAAAATGTTGGAGCATATGTTATGAATACAAAAGATTCAGTGGATATTGATGATTTATTAGATTTTAAATTTGCAGAATTAATATTAAGTGAAGGTGAAAAGTAATATGAAAAATATAGCGGTAGTAACTGGTACTAGAGCTGAATATGGGTTGTTAAAGAATATTATGATTGCAATAGATGAGGATAAAGAGCTAAATTTACAATTGATTGTTACAGGAATGCATCTTTCAGAAAAGTACGGATTAAGTGTAAGGGATATTATTAAAGATGGATTTAAAATTGATGAAGAGATTCCAATATTAGTTGATACCATAGAAAAGAATAAAAATGCGCTTGAAATGGGGAAGGCAGTTACAGCTTTTGCAAAGACTTTTCAAAGATTGAAGCCTGATATACTATTAGTTCTTGGAGATAGATATGAAGTTTTTGCAGCAGCATCTACAGCAATGTTAATGGGAATAGCTATAGCTCACATTGCAGGAGGAGAAGTTACTGAAGGCGCAATGGATGATCAAATTAGACATGCGATAACAAAAATGGCACATATTCATTTCCCGGGAGCACAAATTTATGCAGATAACATTAAAAGGATGGGAGAAGAATCTTTTAGAATACATAATGTGGGTGATTCGGGAATAGAAAACATAAAATTAACTACATTAATGTCTAAAGAAGAATTGTCTGAAAGTTTAAATATGAATGTAGATGAAAATACATTACTTATTACATATCATCCTGTTACTCTTGAGTATGATGACATTGAAAGACAGATAGATAACTTAATTATAGCGCTAGATAAAGTTAATAAAAAAATGATAATTACATATCCAAACTCAGATAATGGAAGTGATAAAATTATTGTTGCTTTGGAAAAATTTGCTTCAAACAATACTAATGTACATTTGTATAAAAACTTAGGTAGTTTAAGATATTTAAGTGCAATGAACATTTGTGAGGCGGTTATTGGGAATTCATCAAGTGCATTAATAGAAGCGCCTTTTCTAAAAAAACCAGTGGTAAATATAGGGAATAGGCAGAGGGGTAGGCTGATGGCAGATAATGTTATACAATGTGGATATGATGTAGACGAAATCTTTGATGCCATTAACAAAGCAATCTCATATGAGTTCAAAGATAAAGTTAAAAATGTAAAGAGCTTGTATGGAGAAGGTAATACAAGTGAAGAAATAGTAAAAATACTTAAAAATACCAATATAGATGATAAGCTTTTAATGAAAAAATTATCATGGGATTAATTTAGGGAGAGATAATGTTGATAAATAAAGAATATACAAATTTAAATACTCCTTGCTATATAATAAATAAGGAAAAATTAAAACATAATTATTATTCTATGAGAAAATCATTTCAAAAATTTTGGAGTGAAAACTTTATAATTGGGTATTCCTTTAAAACAAATTCATTGCCATGGGTTGTAAATTGGATGAAAGAAAATGGAGCCTATGCTGAAGTTGTATCAGAACCAGAATATAGGTTAGCAATGACTTTAGGATATGATAAAGATAAGGTAATAATAAATGGACCTTATAAAGGATTGAACGTTTTAATTGAAGTTTTAGAAAATGGTGGGATTGTAAATCTTGACTCTTTTCATGAAATCGAATGGATAAAAAAACATAAACCAATAAAGCAAAAAAAATGGAAAGTAGGAATTAGAATTAATTTTGACTTGGAATCTAAATGCCCTAATGAAACCATTATGGGTAATGAATTTGGAAGGTTTGGATTTAATATAGAAAATGGTTCTTGCAAAAAAGCTATTAATGAATTAAAACAAATAGATTATGTAAATTTAGTTGGAATACATGGACACCATAGTACTAAAACCAAAAGCTTAAATATATTTAAGGCTATTGCAAAAGAAATACTATTGATAAGCGAAGAAATTAAGGGGGATATTGAGTATATAGATATGGGTGGATGTATTTTTGGAGATAAGCCAGGAGCACCATCTTTTGATGAATATGCAAATGTTATTACTGGAGAACTAAAGAAATCATTTGATTGCAAAAAGGTTACTCTTATTATGGAACCTGGAGCAGCACTAATTGCATCTCCTGTAAGATATTTGTGTAAAGTAATAGATAAAAAAGACATTATGAATATTCGATTTGTTTCTACTAATGGAAGTCTAATACATATTGATCCTCAAATGCATGGAATACCATTTTTAAAAGAATCATTTCCTACTGGTAACAATATAAAGAAAACTCAAGTTATTGGTGGATTTACATGTATAGAAAAGGATAGACTTGGAAGTTTAGAAAATGAAAGAGAGTTAGAAATAGGAGATTATTTACTTTATCATAATACAGGAGCATATTCCATGGCTCTTAGTCCATTATTCATTCAATATTATCCAGATGTTTATGTTGAAGATATTGATGAAATAAAGTTAGTTAGAGAAGCATGGACTGTTAATGAGTATATTGCAAAAAATAACTATAAAATATGAGTTAAAGGAAGTGAGTAGCGTGAATATTATGATTTTAAGCCCAGGAAGAAGGGTTGATATTGTTGAATATTTTAAATTAGCAGTACATAAAGTAGGGGGAAAAGTATTTACTGCAGATATGAGTAAATATGCTCCAGCTTTGTATTCTGGAGATGAGCATTTTGTTATTAATAAGGATTTTAACAATTTAGATAAATATATTCAGGATGTTATTAATATTTGTAAGGATAAAGAGGTAAATGCAATTATAACTCTAATTGATCCTGAATTAGTTTTATTAGCTGAAAACTATGATAAGTTTAAGAAGAATGGGATTATTCCAATAGTATCTGATTATGATGAGATTATTAATACATTTGATAAATATGCTTTTGCTACTAGCTTAAAAAATAAAATCAATGTTATTCCTACATTTAATGGTTATGAAGATGCTATTAATGCCATAGAAAATGGTGAATTGAAATTTCCTATATTTGCAAAGGTGCGTAATGGTAGTGGAAGTGAAGGAATTGGGAGAATTAATAGTATATATGAATTGCAAGGTTACAAGGATAAAAAAAATTTTATTTTTCAACCTTGCATCCTAAAAAAAGAATATGGTGTTGACGTGTATTTCGATATGATAAGTGGGAAAATTGTATCGATATTTATTAAGCATAAAATTAACATGAGATCTGGAGAAACTGATAAATCTATATCTATATATAGAGAAGATATAGTAAGGGAAATAATGAAATTACAAGAAATGAAATTCAAGGGGCCTATAGATGTAGATGTATTTGAAGATGAAAGTGGAATGTTATACATAAATGAAATAAACCCACGATTTGGGGGAGGATATCCTCATGCATATAATAGTGGTGTTAATTTTATTGATAAAATTGTTAATAATTTAAATGGAAAAGAAAATGAAACTAGTATAGGACAGTATAAAAAAGATTTAGTTATGATGAAATATAATGGTACATTTTTTATTGAAAAAGAGAATTTGGGATAATAGTATTAGTAGGAGAGTGTATAATGAGTGTTTTTATAATAGCTGAGGCTGGTGTTAATCACAATGGAAAGTTGGAATTAGCAAAAAAATTAGTTGATATGGCTTCTGAATGTGGAGCAGATGCTATAAAATTTCAAACATTTAAAGCTGAAGAAAGTACAGGAGAATTTGCAGATAAAGCTAAATATCAAAAAGAGAATACTAATGTTGAAGAATCACAGTTAGAGATGATTAAAAAATTAGAATTGCCATTTGAAGATTTTAAGGTTTTGAAAGAATATTGCATTGAAAAGAAAATAAAGTTTATCTCAACACCTGATGGTATTGAAAGCTTAAATTATTTAGTTAGCATAGGTGTAGATGTAATAAAGGTGGGATCAACAGAAGTATCAAATATTGAGTTCTTAAAGCAAATTGGTAGTACAAATAAGGAGATTATTTTGTCAACAGGGATGAGTACTTTAGGGGAAGTTGAAAAAGCAATAATGGCATTAAAAAGTACTGGAAATAAAAAAATAAAGATAATGCAATGTACTACAGATTATCCTACAGCATATGAAGATGCCAATGTAATGGCAATGGTTACAATGAGAGATGCATTTAAAGTGCCAGTAGGACTATCAGATCATACTTTAGGAAATGAAGCAGCTATAGCAGCAGTAGCACTTGGAGCAGAGTTTGTAGAAAAACATATAACATTAGATAAAAATATGGAAGGGCCGGATCATAAAGCATCTATGGATCCTAAAGAGTTTAAGCAGTATGTTTTATCTATTAGAAATACTGAAAAGTTATTAGGTGATGGAATCAAAAGACCTACTGAAAGAGAACTTGAAATAATGAACGATGTTCGTAGAAGTATAGTAGCAACTAAGGAAATAAAAGAAGGAACTAAGTTGACAAAAGAAATGGTGTCTTATAAAAGACCAGGTTATGGAATAAAACCTGAATTGGTAGATATAATTTTAGGTAAAAAGATTAAAAGAGATTTACAAAAGGATGAAGTTATTAAATGGGAAGATATTATTTAAGGCATTTGGGGGAATATGTTATAATTTGACGGCCATATGTTTTTAGTATAAACTAGATATGTTTATGGTGGAGAGTTTTGAGTATAATAGCTAAGCCTTAGTAGAAGTTATGAAATATTCAAATAGGTGAGAAAATGATAGAAATTTATTATATGAATAATGAAAAAAAGATTATAAAAGATAATGAAGAAGTTTTTATAGATAAAAATGATTTTAATTTAGATGAAGAAAGTTTTAAGATATTAAGAGAATTTGAATCTTCTAAAATATTTAATGGTTATTCGGTAAACCAATTGTATTATTACGATGATATAGAAATGTATACTTTTTATAGACCAGGGGTATATAGTAAAATAAAAAAAGTTGTTGCCTTTATTAATTATTTAATGGAAATAGAAAAAACTTATAATGATAAAATAAAAATATATACTGATGACTATTATATAAAAAAAATTTCAGATAAATTATTTAGCGTAAAATGCGAGTTAGTGCAGATAAAAGAAAAAAAAGAAAGTAATTCGAAAATCAAGCTTCTAAGAAGAGCTTTTATAGGAATAAAAAATCTACTTAAATATAGAATGAAATCCAAAACAGATGAAAATGGTTTTCTAATTATTTCTCACGCTACTTCAATAGTATCTAGTAAAGAAGGATTATATGATTATGAATATGGTTTAGTAATGAACGGTATTATGGAGAAATATAATGTGCTTAATCTTCAATATTTAAATAGTAGCAATGCATATAAAAATAGTATTAAATTTAATACACCATTATTTCCATTAGAGATGTTTATATTATATAAAAAATTTAAGTGGAAAAAATTATATGATGATAATAAGGTGATAAATAGAATTAATTTAATTAATAATGCAGTATTTAAATACAAGGGTTTAAATATATTAGAGTTGATTTTAGGTAGTGAAAATGTTATGAAATTAACTTGCGACTCATATATAAAAGAATATCTATGCGCTATGAGATTTTTAGAAAAAAATAAATTTAGAAAATTAATTACTGTAGATGAAGGAGATAGGGCAAGATGTTTTATTATTGCTGGAAATAAGCTTGGTATTGATACATATGCAATTCAACATGGATTATTTAATTATTATTCACCCACATATATGTTAATTGATAATAATAAATTTATGGTGCCTAAAAAAACTTTTGTATGGGGAGAATATTACAAAGAAGTATTGGTAAATAGTACTGCAGTTTATTCTAATAATAATGTAGTAGCAGTAGGTCAACCGAGAAGTGATATTATTAAAGATAAAGCAAGTGAAAATTTGAAAAAAAATGATAAAATAAAAGTATTATATGCTACTCAATATTTAGAGGACTTAACAAAATTAGCAACAGAGCTGATATTTAACGCATTCTCAAAATTGAATTTAGAATATGAATTAGTAGTTAAATTGCATCCAATCGATCCATTTGAAGATTTTTATTATGAATGTAAGGAAAAATATAAATTAGATAATGTAGTAATAACTAGAGATAGGGATTTATATGAAATATTAAATTGGTGTGATTTAGTTCTAAGTGTTCATTCAACAGTTGTTTTAGAAGGCGCTATGTTGAATAAGCCTTCTATATGTGTTTTGTTAGAGGATTATAATGATATAGGTAATTATGTTAAAGATGGGATTTCATTAGGTGTTAATTCATCGGAAGAATTAGTAAAAGTTTTACAAGATAAATTATATATAAATAATAAAAATATAGATAAAATAATACAATCCTATTTTCATAAAGTTGATGGGAAAGTTAATGAACGTATTTTAAAAGAAATACAAAGTTAATATATTTTTTATTTTTATTAGTTAATGAGGTAATATAATGATAAAGGTAATAATTGAAAATAATGAATTTGCCAATGAAATTGAATATAGTTTAGCTCATATAATGAGGGGATTAGGTGAAGAATATCAGATTATTAATTTTGATGAATACTTAAAAATATATGATTATGAAAATGATAAGCATTATAAAATTGTATATTTGCGTTCTAATACGGCAATAGAAAAATACAAATTAGTATTAAGAAACAGTATTTTTATTAAAGGAACTCAAGCAATTTTTGGGAAAAATTATTTGAAGATAGAATCATTACCACAAAATATGTTAGAAAAGGATTCAATAGTAGATTTCTATGACAATGCAGAAGTATTATGTAGAAAAGAAATAAACAATAATTGTATTATTTCTGTAGATTTTATTAGTAATACATTTTATTTTTTAACTAGATATGAAGAATGTATACTAAATAAAGATAGAAAGTTACTGGATATTCATGAGAGATTTACAGCTAAAAATACATTGATGTATAAATATGGTTTCAACGAACGTCCAATTGTAGATGAATATTGGTATTATTTGAGGGGACTATTACATGAAATGGGATATGACTTAAAGAAAACAAATAATAAACTAAAGGTTTGCTTAACTCATGATATTGATGAAATTCAAAAGTATTATTCAATAAAAAATGCTATAAGAAGTTCAGCTAGTTGGGCAATAAAGCATAGAAATATATATAAATCATTTATGGAAATTCAAGAGTATATAAAAGGGAAAAGTAACTATAAAAAAGATGCTTTTTGGACATTTGAAAAGTTAGTAAAATTAGAAAAAGATAGGGGTTTTACAGCTTCTTATTATTTCATGACTTCTGGAAAAGCTAATGTTGATAACAGATATAATTTTCAAGAAGAAAGAGTTAAGGAAGTAATACAGTACTTATTGAAAAATGATATGGAAGTAGGATTTCATGGAGGTTATGATACTTTTAACAATAAAAAGGAATTTCATAATCAATTAATACCATTAGTAAGGTTATTAGATAACTATAGATTTGGAATGAGGCAACATTTTTTAAGGTTCAAAACTCCAGATACTTGGAGGATTCAAGAAAGTGAAGGAATCTTATATGATACCACATTAGGCTTTGCAGATGCAATTGGATTTAGAGCAGGAACTTCAATCCCATTTAAGCCCTATGATATTTATAGTAATAGAGTAATTAATATGTGGGAAATCCCATTAATTGTAATGGACACTTCATTAAAAAATGAGAAATATTGCAATTTGACACCTGAGGATTCCATGAAAAAGATTATTAAGCTTATGGAGGTAACTAAAAAATATAATGGGTTTTTTACCTTGTTGTGGCATAACTCCTCCTTTGATACTTCGTGGAGAGAATGGAGTAATATGTATGAGGAAATATTAAATTATATTTATGAAAATAGTGGAGAAGGTCTATCAGGTAAGGAGTTAGTAAATAAATATCTTTTGAAAGGAGAAGTGAAGTAAAATGAAAAAGATGCTTATTATAGCATATTTCTTTGAACCTTTTAAGGGAGTAGGAACAAAAAGAGTATCATATTGGGCTCAAAATATAAATGATATTTCCAAGGGTGAAATTGTTTGTGATGTATTAACTGCAACTGATCCAGAAAAAGCAGAGTTTCATGGGATAAATAATCTATATTATGTTCCTAATACCCATAAAAAAACTATTTTAGGTTCAATGATTAAAGACGAAGGATTATCTTGGGTTACAGATATAGAAAAGTTTTGTAATGAAAATAAGATATTTAATTATGATTATGTATTAATTAGCGGAGGGCCCTTCATGCATTTCTCCATTGCAGGGTATTTTAAAAGAAAATACAACTCAAAAGTAATACTTGATTTTAGGGATCCTTTTGCTAATAATCCTAGATTTGTAAATAATAAAATAAAAAACTCTATTAAGTCATATTTTGAAAACAAGTTTATTAAAAATTGTGACAAATACATTACTGTAAATAAATACTGTAAAGAACTTGTTGGAAATGAAAGAGATAAAGAAAGAGCATATATAATTGATAATGGTTATGATGAGAATATTATAGATAAAATTAATAAAAGTTCTAAAGCCAAAAATACTAAATTAAACATTGTATATACTGGAACAGTTTACTCTGATTTTAATATAAATAATTTTTTAAACGTATTAAGAGAAAAAGAGATTAATGAAAAAGTAATTTTTAATTATGCCGGAAATAACAATGAAATTAAAGATAATTATAATATAAAAAATCATGGTCAGTTAGAATATTCTAAGTCATTAGAATTAATGAATAATAATGATGTGGGCATAATATTTACTGGTGGTAAACCTTTTGAATCAACAACTAAAATATTCGAATATATTGGTTGTGATAAAATAATAATGATAATTACTGATGGTGAGCCAAAAACAGGAAATATTCATGAAATAACAAAGGACTTAGAAAGTGTTTTCTGGTGCAAAAATAATAAAGAAGATATAAGAAATACAATTAATGAATTGTTAGAAAATAATATTCAAGTAAATAGAAAAAATAAAGAGAAATATTCAAGAAGAGTAGGGACACAAAAATTATTGCAATTATTTCGTGAATTAGATAATAAGTGCAATTAATACAGGAGGAAACAGTGAATTTATTAGTGGATTTTAAAGATAGTCTTGGCGAGATAGATAAAAAAGGAAAAATATTCGCTATAATATGGATGTTATTTACTATTAGTGTGGGAATTATCAATGGAACATTTATATTAACAACATTATATGTTTTTTTTACATTGATTATGATTTTCGTGTTAAAACCTAAAAGTGCATATGAAATAGTGTTTAGTTTATTAATGGTTTCATTAGTGTTTGACTATACACTTCATATGCCAGGTATATCTAAACTATATTTTTTTCATATTATCTTTAGTATTTTTACATTGATGAGTTTTTATAAGGTAATTAAAGATAAAAATATAATAAAAGGTTTAGACAAAAAGTTTATTATTCTGTTAGGTATTTTCTTTTCTTTTGTTACTATAAGTATATTTTGGGCTATAAATAAAAAATTTGCAATTCAGTTTATAATTATCTACTTAATGATGGTAGTATTTATTTTGGATATGCTTATTTATTCTATCAATAAAAAAAGAGTTAACGACTTTTTTAGGGCAATTATAACCTCCTTTTGTTTTATAATAATAGTTGGTATAATAGAAACTGTATCAGGAAGTCAATTACCTGTAGTTCATAATTTTACATATGCAGATTATACCCCAATTCAAATGGCTTATTGTAATTCAAAGCCTGTAGCATTTTCTTATAATCTTAATAATTATGCTGGTTCAATAGCTATTCTGTCATCAATAGTGTTATTTTCAGTATTAAAAATCAAAAATATTATATTAAAAATAGCTGTCAGTTTTTGCGCTATGAGTAGTTTCGGTATAGTTGCAATAACAACTTCAAGAACTGGATATGTAGGTATTGTTTTAGTAATAATTTTATTTTATTTTTATAATTTATTAAACATAAAGAAATTAGGGAAAAATAATATTATCATTATTACAGTTATGGCGATAGGATTTATTTTGTTAAATAACTATAGTTATCTTATACCTAATATTAAACCTGTATATGAAGATGGAAAAGAGATAACTCAAGAAAAACAGGATGTTTTGCATAATAAGTTATCTGAACTTTCAGAAAGCACCGAGGAATTAGGAGAAGGTGGTTCAGTAGATGTTCGAAGAACTATTTATACCAATATAGTAAATGGAATAATTAAGGAAAAAAATTATTTGGGATTTGGTGCCGGAAATTCACAGGAATTTATTAAAAGCCAAAATAATACTGGTGGAACGTATAGTGTACATAGTTTATTATTCGAAATATTAGGAGATTTTGGTATTGTGGGCTTTATTTTATATGGGCTAGTGTATTTATATTTATTAGGAGGCAATATCTATTGTTATTTCAAGAAAAAAAATTATATTTCCATGGCAATAGCTATTTCATTGCTTGCCTTAGGTCCTGCTAGTTTTGGACCAAGCACTATAGCATACATATTCTTTTATTGGATCATATTTGCTTTTGCAGCAGTTAATATACAAATTTGTAAGAAGAACAGAGAAAATATTAGATAATTGATTATTTATTATATAAAGGGAGAAAATTATGGATAACAAGGAACAATACAAGATTATATGTGATAATAAAGACAGTATTCCGATATATTCACAATACTGGTGGTTAGATGCTGTATGTGGTTCGGAAAATTGGGATGTCTTATTAAGTAATAAAGGTGGAAAGATTGATGCTTCCATGCCTATTTATTTTGCTGATAAAAATAAAAAGTATGTTCAACAACCATTATTGACTCAAACAAATGGAATTTGGATTAATTATCCTAATAATCAAAAGATTACTTCAAAGTTATCTTTCGAAAAAAAAGTTACAACAGATATTATTGAACAATTGGAAAAATTAAAGCTTAATAATTATATTCAACATTTTCATTATAATTTTAAAAATTGGTTGCCTTTTTATTGGAAAGGCTTTAATCAAACTACAAGATATACTTATGTAATAGATGATACTTCTAATTTTGAAGAAATGTACAAAAATATTGATTCAAGTACAAAAAATATTATTAGAAAAGCAGAGAAATCAGTTAAAGTAAAAAAAGGTCTTGATATAAACAAATTTTATGAAATAAATAAAATGACATTTGATAGAAAGGGTGTAAAAATTCCTTATTCTCTTGAATTATTAAAGTGTCTTGATAAAGCATGCAATGAAAGAAATTGTAGAGAAATTCTTTATGCAGTTGATGAAAATGAAAATATTCATGCTGTCATTTATTTAGTTTGGGATAAAATGAGCATATACTATATAATGGGTGGAGTTAATCCAGAATATAGAAAAACAAATGCGACTTCTTTGTTGCTATTAGAAGGATTGAAACTTGCAAATGAAAAAAAATTAAAATTTGATTTTGAAGGAAGTATGAATATTGATATTGAAAAATTCTTTAGTTCCTTTGGTGGAGTTCAGAAACCATTTTTCACAATATATAAGAGATATTCATTTGATTTAAAATCAACAGTATATTCTGTTGTGAATAATTGGAACAACTTAAAAAGAACTTTAAAAAGAAACAAATAGTTAAAGTGAAGAGGTAAAATTATGAGCTATATTAACAAGATAGTAAAAAGAATATTTGATATTATTGCTTCATTTTTGGGTATAATATTTCTTAGTCCAATATTAATTATTGTAAGTATTTGCATTAAGTTAGATTCAAAAGGACCTATTATTTTTAAACAGCAAAGGGTTGGACAATATCAAAAAAAATTTAATATATACAAATTTAGAACTATGGTGAATAATGCAGAAAGTCTAGGTAAGCAAATTACTGTAGGTGGTGATTCTAGAATTACAAAAGTTGGAGGTTTCATTAGAAAGTTTAAAATTGATGAATTGCCTCAATTATTTAATGTATTATTTGGGAATATGAGCTTTGTAGGGCCAAGACCTGAAGTTCCTAAATATGTCAATTTATATTCGGATGAAGAGAAAGCAATTTTAGAAGTTAAACCAGGAATTACTGATTTAGCTTCATTAAAATATAGCAATGAAAATGATATATTGGCAAAAGTTGAAGAGCCTGAAAAATATTATATAGATGTTATTATGAAAGATAAGATTAAACTAAATTTAGAATATATAGAAAAAAGTAATTTATTTTATGATATAAAAATAATATTTAAAACAATTATTAAATGTATATAAAATTTGAAAGAATGGTGAGGAAATGAATAAATTAAAATTTGCTATAATTGGATGTGGAAGAATATCATATAAACATGTTGAGGCTTTATATGATAATAGAGAAGAAGCAGTATTAGTTGCAACATGTGATGTTATTAAAGAAAATGCAGAGGCAAAAAAAGAAGAGTACTTAAATAAAATTAATAATGAAACAGCAGTTGTATCAGTATATACAGACTATAAAGAAATGATTGAAAAAGAAGATTTAGATGTAGTTACAATTGCTACTGAAAGTGGATATCATGCAGAAATTGCAATTTATGCAATGAAAAATGGGAAAAATGTAATTGTAGAAAAGCCAATGGCATTATCTATTAAAGATGCTGATGAAATGATTAAAGTTGCAAAAGAAAATAAAGTTAAATTATGCATTAGTCATCAGAACAGATTTAATAAACCAATACAAAAATTAAGAGAAGCCATAGAAAATGATAAATTTGGGAAATTAGTAAATGGTACTGCTAGGATTTTGTGGAATAGGAATATGGGATACTATGAGCAAGCGCCATGGAGAGGAACTTGGGCTCAAGATGGAGGTACATTAATGAATCAATGTATTCACAATATTGATTTATTACAATGGATGATGGGCGGAGAAGTGGAACGCGTATATGCAGAATGTGATACTTTTTTAAGAAATATAGAAGCAGAAGATTTTGGGGCTATTGTAATAAGATTCAAAAATGGAGCTATTGGTATTGTAGAAGGGTCTGCATGTGTTTATCCTAAAAATTTAGAAGAAACTTTAAGTATTTTTGGTGAAAATGGTGCAGTAGTCATTGGTGGAATGGCTGTTAACGAATTGAAGACTTGGAGATTTGATGGAGATGATGAAGAATCTATTAAAAAAGATTTACAAGTTGAAATAGATAATGTATATGGAAAGGGACATACTCCATTATTTAAAGATTTTATTGATGCGGTAAATAATGATAGAGAGCCTTTAGTTTCAGGAGAAGAAGGAAAGAAAGCAATGAGTATAATTCTTGCTGCTTATAAATCAAGAAAAACAGGTATGCCAGTTCAATTTCCAATAGATAATTTCCAATCTATAGATATGATAGGTATAAAAAATAAATAGTATGTAAATTTAAAATGGGAATACATTTGTATTCCCATTCTTAGAGGTGAAGATATGAACAAAACAGTGAGTGTTATTATTCCTTGTAGAAATGAAGAACAATTTATTGGTAAATGCTTAGATTCTTTTATTAAGCAAAATTATCCGAAAGAATTATTTACAATTATTGTAGCAGATGGGATGTCTACAGATAATACGAGAAATATAATTAAACAATATATGGAAGAGTATAAAAACATAAGGTTAGTTGATAATGAAGGCTATACTGCACCAAAAGGAATGAATAAGGGAATATTGTCAACAGATTCAGAAATAGTAATTATCTTTGGAGCACATGCTGAAGCAGATGAAAATTTTGTGTTAGAAAATGTTAATGCATTAGAAAACACTGAAGTAGGTTGTTCTGGAGGGGTAATAGAAACAATAAATAATAGTATTAAAGGTGAAGCAATAGCACAAGCTATGATGTGCCCTTTTGGAGTAGGAAATGCTACATTTAGATATTCTAAAGAAGAAAGTTATGTAGATACAGTTGCATTTGGTGCATATAGAAGAGAAGAATTTATAAAGCTTGGAATGTTTGATGAAGAACTAGTTAGAAATCAAGATGATGAATTAAATTTTAGAGTTATAAAAAGTGGTAAAAAAATATTACTGACTCCGAAAATAAAAAGTATTTATTATGCAAGATCTTCCATGGCGAAATTGTGGCAACAGTATTATCAATATGGTTTCTGGAAAGTAAGAGTAATTCAAAAGCATAAAAGACCAGCTTCAATTAGGCATTTAATTCCCATGTTATTTGTATTATTTTTAATGTTAGGTATACCATTAAGTATTTTTTCAAAAACTATAAGGGTAATGTTTTTATCAATATTAATCATATATGGGTTATTAGATATATTCTTTTCAATTAAAATGGCACTAAAGTCTAAAATTAATCTATTTGGATACTTATTAATATTATTCCCTATATTGCATTTATCTTATGGATTGGGATTTGTTGTGGGTTTATTGAATTTTTATTTTTTTAAGAGCAATAAGATTAAAAATAGCAATACCAAATTATCAAGATAATAAAAGAAATAAGATAAATTATGAATGAGGTATGAAAAATGAAAATATGTTTTCTGTCAGATATAAATAGTGTTCATACACAAAAATGGATAGATTATTTTTCAAGTAAAGGACATGAAATTCATGTTATTTCATTAAGAGATGGTGAGTATGGTACAGCAGTAGTTCATTCTATGAATGTGGATTCAGCTGTAGCAAAAAGCTCAACAGTAAGTAAACTTCAATATGTAAAAAAATTTATTCAAGTAAAAAAGATAATAAAAAAAATCAATCCAGATATAATTAATGCACATTATGCAAGTAGTTATGGTTTATTGGGTGCTTTATCTAAGGCCCATCCTTTTGTTTTATCAGTTTGGGGAAGTGATATATATGATTTCCCTAAAAAGTCTATACTTCATAAGAAATTAATTCAATTTAATTTAAAAAAAGCAGATTATATTTTTTCAACTGGAGCTCAAATGAAAAATGAAATACAAAAGTATATAAATCGAGAAGTATTTTTGACTCCATTTGGAATTGATACAAAAGTTTTTTTGGGTGAGAAAATGGAGCATGATGGTATTATAATAGGTATAGCTAAATCCCTAGAATCAATATATGGAATAGATTTGCTAATAAAATCATTTGCCAGATTATCTAAGAAGCATGAAAATCTATATCTCGAAATTGCAGGAGAAGGAACAGAAAAAGAGAATTTGAAAAATCTTTGCATGGAATTAGGAATCAATACTAAGGTTAGTTTTTTAGGATTTCTAGGAAAAGAAAGTATTGTTGATTTTTATAATAAACTAGATATTGCAGTATTCCCTTCAAGGCAAGAAAGTTTTGGGGTTGCAGCATTGGAGGCGCAAGCCTCAAGAGTACCAGTAGTAGCTTCTGACGCTCCTGGCTTTAATGATACAGTAATTGATGGAAAAACAGGCTTCATATTTAAAAATTCAAATTTAGATGAATTAACTGATAAAATAGAAAAACTAATAGATGATAAGAATTTAAGAAATTCTATGGGAGATAACGGAAGACAATTTGTTAAAGAAAGATATGAATTAGAAAAAAATTTTAGGGATATTGAGAAAAAGTTTGAAAATATTTCATTAAAAAAATAATGAATTCAAAAAAACCATATTTTGTGATATTATGGAGATAAGAATACTTACATAAGTAAGGAGAGGTTGTTATGAAAGTAAAGAAAGCAATTATTCCAGCAGCTGGACTGGGAACACGATTTTTACCAGCAACAAAGGCTCAGCCAAAGGAAATGCTGCCAATTGTAGACAAACCAACTATCCAATACATTATTGAAGAAGCTATTGCATCTGGTATTGAGGAAATACTAATAATTACAGGAAGAAATAAAAAATGCATTGAAGATCATTTTGATAAATCAATTGAGCTTGAAATGGAGTTAGAGAAATCTGGAAAATCTGATTTGCTAGAATTAGTAAGAGATATTTCTGATATGGTTGACATACACTATATAAGGCAAAAAGAGCCAAAAGGACTTGGACATGCCATACATTGTGCTAAAACTTTTGTTGGAAATGAACCATTTGCTGTTATGTTAGGTGACGATGTAGTTGATAGTGAAGTACCTTGTTTAAAGCAATTAATTGACTGCTATTCTGAATATAAAACTACAATACTAGGAGTGCAGGCTGTTGCTGAAGAAAAGGTTGATAAATATGGTATTGTTGATGGAATTCATATAGAGAATCGTGTATATAAAGTTAAAGATTTAGTTGAAAAACCAAAGATAGAGGAAGCACCTAGTAATATTGCCATATTAGGAAGATATATAATTACTCCTAAAATATTTGAAATATTAGAAAATACTCAACCTGGAAAAGGTGGAGAAATACAATTAACAGATGCATTAAAAACATTAATAGGAACAGAAGCAATGTATGCTTATAATTTTGAAGGCAAACGTTATGATGTAGGAGATAAATTAGGATTTTTAGAAGCGACAATAGAGTTTGCATTAAAAAGAGAAAATTTAAGAGAGGAATTTATTAATTACTTGAATTCAAAACCATGGGAAAAATAAGATATAGGAGAGATGTTATTTAAGCATCTCTCTTTTTATTGAAGTGGCATAACCTAGGTAAGTCCAAAAAAGGACTGAAATAAAGCTATTGGAATAAAACAAATTACTTTCGAAAAGGTTAGTTAATAAAATTCCTACAAGTAGCATTAGCAATATTTTTACATCAATACCGCTATTTTGTTTATTATTTAAAATATAAAATATACTGAATCCAACTACCAAAAGGAATAAGACTAAAGTAATTAATCCATTAGTTGTTAGAATTTGCATATATATATTGTGTAATCCACCGGTTTCTAATCCAGGCAAATATGCATCTGGTCTAACTGAGTGAACCATTTCAACTAGTTTACTATTACCTGTACCAATAAATAAATGATTTTTGATGACTTCGGCGGCTGAAATCCATAGCTCATTTCTACTAGTTGTAAAATTAATTAAAAAATCACTTTCAATGAATATTGAACTTAATGTTAATATTAATGGGCTTACTAAAATAAATATTCTTAAAATAATGTTTTTTATAGAATATAATAAAAATACTATAATTACGGCTATAAAAACAAGCAGTGCGCTTCTTGATGTGGATGAATAAATTGCTATAAGTTCAATAAAAGCTAAAGTACAGTATATAGGTCTAGCTTTTGAATTTTTATTAATATATATAAGGTAGATACATATGAAAAAGCCAATAGCAGCAGAAATGCCTAGTGAATTTTCATTTATAAATAGTCCATTTGTGTTTCCAAAACTAAATTCATTAACTAGAAAATTTTTATTTGTATAATGAAGTATGATAGAAATTACTGATAAAATACCAGAAATAAGAATATAGGTATTTGAGAGTATTTTTAGTTCGTTAGTAAGATTATCATACTTTTTATAATCATCTATAAAGAAAATACTTAATAGAGTAATTAAGTTTACAAACCAGAATTTAATATTATTAATTGAAAAATAAAAAAATATATTTAATATCAAAGTAACACCTAGAAGAAGGAAAATACTTATTTCAATTTTATTAGGTTTTCTTTTAATGATTCGTATTATATTTGATATGGAAATAAAACCACCCCAAAGCAAAATTAATTTATATAATAAATTAAAGTGAGGAAGTGAATTGACTATAGTTACTGATAAGGTACTATAAATAATATAAAATAAACAAAAGTAAAAATTATTTAATAATAACTTAGATAATTTTTGCATGTTTTTCACCTCTTTCGAAATAATACCATTAAATTATACTCTACACCATTAGTAATATCAAACTCCACTTTTCATAAGAAATATTATTTTATGGACTTAGTAGCTTTAAAATAGTATAATTACAATATATTTCATACTTAAGGAGAACAGAATGTCTAGTAATATTAGGTTATTAAAAAATTCAAGTTTATATAGTATTGTGCAAATATTGCAGAAGTGTATTGGGTTATTTTTGCTTCCTCTCTATACTAGTATTTTAGAACCTAGTGATAAAGGTATTAGTGATATAGTTGCAACTATAGTTTCAGTGTTATCGGTATTTTATACTTTTGCTATTGCATCGTCAGTTATTAGATTTTATACTGATTATAAAAATGATGAAAAGAAATTAAGCGAATTTTGGGGAACATGTGTTACTTTTGTTTTATTAAACGGTATCTTTATGACTATAGTATTGACTTTAACAAAAAACTATATTTTGATACCAATTACAAATTATGAAGTAGCTTTCTTTCCTTATATTTTTGTTGGCTTAATATCAATAACTTTAAATCCTGTATATACAATTTTTCAAAGTACATTACAAGCAAAGGAAGATTCAAGAAAATATGCAGCAAATAATTTCTGTTACTTCATAGTTAATTTGATACTTAATATATTATTTGTTGCTGTATTTAGATTAGGAGGATTAGGGGTATTATTAGCTTTAGCTATAACAGATGCGGCCTTTTTTATTTATACAATTATTGTATTCTTTCCTAAAGTTAAGTTAGGAATTAATAGAGTATATCTAAAAGAAGCACTAAAATATTCATTGCCATTATTACCTCATTCACTATCAGGATGGGTAATAAGTATGATTGATAGGGTATTCATAAACATATATAATGGACTTGGTAATACAGCTATATACACAACTGCAGCTTCATTTGGTAATATAATTAATGTTATTACATCTGCTATAAACCAAGCTTATGTTCCTTGGTTCTTTGATAAAATGAAAAATAAGAAAAAAAATGAATTAGATATTGTAAAGATATCTGAATATTTAACAATTTTTTATGGATTTTTAGCAATGGGAATGTCTTTATTTGCACCAGAAGTATTTAAAATATTAGTTAGAAAAGACTACGTTACAGGATGGACAATAATTCCAGCATTAAGTTTTGCTTATGTTTTTAATGGAATATATTATTTTTTTGTAAACCCTTTATTTTATAATAAAAGAGGAGTCAAATACATATCAATTGGCACATTTACAGCAGCAATATTGAATTCGGTTTTAAATATAGGATTTATACAATTATGGGGAGGTAATGGAGCAGCGTTAGCCAGTATGGTTTCAAACATAATTGCATGTATACTAATTTATTTTATTTCTAAAAGAATTGAGCCAATTAAATTTAATATGATGAAAATGTTCTGTATAGCTTTTTCCTTTTATGGCATTTCATTATTAACATATGTTTTGTCAGGTTATTCATTTTTTATAGCAATATTAATAAAGATACTTATAGTATTATTGGTAATTGGAATTTTGGCATTAATTTATAGAAGTGAAAGTAAAGAATTAATAAAAACAGCTAAAACATATATTAATAATAGAAAAAAATAGAGGATAAACAATATCCTCTATTTTTTTATCTTGGAATTAAACCTATTTTCTTTTGCATTTTTCTTAAGGTTTTGTTTGCTATGTAAGATGCTTTTACAGCACCTTCTTTGTATATACTTTCTAAATATGCTTTATCTTTTAATAGTTCATTAACTTTATCTTGTATAGGAGTTAGTTCCTTAATTATTGAGTTAGATACATCTTCCTTTAGTTCAGCATAACCTTTACCTCTATAATAAGAAACTAATTCTTCAGGTGTTGTATTATTAATTGCACATAAAATATTTAATAAGTTTTTCACTCCAGGCTGATCATCAGAGTAATTTACTACACCTAAACTATCTGTAACAGCTCTACTTACTTTTTTCTTAATTACATCTGGTGGATCCATAATAAAAATATAAGAGTTTGGGTTATCACTAGACTTAGACATCTTTTTTGTTGGATCTTGTAAGTCCATAATTTTAGCTCCAGCTTTAGGAATATATCCTTCAGGAAGTTTAAAAGTAGGACTATAGGTATTATTGAATCTTGTTGCAATATCTCTTGTTAATTCTAAATGCTGAGTTTGATCTACTCCTACAGGAACTAAATCTGTATTATATAGCAAAATATCTGCGGCCATTAATGTTGGATAGTTGAATAATCCAGCAGCAATAGAATTGCCATATTTTTGAGATTTATCCTTGTATTGAGTCATCCTACTTAATTCGCCCATATAAGTGTTACAAGTTAATAACCAACAACATTCTGCATGAGCAGGAACATGTGATTGAATGAATATAATATTCTTGTCAGGAGAAATACCAGCAGCTATATATATAGATAATAATTCTAGGGTACGTTTTCGTAATTCAGCTGGATTTTGATGTACTGTTATTGCATGTAAGTCTACTACACAAAAATAACATGTATATTCATCTTGCAGCTTAACCCAATTTTTAAGTGCACCAAGGTAATTACCTAATGTTAAATTACCAGAGGGTTGAATACCGCTAAAAATTACTTTTTTAATATTTGTATCTTGGTTTTCAGTCACGAAATACACCTCTTCCTATAGCAAAATGCTAAATATATATGTATATTATAGGATTTAGCCTATTAACTGTCAAATAATAATAAATAGAAGTGTATGGGTACATTTGAATATTGGAAGTGTTTTTAATATAATATTTCTAAGATTGAATGGGGGAATAAAATATGAAAGAAAAAAGTAATAGAATATCAACAAGAGAATTATCCCTTATAGGGCTGATGATAGCTTTAGTATATTTAGCAGGAAGCATAATTAAGGTACCTACAGTTGGTGGATTTGTTCATATTGGAGATTGTATGGTATTCTTGTCTGTTATTGTTTTAGGAAAAAAACATGGAGCATTAGCAAGTGCCATAGGAATGATGTTAGTTGATGCATTAGGTGGATATTATATATGGGCACCATTCACTTTTTTAATTAAGGGAGTAATGGCATATATAGCAGGATATATTATTGAAAAAGTAAACAAGGATGAAAGAACAGTATCTTTTAAGAAAGAATATGCTTTAGCATTTTTGGTAGGCGGAGTATTTATGGTTATTGGATACTTCATTGCTGGGGGAGTAATTGCAGGATTATTAACAGAAAATACTGGATTAATGCAAGGGTTAGTAGTTGCAGCAAAAGATATAGTCACCAATATTATACAAGTCATAACTGGAATAGTAATTGCAATTCCATTAAGCGGAATAGTTCTTTCTGCCAAAAAAAGAGTTTTTAGCTAGTATTTAAAATAGGAGTTGATTAAGACTTCTATTTTTTTTATCATATATATTACAATAGAAATATATATATTACAAGTAAGGGGAATTATCAATGGAAAGAGACAAAAGAATAGATGTGGTTAAAGGTTTATGCATAATTGGTGTTATATTACTGCATATTTTGACAGAACAGCAAAAGATAAAATACTTAATTCCATTTCATATTTATCAAGCTGTTCCTTTATTTTTAATAATAGCAGGCTATAATAATTGCGGATCTTATATTAGAAATAAAATTGAGGATAATTTTTTAGCCTTTTATTCAATAAAGAATCTTTATAAAAAATTATCAGGAATCTTAATTCCATTTATTATTTGTATAATTATAGAGAAACTAATATGCAAATATTTATCTATAGGTAGTGATTCTATATTTAGGGCCAGGCAGTTATTATATACCACTATTTATACAAGTGATATTAATAAGTCCAATAATATATAGATTAATGATAAAAAATAGCATGATAACTATGCTGTTATGTGGTATAGTAAATTTGATTTTTGAGTTTATATCTTATTATAAAGAACTTAATGTAAATATATATTCTATTGTAATAATAAGATATATTTTGTTGATTTCTATAGGAATATATTTATATAGAAAAGAATTGAAAATTAATACTACATTAGCTAGTTTCTTTGGAATTATATCTTTTGTATACATAATATTAGTTCATTACTTCAATTTAAGATTTTTTACTGAACCTAATTGGCAAAGTAGTAACATATACTCATTTGGGTATTCCACCATGTTATTTATTATTCTAATGAAAGTGCTAAATAATAAAAGTATTATTAATAAACTAAAAGTTTTTATTCCTATAGGAAAAGCCAGTTTTTTTATTTTTTTAGTTCAAAAAGTATATTTTTTTATATTAAAGCAAGTAAAGAATATTGATGTATCATCTTTTCATATGGGAATTATAAGTTTATTTATTTGTATTATTTTAGGTGTATTTGCATATTACATATATAATTTTCTTAATAGAAAAATTAAAAATATTTTCAAGAGAACAAGAGCTATTATTTAGCTCTATTTTTTCTATATTTATAAAATAATAATGACAGAAATGGAATAAGTAAACATGGGATTATCAAAACATATTGTAAATTAGAAATAAACTGAAAGGTGGTATATTGATTTTTACAAATTAAAAAACTTATAATAAAAGTTATTACAGAGTATAAAGATATAAACCAGCCTTTTTTCTTAATAAACTTATCTAGCAACAATAAAATCCCATAAGAACATAAAATATATTTTATAAACCACATAGATACAGATCTAAAGATATAAAATAATTCTCCAAATTCTAAAAAATTAGCAATTTGTATTCGTTGAGATTGAATGTATTCTGGAAAATATATATTACTTGCTCTGTAAGGACCTAAAAATGAAATAAGTGAAACTATAGATGTTGTAACAAAAAAACAACAAATTAGCATAGAAAAAATAGAGTCAGTAATTAGAGCATGTTTTTTGTTTAAATATTTTAAATAAGGGAATACAATAACTGCTGATGATAATGAACCTATAGAAGATAACAAGCAAAGCCAATTGGTTTTGGTCATTCCATTTTTCATAATAGGCAATAATTCATGTAAATCGAGATATTTTACCAATAAAATCAATAAGAAAATATCTCCTATAATTGTTAATGATACTGTTATAATTACTAAAGTTTTTATTGCATTGAATTTCTGAAATAATACATAGGTAGAACATGCAACAAAAAAAATCATGCAATACCATATAGGAGTTTTCACAAAGTAATTAGTATGTATAGAGCTTGAAAAAACTACAACACTTTCTATACTAAGTAAAAATAAACCTAAACAAAATAAAAGTAAAACTGTAGTTCCAATAAACTTTGGATATTGTGAAAATAAAGCTAAGTTTATATCATAGCAATTGCAATTTATAATTATTTTGAAAGTTACTACTAGAAATAAAAGAATAATCACTGTAGCAAGTAAAATAAATATCCAAGTATCTCTTCCACCCAAATTAATGAATATAGACGAATAGCTTCTAATTCCGATTAATGTAGAAGCTAATATAAAAAGCATTAAATGTTTTGATGATAAATTTCCCATTATTATTCCTCCTTAAATATACGGTATTAGTATGAACAAAAAGAGGAATATTAAACATTTAAAGTGGAATAATATTTTTGGGTGATTAAATGGATAAAAAGATTGAATACGTTAAGAAGAGATTTGAAAAAGCCTTTGATGTGAAGTATAGAGAAGTAGATACTAGCTTAGGAAAGTGTGTATTAGTTTTTATTGATGATTTATGTAGCGTAGGTTTTATAAGTGAATATATAGTGACTCCATTAACAAAAAAAGATTATAAGTGTAAGAATGTTAAAGATATTGAGAATAATGTACTTGATATAAATATTGTAGGAACTGCAAAAGATATAGAAGATGCAATATTTCATGTTTTGTCGGGTGATGTAATTTTATTATTTGAAAAATATGAAGATATATTGTTTTGTGAAGTTAAGGGTTTTGTAAGACGAAGTGTATCAATACCTGTAACTGAATCGGTATTAAAAGGACCAAGAGAAGGTTTTACTGAACTTATTGTAGATAATGTATCTTTAATTAGACGAAAAGTTAAAAATTCAGATTTAAAATTTGAACCCATAAAAGTAGGGGAAAAGAGTCAGACTTTTGTATGTTTATCTTATATTCAAGGTACTGCACCAGAATATTTAATAAATTATGTTAGAGACATAATAAATAAAATGGACTTAAAATTTATATTAGATACAAATTACATAGAAGATGAATTAAGAGGAAAAAAATCAGCCTTTGATACTGTAGGATACACAGAAAAGCCTGATGAAGTGGCTGCAAAGATATTAGAAGGAAGAGTAGCTGTTTTAGTTGATGGAACCCCTTTTGTAATTACTGTACCATTTTTTTTCTTAGAAAATTTTCAAGCACCAGATGATTATTATATAAATAAATATTTTGCTAATTTTACAAGAATATTAAGATGGATGGCATTTTTTATTGCAACATTTCTGCCAGGATTTTATTTGGCCATATTAACACATCATTTTTCACTTATTCCATCCATGTTTTTATTTAGACTTGCAGTAGCACGAGCAGGAGTACCTTTGCCTACAATTATTGAAATTATCATTATGATGATTTCATTTCAAATGATAAAAGAAGCAGGACTTAGATTACCACAGCCAATTGGCGGGGCTATGAGCATTGTAGCAGCTCTTATACTTGGAGAAGCAGTGGTTGGTGCAGGCATAGCCTCAAGAATTACTATAATAGTAGTAGCCATAAGTACTTTATGTTATTTCTTGATACCTAAGTTATATGGAGGATTGTCAATTTGGTCATTAATTATAACGGTAGTAAGTGCTTTTTTTGGTTTACCAGGCTTTTTGCTAATGAGTTTAGTGTTAATAGTAAGGCTAAGTTCATTAGAAACAGGAGGATATTCTTATTTGTTTCCTATAGGAAGTGTAAAAACTTACAGATTTCATGATATTTTATTTAGAGGTGATTTAAAAAATATATCAAAAAGAGTAATTGAAACAGGAGGAGAAGATAATGATGAAGAAAAATATATATAAATACTTATTAACAGCTTTATTAATTTTATTGTTATCTTCTCAAATTTTAGGCTGTTATAATTATAGAGAGATTAATAAAATTACCTTTGTTACCTCTATGATTTTTGATACAACTGATGATGGTAATAGTAGGTTATATTTAGATTGTGTTATTCCTTATAGGAATGCTAGTGAAAGTTCAGATAAGGGTATGAGAGTAATGTTTGATGGAATAGGTAAAACTGCCTTAGAAGCTATAAGAAATATTAATATAGATTCAAGCAATGATTTAAATTTTACACAAATTAGATCTTATATTTTTACTGAGAAAGCAGCAAAAGAAGGAATAAATAAATATATAGATTTAATTGATAAAAATCAAGAACTTGGATATAAAAGTTATATGTTTGTATATTATGGGGATATTAAAGAATTATTAGAAAAAACAAGTAAGGATGAAGAGTATTTAGGGTTATATTTAGATAATTTGATAGAGATGAATAAAAAGAATGGAAAAATAATTAGTTCAAATGTAAGTGATTACATGACAAAGAGTTTACAAAAAAGTCAAATAAGTTTATTAACTAATATTGAAATCAAAAATGATTTAATAGATAAAAAAATTGTAACTAATGGTGGAACAATAATGAAAAATGGAGTAATGTTACAGAAACTTCAAGAAGATGAAACATCATATTATAATTTGTTAACTAAAAATATAAAAGAAGGGTCCATAATAGTACCTAATCCTAATGATAATAATGAATTTATTACTCTAAATGTTATAGAGAATATAATATCTATGAATTCTCATATATCTGATAATAAAGTAATAATAGAGAATAATGTAAATATAAAGTCATCTATTGGAGAAATTCAAGGAAGTCTTTCATTAAATAAAGATGTTGAAGAACAAATCATAAATTCCGCAGAAAAAACATTAAGTGAAAAATTAAATAAATTCATTATAAAAATGTACGATAGTGATATAGATTTATTATCACTAGATAGATTTATGGAAATTAACTATAAGAACTATAATAAAAATATATTAGATAATAAGCTAATACGAGTTAATGTAAAGTTATCAATAGAAGGTAGCGGATTATCAAAGGATAGCTTGTTTTAGGAGTAAGAAGCTGTTGCTTTAGTGATAAAAATCACCTAGCGACAGCTCTCTCTATTTTTATAATAGATTTATGATATTTTTCTTAATGGCAAAAAATACTTACCAGTTATAAGCTAAAAAAGAACAGTAAAGTTGATAGAATTACTCAAACAAGCCTATAATTCAATCTCTTATCTATTCCTTAAAGTTAAACTATTAAGTTATGTAGGTAAATTTTTAACTTTTAAAGCTATATCCCTGTATATTTCATATTAAAATATATTCTTGTATAATATGGTTAGGAGGGGATTGAATGGATACGAAAAAGTTAATGAATTTAATAAAAAAGGAAGAAGGAACAAAATTAGACTTCAAATTACTTTTAGATATTAAAAGTGAAAGTGGAAAGAAGGAATTTGCTAAGGATGTATGTGCAATAGCAAATTCTACAGGGGGAAGAGGTTATTTAATTATTGGAATAGCTGATAAAAGTAAAGAAATTATTGGGATTGATAAAAAAGATATTTTTACAGAAGAAAAAATTCAACAAATAATATCCACTAGATGTGAACCTCCTATACCAATAAAAGTTGATTTTATTGATATTGATGGGAAAACTATAGGTATAATTACCATTTATGATGGCAATCAAAGGCCTTATCAGATTAAAGAAACTGGTGCCTTTCATATAAGAAGAGGGTCAACTACTGATGTTATGAGGAAATATGAAATCTTAAAAGCTTTTGAATATAATTTAGATTTATTTGTAGAAACCTTACCTATAATGAAAAGTAATATTGATTTTTTAAATATGGATTTAGTAAATAAATATTTTATGAAAAAAGGAATATATATAAATAAAGATAACAAAAGTTTTTTATTAGAAAGTGCAGGAATTACTTATAGGGATAGGGATAGTAATCAAGAAAAATGCACCTATGGAGGTTTGGTGGTATTCTCCAATATAAATAGTATTTGCATTTCTAATAACATGATAAGGATAATTAATAAGATAAATAATAAGGAAGAGGAGGTAAATATTATACAAGGGGACTTACTTATGATGATTAAAAAATCGGAGGAGTTAATTACTAAAATAATACCAACAAATTATCCAATAGTTCCAATAATTGAAGGGATTAAAAATGCAGTTTTATATAGAGATTATACAGAAATAAATAGAATTATTGAGGTTGTTATTACTCCTAATAGTATAGTTATTGAAAGCCCGGGAGAGAGAATAGAAAAGAATACTAATGGAAAAAATGAGAGATATTACAGAAGAAACATGTGGATATATGAAAAACTTATGACATTAGATGATGAAAATATATTTATTAATGATGGAAGAGGCTTTCATAGAATTAAGGCAGCCTTTAAAGATAGAAAAAACGTTAAGGTGAGATTTGTTAATTCAAAAACAGAAGAAAGTTTTAAAGTAATTTTACCAGGAGTAAATTAAAATTAATTTCATCAATAAATAAGGAGAATTAATAATGATTCAAGTGTTTTGTAATGAAAGAGGCGCTGGGAAAACAAAAAAATTAATAGAATTAGCAAATGAACAATTAAAAATAGCAAAAGGTGTTTCAGTTTATATTGATGATGATTGTAGTTATATAAGGCAAGTAGATAGAAGAATAAGATTTATAGCAACAAAAGAGTATAGAATTATTGACGAAGATAGTTTTTATGGATTATTGTGTGGAATAATATGTGGAAATTATGATATAGAAAACATTTATATTGATGGAATGTTTAATATGATAAATAGAAATAATGATAAATTAGCTATTTTTTTTATTAAAATAAATGAATTAGCAGAGAAGAATAATTTAAATATGTATATAAATATTAATTTTGAGTCAAAATTATTACCGGAATTCATAAAAAAATATGTTGCATAAATAAAAATATCAATAAAGGATTATGTTAAAGGTCCTTTATTGACTACATATATTTATTTATATAGTTGCTTAATTAGGACATTATAAGCTATACTATATATTGTATATTTAATCAATAAATAATAAGTAGGAGGAAATAGAATGGCTAATGTATTAGATGAGTTATTAGAACGTGGATACATAAAGCAATTTACACATGAACAAGAAACACGTGAATTGCTAGAAAAGGAGAAAATAACTTTTTATATAGGCTTTGATCCTACAGCAGATAGTCTACATGTTGGACATTTTATAGCAATGATGTTTATGGCTCATATGCAAAAGGCAGGACATAGACCAATTGCATTACTTGGTGGAGGAACCGCAATGGTTGGAGATCCAAGTGGTAAGACAGATATGAGAAAAATGTTAACTAAGGAACAAATTCAACATAATGTTGATTCTATAAAGAAGCAAATGGAGAGATTTATTGATTTTTCCGATGGTAAAGCTTTATTAGTAAATAATGCAGACTGGTTATTAGATTTAAACTATGTAGATTTCTTAAGAGATGTGGGAACACATTTTTCAGTAAATAAGATGCTGACTGCAGAATGCTTTAAGCAAAGACTAGAAAAAGGTTTATCATTTTTAGAATTTAATTATATGCTTATGCAAGGATATGATTTTTATGTATTAAATCAAAAGTATGGATGCAAAATGGAACTTGGTGGAGATGATCAATGGTCTAATATGATTGCAGGTGTGGAATTAGTCAGAAGAAAAGCTCATGGTGAAGCCTATGCAATGACTTGTACATTATTAACTAATAGTCAAGGACAAAAAATGGGCAAAACTGTTGGTGGAGCATTATGGCTTAATCCTGAAAAAACATCACCATATGATTTTTATCAATACTGGAGAAATGTAGATGACGCAGATGTTGAAAAATGTTTAGCATTATTAACATTCTTACCTATGGATGAGGTAAGAAGATTAGGAGCATTAAAAGATGCTGAAATAAATACAGCAAAAACTATTTTAGCTTATGAAGTAACTAAATTAGTTCATGGAGAAGAAGAAGCAGAAAAAGCTAAAGCTGCTGCAGAAGCCCTATTTTCTGGTGGAGTTGATATGAGTAGTGTACCTACAATATCAATAACTAAAGATGATTTAGGAAAAGAATTATTAGAAATATTAGTTGAAAATAAAATAATTCCATCTAAAGCAGAAGGAAAAAGGTTAATTAATCAAGGTGGAATGTCTATAAATGGAGACAAGGTTTCTGATTTCAAAAAGACAATTTCAGAAGATGATTTTGTTGATGGGGCAATATTAGTTAAAAGAGGAAAGAAAAATTATAATAAAATTGAATTAAATTAAATTAATAAAAGTATGTATTATTATTTTGTAAAAATATAAAATAATAATCATACTTTTTTTTAGTACAATTATATTTAAACTTTTTGTAAATTAGGACGATAATTATATAATAAAAGAAATAATGTAAGGAGAAATTGTTATGCCATCAATTTGGAATATAAATAATATTAATAGTTCTAATAATAAAAAAGTTTCCGGAAAGCTTACTTTCGAAGTAGGCGAAAAATTTAGTGGGAAAATTATTGGTAAGGATGAAAATAATGAAGTAATAGTAAAGCTTTCTGATGGATGGCAATTCACAGCAGAAATTGATGGGGAAATTAATCCGGATGAACAATCATTAATAAGATTTGTAGTAGAAGGATTTGATGAAGGTAAATTAAAATTAAAAGTAGTTCAAGGGGATAATAAAAACAATACTGAAACTATTAATTCGAATTTAGCTAATATCATTGAAAAAGAAGGACTGCAAAAAGAAGATATAGATTTGCTTAAATCAATGATAAAACATAATATACCATTAACTAGAGAAAATATTATTAATGCCAAAAGCTTAATTCAATTTAATGAAAATATTAATAAAAATCCTGAAGAAATGAGGACATTTATAGATAATTTTTTGGCAAGCAAAAATATAGAGCCTTTAAGTGAGAATGGACAAAATATAAAGACTATTCTTAGTGATTTTTTTTCTACTTTTAAAAATATGCCTAAAGAAGATATATTATTTTTTTTGGAAAATAATATAGAAATGACAAAAGAAAATATCGAAAGTTTTAATAAATTATTCAAGGGTGATACAAATTTATCTAGAATTTTCAATGACATGGAAAGTAGTTCTAAGTTAGTGGATACTCAAGATGTTAAGAGTCAGGTGTTGCCAAAAACAATTGAAGAACCAAAAGATACTATTAATAAAGCAATTAATAATAGTAAAGTAGAGGATTTTCAAAAAGAAAACAAAATAAATAATGAGAATAAATTTGTTACCAATGCTTATGATAAGACTGATAACTATAATAACAAAATTAGTATGCTTTCTTTATTAAAATCTATGGTGGGGTCAGAAACTGAAATTACAAAAGAAGTTTTAAAGAATTTATTAGCAGGTAAAGCAAGTGAATTTTCTTTTAATGAATATAATAATATTTTATCAGAGTTAGACAAATTAACAGATAATAAGCTGTTTAAAATGATATTTAACGAATCAGTTAATAATGGTGGGTACAGCAAAGAGGTATTAAATAAAGTAGTGTCTGAAATTTTTAATAAGCAAATATCTATTAATGATGAAGAGTTTAAAAAATTAACAGATGTAATAAAAACTATTAAGGGAGAAATGTTTGAGGAAATAACTGCTAAAGTTAAAGAAAATATTAATAAAGGCAATGAAACAATTATTAATTCCAATAAAATAATTGGGAACAATATGGAGGAATCTTCTAAAGATTTAATAAAAAAAGATATAAAGGTTAAAATAGATGATATAAGAGAAGCTGTAAAAGATTTAATTAATAAAAGCCAAAACACTGATATAGAAGAAAAAAGCAAAAAAATTATGGAATTTATAAAATCAAATATAAATGAATTTAAATTATTTAATAATGTTAGTAATGAATATTATTATTTGGATATTCCAATAAAAAATAAAGAGGATGAATATCCATGTAAGTTAATTATTAAAGACAATAGAAAAGAAGGAAAAATAATAGATAAGAATAATGTTAAATTAGTTGTATCTGTTAAAACTATTAATTTAGGAGAAATTGATGGATATATTTCTATTTCAGATCAAGCACTTAATTTGGAAATGAAATGTGAGAAAAAATATGTAAGACTTCTTAATAAGGGAAAAGATAAATTAATTGAGGGACTTTCAAAAATAGGTTATTTCCCTAATGTTATGGTAGTAGAAAAAAAAGATAATATTAATATATCATCATGTAGAGAATTCTTTAGTTATGATAATGCAAGAACTATAGATACAAAGGTTTAAAATTGACCTTTCAATGAAAAACATATAATATAAGGAAGTGATAACATGTATCAAAGAAGAAAGGCAGCAGCATTAAAATATGAAGAAAACTATGATGCACCTCAAGTAACAGCAGCAGGAATGGGTCAAATAGCGGAGAATATAATATCAAAAGCAGAAGAAAATAAAGTGCCTATTGTATATAATAAAGAATTAACAGATTTATTATGCAATGTTGATATTGGAGATTCTATCCCTCCTGAATTATATGAAGCTGTTGCTAATGTTATTGCTTATATAACAGATTTAGATAAAAGCATAGAAAGGTGATAACAAATGGCTCTATACGCAATTTCAGATTTACATTTAGGTTTTGATTTAGATAAGCCTATGGACATATTTGGAGATAAATGGGTAAATCATGAAGAAAAAATAAAAAGTAATTGGGAAAAAATCGTTAATGATGAGGATACAGTATTAATTGCAGGGGATATTTCATGGGCACTTAAGGAAAAGGATAGTAAAAGCCATTTAATTTGGATAGATGAACTTCCAGGGAAAAAGATAATTTCTAAAGGAAATCATGATTATTGGTGGGGGAGTATAACAAAATTGAATTCTATGTTTAAAACCACCAAATTTATTCAAAATAATTACTATTCTTATAAGGATTATGCTATTTGCGGAACAAGAGGTTGGATTTGTCCAGGATCAGATAAGTTTACAGATAAAGATGATAAAATTTATAAAAGAGAAATAATAAGACTTAGATTATCTTTAGAGAGTGCAAAGAAGGATGGATTTAATAAAATAATCGTAATGATTCACTATCCACCAACTAATGAAAAGTTTCAAGAATCGGAATTTATAAAAATATTTTCAGAATATAATGTATCAAAAGTGATTTATGGACATTTGCATGGTAATGCACTAGGAAAAGTTATGAATGGTATTATAGAGGGCATTGATTATGTTATGACATCATCAGATTACTTGAATTTTATTCCAAAACTTATTTTAGAATAAATATGTTTTATAATTGGCGTATATTGCAAAAGGAAAATGCATTATACGCCAAATTTTATTAACTATATGAACTTTCTTTTATAAGGTCCCTTCCATTTCGAGCTAAGTCTTTAATTCTTGGGGTAGCACCTACAGTAGTAATTACTTGTGAATACCATCTTAATGCATCAGAATTATTGCCAAGTCTTCTATTTAAGTCACCAAGCAAATATGTAAAAGCATCTCTAGACAAGCCGCATATAGGAAAATTTTCTACTGAATATGCTTCACTTAAAGTTTTCAAGGCTTCATCTAAATAATTATTTTCATTTTTAGTGTCCTCTTTCAATCTATACATCCAAGCTATTTTTAATAATAGCATACCTATTGAACTTTTTTTACCTTCATAAGTGACAGCATTTAATAATGCTAACTTATACTTCTCTATAGCTATGTCAACAGTCATAATTTCAGGATAAATTCTAGGTTTCCATTTAGGTGTAATCACATTTTTAACTAAATCCTTTTGGAAACTTTTTATTTTAGGAAAATCTGATTTTAAAGCAGAATAGCCACATTCATTACAAGTCCAGATCTCATAAAGGTAGGGGTTTATCCCAGTATAGCGTATAAAAAAATCAGAATCTTTAGAGTTGATTCTTGGAGAATTTACTTTTACTACTTTAGTTTTAAATACATTCCCACAAACGGGACATGTAACAGTTTTATCATATATATCTTTCGAAATATCATTTATATTTTTATCCTCAATAGTCATATCAAATCTCCTTTGCTATAATTGTCCAATTTACTTTTTATTTAATTATATCATATTGTAATATGAAAATAAAAAGTTTTTGATATAATAATAGTAAGTGAATCATTGTAGTTAGGGTGAGAAATATGGCAATTAATAATTGGAAAAGTTTTTTAATGCCTTATGAACAGGCAGTTGAAGAAATAAAAGTAAAATTGAAAAGTATAAGAAAAGAATATAGAAGAAATAATGAATACTCTCCAATTGAGTTTGTAACAGGGAGAGTAAAAGAAGTATCCAGTATATTAGAAAAAGCAAATAAGTTTGGAATTCCAATAGATAGAGTTGGATATGAGCTTGAAGATATTGCAGGGATAAGAGTAATGTGTCAATTTGTTGATGATATAGATAAGGTGGTATCTATATTACGAGAGAGAAAGGATATGACAATATTATATGAAAAAGACTATGTACGTAATGTAAAACAAAGTGGTTATAGAAGTTATCATATGATAATAAAATACCCTGTAAATATGGCAGGGGGATTAGTGGAAATACTTGCAGAATTTCAAATTAGAACATTAGCAATGAATTTCTGGGCTACAATAGAGCACTCCTTAAACTACAAATACAAACAACAATTACCAGGAGAGCTTAAAGAAAAATTAAAAAGTGCTGCTGATGCTGCCTTTAATTTAGATGAAGAAATGCTTGAAATAAAGGATGAAATTAAGGATGCACAGAAATTATTTGAAGTAAAATCGGATATAATTTCAAACATAATGAGTAAAATTTTAACATTAAATGCTTTAGGAAGATTCTCAGAAGGCAGCAGGTATGAAAAAGCCCTTAATAAGTTAATTGAAGATGGAGAAGTTTGGGAATTAAATAATTTATTAAATATGGTCAATAAGGAAGTAGATAAATTCAAGGATTAATTGGGCGTAATCCCTTTTTCTTTAACTTTTAGTAAATAATAATTTTTATCAATATAACCTTGGATCAGAGAAAGGAGCAATAAATATGAATAAAGGATTAGAAAAGCAATTACAGGAAAATCCAATGATTATAGAAGGAATTGAAAATCCAAGTAAGGAAATGATAGATATAGCATTAAGCAGAAATGGAGCTGCTATAAAGTATATAAAAAATCCTACATATTCAGAAAAGGAAATAGCTATAAAAAGTAATCCTTTAGCAGTAAAATATATAGATGAGCTTGAAGAAGAATTAGGAGTATTAGCAGTAACTCTTCTTTGGAATGTGTTACTATATATAAAAGAACCAACATATAAAATCAAAAAAGCAGCAGTTCAATCTAAAGGGTGGGCAATGCAGTATATTGAAAATCAAGAGGAAGAATTATGTATGATAGCGGTTCAAAAAGATTATGATTCTATTAAATATATAAAAAATCCATCTAAAGAAGTTCAGTATGCAGCATTAAAAAATTATTGGGGCGCAATAAAATTTATTAATAAGCCATCTTTAGAAATTAAAAGAGCAGCAATTAAGGAAAGTGCGGAAGCAATTAATTTTATATCTAGCTATGATATGGATGAATTGAAAATATTTATATCAGATAATATAAATGTAGTAAAGTACATATATGACTCCATTGAGCCAAGTGATGTAGTTGAAATTTTAATTGATAAAATAAAGAAAGATGATATGTCAAAAGAATATATGGTAGACTTTTTAGAATTAGATATTCTTGAAATGGATAAGATTAGATTTATATGGGAATATGGAAATGAAAAGACAAAAAAAATATTAGCGGATTATAATCTTTCTAAATAAGGAGAGGTAAAATATGAATTACACAGAAGTGATGAAGACAGCAAGTTTAGTATTAGAATGTAATGAGGTTCCATTAATAATAGGAGAAAGTGGTATTGGGAAAACAGCATTAATATCACAAATGGCAGCAGAAAATAATTGGAACTTGGTAACTATAGATGCAAATCTATTAAAGGAAGGAGAGATAGGTGGACTACCTATAGTGAAGAATGATAGAACTATTTATGCTATGCATTATAAATTATCGCAGATAAATGAGTTAAGTAAAAAAGAGAATAAAGATATAATTTTATTTATTGATGAATTAAACAGATGTGATCATACAGTACAGCAAGAGCTTATGAATCTTATATTAAATAGAGAAATAAATGGTTTTTCACTTCCAGACAAAGTGAAAATAATTGCAGCAATGAATCCATCAAATCAATATGATAATTTTGAAGAAAGTGATTATCAAGTAGTAGATATGGATCCAGCACAAGAAAATAGATTTGTTTGGATTGAAATGGACTCAGACATTAAGGAGTGGCTAAAGTGGGGTATAAATGATGGGAATATTGATTATGATATTTTAGACTTTTTGGGAGAGTTCCCAAGTTATCTTCATACAGTAAGCTCTACTGAACATATAAAAGCAACTCCAAGAAGCTGGGAGAGAATATCAAAAGCATATAAAATATATAAAAATAATAAAGAGAATTACTCTAAAAACATTTTTTTTAATGTTGTTAGAGGAAATGTAGGGGTAAGTATAGCTACAGATTTTATTAACTATATATCTAAGCCTAAAAAACAATTAATAAGAATTGAGAATTTATTTTCTTATGATACATTACCAATATATATTAAAGAAGATTTGGAAAAAGAATCTCACTCTAGATTATACATTTTAGCAAAAAATGCATTTAATTATGCTGAAAATAGTGGAAAAAGCAAAGATATAAACTTATTTTCAGAATTACTTGGAATATATCCTAGAGATTTAAGGCTTGGAATAATGAAAGAAATAAGAAAAGAGAGCAATGAAGAGTTTTATAATAAATTATTAGATTGTGAAGCATTTATAAATAGTTATTTTGGAATTTATATTAATATATAGGTGAAATTAATATGGATGAAAAAATAAATTTAATTAAGAGAGTTAGTAATTTAGAAAATGTAACACAACTTGATAGTAATTTTAAAAGAGATTTTTTTGAATATATAAATGATATTATAATAGATATGATAGATGGTGAAGATAGCTTTTTCGGAAATTTTATGCTTAAGGTTGTTAGGGATATAAGGCTAGATATCACATTTCCAATGGCAACTAAGCCTAATAATGAAGGATTTACAATGTATTTTAATCCGATTTTAGTATTACAATATAATAAAAAAGAAATTGCTGCTTTATTTAAGCATGAAATATACCATATGATGTATTACCATTATATAAGGAGTAAAAACTTAAGACAAAAATATAGTAATGAGGCTGTTAATTTAGCATTAGATATATCTGTAAATCAATATATTAGAAATCTTCCAACAGATATAAAAAAAATAGATTCTGTTAGAAAAGAGCTTAATATAGATGTGAAAAGCGGTAAATCTATAGAAGAATATGCAGAAATAATTCAAAAAGCTCTAGATAAAAAGGAACGAAAGATAATTAAGGAGATAACCAAGGAAAGTATTAAAAAAAGTATTGAAATAGGAAGTGTACATAAGATTTGGGAAGAGATAGATGTTAGCAATGAAGTAATTGAAAATAATATAAAAAAAATAGCATTAAGTATTATTGATGAAAAACAGCCTAAGGATATACAGGATATTATTAAAGGTTTCAATAAAAGTTCAGAACTTAATTGGCAGAAACTACTAAAAAATATGATTCCATCAACAAAAGCAAATTACAAAAAAACTATAACTAGAAGAGATAGAAGGCAACCAGAAAGATTGGATTTAAGGGGTAAATTACCTAATATTATTCCAGAAGTAATTTTAGCAATTGATATAAGTGCTAGCATGACTGAAGAAGATTATAAAAAAATAGTATTAGAAGTTTATGAAATTACCAAAAGTAAATATGGTAAAATAAAAGTAATTGAATGTGATAATGCAATAAGGAGGGTTTATTCATTAAATAGTAAAGTTGACATTAAAAATAGAATAGCTAATAATGGTTCTACAGCTTTTTCACCAGTAATTAGATATATAAAAGAAAATAATTTAAGAAATTCAATATTAATTTACTTTACTGATGGATTAGGGGAGAGTGAATTAGACATAAAACCTATAAATAATAAAATAATATGGGTTATTATAGGCAAGGAGGAACTTTCATTAAGTAAAAGCTATGGAAAGATTAGAAGAATTAATATTAATAGAGTGATTGGAGAGGGAAAAAGTTCTGCCTTAGAAATGGTAAGGGAATCAATTCATGATTGGGCGAGATAGAAATATTAAAAATGAAAGAGGGTATTATGAAAAATAAATTTATAGCAATTATATTAGTATTTAGTATTTTACTAAATGTTATTTTTGCTACAAAAAGCTATAATTACAAATATAAAATAGGTCAAGAAGCATATAATAATATTGCGAGTATTAAAATATTAAATGAAAGTAACAAAGAAATTTTAAACAATGTTATATCAACTAATTATTTAGAAAATAATGATTTACTTAAACTATATAAAAATTATTCCGATATATCTGTTAATATTGCTAAATTATGGGAAGAATATAATTTTTATAGGAATGATTCAGTATTTAATTTATTTTCGAAAAGCGTTAAAACTAAAGATTCAGCTTCTAATGAAGTTCATTGGAGAATAGAGGAATATATAAATAAAATATTGGAAACAGAAATGACTACATCAAATTTCAAACTTACTTTAGAAGGAAATACTTTTGAACAGATTAAAGCCATGAGCAATTTGTCTAACGAAATTGATGATCTATTTGCTGAATTCAGAAATTCTAAATTAAAAGATGTGGATGAAGAGAACAAAGCAAAAGTAATTATTAATAATAAATATTGGATAGATTTACTAACAGGAATTAATACTATTAGTGAAAAGTATATAGATGAAGATTTTTCATTAGATAATAAATAAAGGGTTTCGCATAAATGTGATTTTTGTATTTTAAGTTATAAATAAAAAGGGATGTTCAAAATGATTTATTCATTTTTAAACATCCCATATTTATATTAGTGGCAGCCGCCACCACAACTTGAACATCCACCTTCACCTGGAATAACAGGTTTTAGTGATAATCCATTTCCACCATTCTCTTCAGAAGAAGTAATAATGAATCCACCAAATTCATCTACTAATGTTTTTTCTATAATAAATGTTATATCATTTACAACTTCAGTTATATCTGAATCTGAAGGAGTGCTGACAGAAATATTGAAAACTGCACCACTACATGCATAACCAGCTAAATTAATTCTTATATTATAGTCATCAACATTATTTTCTTTTAAAAAATCAACAAATTCAGAATATGCTTCTTCACTTATAGATATATTTTTCATTAATATCACCTACTTATAATTATTTTTATTAAGGTAAGTATATCATAATAAAATGGATTTTCAACAAAAAGAATTGAAAAAAATCAAGTAAATAGTGAATACATATACTAAATGTAAAATTTATATTATAATAGAATAAATATGTGTTAGAAAGTGAGCGGGAAAATGGAGCCTTTTCAAAGGAATTATTTAATAGAAAAAATAAATGAATATAATAGCAAAATCAAAGAGGGAAATATTGGGGAGTATAAAATAATAAAAACTTGTGAAAAAAGAAACTTAGGGTATTTACATAAAAAAGAAGAAAATATAGAGATACCAATACCTAAGTTATTAAATGGAAATTCATGTGTAATGAAAATAAGTCCTTTAGAAATTCAAAGTTCTTATGAAACAATAAAGTATGCAAGAGGAAATGTTGGAGTAGTAGGTTTAGGAATTGGATATGTTGTGCAGGAAATGGCAAAAAAACAGGAGGTTAAAGAAGTAACGGTATATGAATGCTCTAAAGAAATAATAGATTTATATCTTAATAATTTTGGAGAAAACTCTAAAATAAAAATAATCTATGGAGATGCATATAAAAGCAGTAGAAAGAATTTTGATTACTTTTTTGTAGATTTATATAATTATGAATTATCTAATAAGGCAGTAGAAGACTACAAATTATTTAACAAATTACATAGAATAGAGGAATATGTATTTTGGGGAGTTGAACATTTTCTACTAAGCTGTAGCTATGAAGAAATAGTATGGGTTTATATACCAGAAATATGGATGATGATGAGTAAGGATATATTTGGTGCATTAGATAGTTCAGGTTATATAGATTATTATGAAAAACTAGATGATAATTTAGTTAATAATACTCTTATGGAGTTTAAAGAAATATTAAATGAAGAAGAATAAAAAGGTTGTGGCAAGCACAACCTTTTTATTATATATTTTATATAAGGTCTATTTAGCAACAATATTAACAAGTCTTCCTTTAATTACAATTACTTTAATTACATTCTTGCCTTCAAGGTTAGTTTTAATAGTATCATCATTAAGAGATAATTCTTTAATACCATTTTCATCAAGGCTCGATGATACATTAATTTTACTTTTGATTTTACCGTTTATTTGTATTGCAATTTCAACTTCATCTTTAACTAAGGCGTTCTTATCAAATATAGGCCATTTTTCATTGAAAACAGAAGATTTATTGCCTAAAAGTTCCCATTCTTCTTCTACAAAGTGAGGCGCAAATGGAGCTAATAATCTTAAGAAATCAAGAGAAACTTCTTTTAAGAATTCTAAATTCTTGTTATCTTCAGATAGATACTTTGATAAAGCGTTTGTTAATTCCATTAATCTAGCTATGGCAGTATTAAATTGCATTTTATCACCATCTTCTGTAACACCTTTAATTGCAGTGTGTCTCCAGAAGTTTAATTCTTTTTCAGCTGTATCAATAGTAGATTTAGAATTTTCTTTATTTAATTCTTCTTTAATTGAATCTATAATTCTTTCAATTCTATCTATAAATCTTCCAACAGATTTAATACCATCATCACTCCAAGCACCACCTTCAGTATAGGCAAAACCAAACATTAAGTACATTCTAAATACATCTGCTCCATATTCAGAAATATAAGTATCTGGAGAGATAGTATTACCTTTTGATTTACTCATTTTTAATCCATCAGGACCTAAAATTAAACCTTGATGAGTTAAGGATTTGAATGGCTCATCGAAATTTAAATACCCCATATCTCTTAGTGCTTTAGTTATAAACCTTGCATATAATAGATGCATACAAGCATGTTCAGGTCCACCAACATATTTATCAACAGGAAGCATCTTATTAATTATTTCTGGAACAAAAGGTTTTTCAGTGTTTTTATTATCAGGATATCTTAAGTAATACCAAGAAGAACAAACAAAGGTATCTAAAGTATCGACTTCTCTTTTAGCAGCTCCACCACAGTGTGGACAAGTGGTATTAACAAATTCATCACATTTAGCAAGAGGTGATTTACCGTCTGGAGCAAATTCAACATCGTAAGGAAGTTCTACAGGAAGATCCTTTTCTGGAACTGGTACAATACCACACTTATCACAATATATAACTGGAATAGGAGCACCCCAGTATCTTTGTCTTGATACCAACCAATCCCTAAGTCTGTAATTGACTTTTTGAGATCCTAAATTATTTTCAGAAAGTTTATCAATTATTTTAATTTTACCTTCTTCTGTTGTTAAACCATCAAATTCACCAGAATTAATAATTATTCCATATTCACAATAAGGAAGTTCAACATTTTCTCCATTTTTGCTTTTTATTACTTGTTCAATTGGCAAATTAAATTTTTTTGCAAAAGCAAAATCTCTTTCATCATGTGCTGGAACAGCCATAACTGCACCAGTTCCATAAGTTGCTAATACATAATCAGATATCCAAATTGGAACTTCCTTACCATTAATAGGATTTATAGCATAAGAGCCTGTAAATACACCAGTTTTTTCTTTTGAAATAGATTGTCTTTCGATTTCTGATTGTTTAGCAGATGAAATTTTATATTCTTCTACTTCATTTTTATGCTCATCTGTAGTTAATTTATCAACTAATTTATTTTCAGGTGCTAAAACTACATAAGTAACACCATTTAAGGTATCAGCTCTTGTTGTGAAAACATTGAAGCTTAAATCAGAATCTTTTACTTTAAATGTTACTTCAGCACCAGTTGATTTACCAATCCAGTGTTTTTGCATCGCTACAGTTTTTTCAGGCCAGTCTAAATCATCTAGCTTTTCTAATAATTCATCAGCATAGTCAGTAATTTTAAAGAACCATTGAGTAAGTTCTTTTTTAGTGACTTCATTTCCACAACGCTCACAAGCACCATCAACTACTTGTTCGTTAGCTAATACAGTATTACAAGATGGACACCAATTAACAGGTGCTTTTTTTCTATAAGCTAATCCTTTTTCATATAACTTTAAAAATAACCATTGAGTCCATTTATAATAATCAGGGTCACAAGTAATAACTTCATTTTCCCAGTTAAACATAGCACCCATAGCTCTTAATTGTTTTTCCATAGTCTCTATGTTTTTATATGTGGAATCTTTAGGATGAATTCCTGTTTTTATTGCATAATTTTCAGCTGGTAGTCCAAAAGCATCAAATCCCATTGGTTGAAATACGTTGTAACCTTCCATTCTTTTTAGTCTTGCCCATGAGTCAACAGGCCCATAATTAAACCAATGCCCAGCATGTAATTGACTTCCAGATGGATAAGAAAACATTTCTAATGTGTATAATTTTTTGTCAAGATTATTAGGATTAAATCTATATAAATTCTCTTCAGCCCATTTGTCTTGCCATTTTTTATCAATTTCAGTTCCGTATTTTCCCATTATTATCCTCCTTAAAATAAAAAAACTTTCGTCTCATAATTGAAGAGACGAAAGATAAATTTCCGTGGTACCACTCTTATTAAGATTATAAATAATCTTCACTTAAGTAAATTATAACGTATTTAAACGTACTTGCTTTACAAGTAATGCTCCAAGACAAGTTCTCATATAAATACTATCATTTTACACCATCCAATGACTCTCTAAAAGTATTAAAATAATGATACTACTTCTTTTCAATGCATAATATTAATTTTTAATAATATAAGTAATTATATAGTTATATTGAAACAATGTCAATAAATATGAGATAAATACAAAAAGATTATGAACAAAATGTTAATAAATATTTTTTCAAAAAAACTCTTTACAACTAATAATTATTATTATATAATAAAATCTGTAAGCGAGAGATAAATAAGAGTTTAAAGCTTATAAGATAAGATAGAAAATAAATAAATGGAGGATTAAGAATGAAGAAATTTGTATGTACAGTATGTGGTTATATTTACGAAGGAGAAGCAGCACCAGAAAAGTGCCCAGTATGTGGAGCAGGTGCAGATAAATTCGTTGAAAAGTCAGAATCATTAGATTTTGCTGATGAACACTTTATAGGAGTTGCTAAAGGTGTTGATCCAAGAATAATTGAAGGATTACAAGCTAACTTTACTGGAGAATGTACTGAAGTTGGTATGTATTTAGCAATGTCAAGACAAGCAGATAGAGAAGGATTCCCAGAAGTTGCTGAAGCATATAAGAGAATTGCTTTTGAAGAAGCAGAACATGCAGCTAAGTTTGCTGAAATGTTAGGTGAAGTTGTTGATGCTGATACTAAGACTAACTTACAAAAGAGAGTAGATGCAGAACATGGAGCTTGTCAAGGTAAGAAAGATTTAGCAACATTAGCTAAACAATTAAACTTAGATGCAATTCATGACACAGTACATGAAATGTGTAAAGATGAAGCTAGACATGGTAGAGCATTTAAGGGATTATTAGATAGATATTTCGCATAATTTGATTATAAAATTTAGGGTGTATTGGTATTAGACCATACACCCTTTTTTCAATGTATAGAAAAGTAAAAAAATTTATAACTGGAAAATTTGATTATTACTTTAATTCTAATTCATATAGACGGCACTTCTGTATTATTGATACGTACTTACTTATTTCATTGTAGGTAGTTTTCATATTCTTTAAATATGTATCAGCTAATATCCTTTGCATGTTACTGATTTCTTCCTTATTGGGTGCTTCTTCTGGTATCGGACCTTCTGAAATTAAAACATATGTCCGTGCAACATCATATTGCCATGGACCAGTACAAACATTCATAAAATCAATTATCAAAGCTTGGTCGCTTTTGTTTATCCATATATTGCCTGGATGATAATCACCGTGACATAAAGAAGTCCCTTCTGGAAGCCCGTTAATTTCATTATATATCTCAGCATTAATATTAGTTCTTTCACCAATGCATGATTTAAGAAATTCTTTATATGACATTCCTTTATTAGTATGGCAATTTAAAATTGTTTTATGTAAATCAGTAATTTGTTTTAATAATAAATCTGAATATTCACCACGAAACAATTTTTCTAAGATTGATTCACCATAAAGCCTTTCATATATTATTCCTGTGCGATTTTCAATTGTTGTAATATTATAAACCTTAGGTGATGGTAAATTAAATGATTGCACTAAAACTGCGTTATTATATTCTCGCATAATAGCACTATAAGGGTAGCCTTCATAAAATAGTTTACAAACAGATGAATCATTCTGTTCAATAATTTCTGCTGTATTACCTTTACCAATTAAATTCATAACTTTTTCATCTCCATAAATTCTAGATAATACTCTTCTTATAGTATAATTTATCTTAAGTAAGAAATAAATATAGGGTTAAGGTAAAAAGAATAAAAAAATAAGAAAAAAATAGTAAAAGTTAAATAATTTATGAGATAATATAATTACAAGTATTTCTATTAGGGGAGATTAAAATGGATAAAAATAAGGAATTATATAATGAAATAAATACACTTATTGATAAAAAAGATTTGTATAATGCAGAGAAAAAGATCCATGAGATAAAAGAAAAAAATATTAGTAGCACAAAAATTAAAGTTTTGGAAGCAGCTTGTTTATTAGAAAGGCATAATATTTCAGAGGCTTTAGAAGTGATTACAAAAGCTATTGAAGAAGATAGCGAAGATAAAGATGCTTATTACATTAGAGGAAATATATATTTATCAAATGGAATGATAAGGGAAGCATATAAAGATTTTAAACAATCATTGCAATTTGATAAGCAGAATATAAAAATAAAAAAATTACTTGCTAAAAGTGCTTTATCTTATGGCAAATACGAGGAAAGCAGGGAGTTATATAAAGAAATTCTTCACAAAGAAAAAAATGATTACTTAATAAATCTCTTTAATTCTTCGTCAAACTTAATTATTGATAAATATTGTAATAAAGAAGATTTAAATAATTCTGAGAAAATTTCTTTAGCTACAAGTTATGTATATTTAAATGAATCTGAAAAAGCTTATGAAATTATCAAAACAGTACAAGATGCTGAACTAGATGTAAATGAATTGTTATTATGTTCTAATGTATTAAGCTTCAATAAAAGATTTAATAAGGCACTAGATTACATTGAAAAAGCAATAAATATTGAACCTATGAATCCTAAAACCTATTTATATAAAGGTTTAATATTAGATGAAGAAGGTAAATCAGAGGAGGCTATGGAATACTTTGAAAAATGTATTCAAATTCAAAAAGAATATGAGCCAGTCTACAATAGATTAAGTAAGGTGCTAATAGATTTAGGTAATTATAATAAAGCATTAGATATTAGTGAAGAGGCAGTTAAGCTTAATTATGATATTGAAATATCATACAATCATAAAGGAAATGCATTATATTATTTAAATAGATTTGAAGAGGCAGAAGATAGTTTTAACAATGCAATTAATATATGCCCCAAATATTTAAATTCTTATTTAAATAAAAGCAGATTATTAAGGGCGCAAGAAAGATATAGGGATGCTATGGATACATGTAATATTGCATTAGATTTAGGGTATGAAAATGTAAAGCTTGGAATTGAAAAAGCAATAATACTAAGAGATGTTTCTGATTATTCTCATGCTATAGAATGGGTTGATTGGGCAATTGAAATAGATAATAAATCAGGATTTGCGTACTATGTTAAAGCTTTATGCTTGGCTATGCTTGAAAGATATAATGAAGCTTTAGAAACTATTGATAAATCAATAGAGCTATTAATAGATGATATAGTGGCTTTTAGTGGAAAGCTGTTTATTTATAGTTTAATGGGTGAAAAAAAAGTAGCGATTAATAGTTGCATAGATAGATGTGGCAGTATTGAAGGATTCAACAATGAGATAAATAAAAGTAAATCAGAATTAAAATGGGATAATATATATAAGAAAATCATAGAAATGATAAATGCTTCACAGGAAGAAAATAGGAGGTAAAAATGGCTATAATAGGAATAGATTTAGGGACAACTAATAGTTTAGTAGGATATTTTACTGAAGATGGTCCTGTTACTATACCAAATGTATTTGGAGAAAAATTAACACCATCAATTGTTAGTGCAAATGAAGAAGGAGAAATTTTTGTTGGGAAAATTGCTAGGGAAAGGCAAATTACGAATCCTTTAAGTACTGTTTCACTTTTTAAGAGAAATATGGGTACAAAGAAGGAATATGAAATTGGAGGGAGAAAATTCTTACCAGAAGAATTATCTTCACTTATTATAAGAAATCTAAAAGAAGATGCTGAAAAGTTTTTAGGAGAAGAAGTAACAGAAGCTGTTATTAGTGTTCCAGCATATTTTAATGATACTCAGAGAAGAGCTACTAAAAGAGCAGGAGAACTTGCTGGGTTAAAAGTTGAGAGATTAATTAGCGAACCTACAGCAGCTGCAATAGCTTATGGACTTCATGAAAAAAGCTCTAATACTAAGTTTTTGGTTTTTGATTTAGGAGGAGGAACATTTGATGTTTCTGTTTTAGAATTATATAAAAATATAATGGAAGTTAGAGCTGTGGCAGGGGATAACTATCTTGGAGGAGAAGATTTTACTAAAATACTAATTGAAATCTTTGCTAGAAAAAACGATATAGAAATTAGTGATTTAGATTTAAAGACTTACAATCTCATTAGGAAACAAGCTGAAATTGGGAAACGAAATATATCAAATAATAAATGTATTGAGATCTCTGCAGTTATAAATGGAAAAGAATATAATTCTGAAATTACAATGAATGAATTTGAAAGAGATTCTGAACTACTTCTTGCAAAACTAAGGAAACCAATAGAAAGAGCATTAAGTGATGCTTCAATAAAGCTTAAAGAAGTTGACACTATTGTATTAGTAGGGGGAGGAACAAAGCTTCAATTAATTCGTTCATTTGTAAGTAAATTATTTGGAAGATTACCTGCAACCAACATAAATCCTGATGAGGTTGTTGCTTTAGGAGCAGCAGTTCAAGCAGCTATGAAGGAAAGAAACAAAGCAATAAAAGAAATGATATTAACAGATGTTTGTCCATATACGTTAGGCACAAATACTTCAGTTGAAAAACCAGGAGGTTATTTTGAAAGTGGACACTTTTTCCCGATAATTGAAAGGAATACTATTATTCCTGTTAGTAAGGTAGAACGATTGTATACAATAAAAAACAATCAAAAGAAAATTACTGTTGAAATCTTACAAGGAGAAAGTAGACACTCAAAAGAAAATATTTCCTTAGGAGAACTTATAGTAAATGTACCTCCAGATGAAGCAGGAAAGCAAGCAATAGATGTTAGATATACTTATGATATAAATGGAATATTAGAAGTTGAAGTTACAGTAGTTTCTACAGGAGATAAAAAGAAGGTAGTAATTGAAAAAAATCCAGGACATATGTCAAAAGAAGAAATAGCATCTAGATTAGAGGAATTAAAAGAAATAAAAATACATCCTAGAGATCAGGAGGAAAATAAACTTCTTTTAGCTAGAGGAGAAAGAATGTTTGAAGAAAGCATTGGTGAAACAAGAAAATATATTGAACAAGGAATATGTAATTTTGAAAATGCTTTAGATAGGCAAAATAAGTTAGAGATTCAAGATGCATATGAGGAATTTAAAAATTTATTAAATGAAATTGAAAGAGATCAGGAGTTTTAATTATGGATAAATGGAGCATTTTAGGTATAGAGCCAACTAATGACAAGAATGCTATAAGACAAGCTTATATGGAAAAATTAAATATTTACCATCCAGAGGAAGATCCAGAAGGTTTTCAAATGTTACGAAGTGCTTATGAAGAAGCATTAAAAGAAGAGGTGGAAGAAGATACAAACATTGATGATAATAATCCAGTAGATATCTTTATGAAAAAAGTTGAGGATGTTTATGAGAATTTTTTCTTAAGACGAAATGAAGAAAGTTGGAAAGAATTACTTAAGGAAGATGTTTGTTTTAGAATAGATACCTCATTGGAAGTTAGTGATAGGTTATTAAATTACTTTATGAATAAGTATAATTTACCAACAAATGTATGGATTATTCTAAATGATTTCTTTTCATGGAGTGATAAAAAAGAAGAACTTTATGAAAGATATCCAAGGGGATTTATTAATTTCTTATTAGCGAACATAAATAAAAAATTTAAATTAAGATATGAATTATTTAAAGAAAATGAATATATAGATCATGATGAGTTTATTAAGAGTTATTATGATGGAGATTATTATGTATATAATGAAAATTTTTATGAGACCCAAAAGAGTATTGATAAGGCTAAAAGTATAGCACCATATCACAATGATTTAAAAATATTAGAAGGAAGATTTTTATTAAGGTTTAATAAGGTTAATGAAGGAATTAATATTTTAACAGATGCTATAAATAATGGTGAAGAAGGGGATGAAGCTTTTTCATTAAGAGGAGAAGCTTATTTAAGACAAGGGAAATTAGATGAAGCATATAATGATTTAAAAAAAGCTATTGATATAAATGAAAATAATGTAACTGCTATAGAATATTTAGGAGAAGTATACCTATCATTAGAAAATTATATTGAATCATTAAAATATTATGAAAAGTTACACTCTTTATTTCAATATGACCTATACATTAGCAATAGAATGAAATGCATTAGTAGATATATTATTGATAATTACAAATTTACTGTAGATGTAAATGAAAAATATATTCTTGCAAAAGCATATTTTATATGTAATGACCTAGATAATGCTTTAAGAATTGCCAAAGAAATAGAGGTAGATACAAATTTTGAAAAAACAAAAATACTAACATTTATAGCTAATACATTATATTATTCAAATGAAATTAATGAAAGTTTAAAGTATTATGATAAAGCTCTTGAAATTGATAAAAATTTAGGAGAAGCATATGGAGGAAAAGCAAGTATATACCATGATAAAAAAGAGTATGATAAAGCTTTAGAATTGTATGATAAAGCAATTGAATTAAATTATGAACTAGATGTTGTTTATAATAATAAAGCAAGTTTATTATGTAGTATGAAAAAATATGATGAAGCTTTAGAAGCGTGCAATAAAGCTATTGAATTAAATGGTGGCATGGCACATGCATATAAAAACAAAGGAAAAATATTATGTAATTTAGGAATGTACGAAGAAGCCATTGAGGCTTGTAATTATGCATTAAGGATATGTCCTGAATTAGTAGAGGCTTATGTTAATAAAGCTATGATTTATAATAGGACAGGAAGATTCTTAGAAGGAATTAAAGTATGTAATGAAGGATTAAGATTAGGAATCAACAATAGTTTGCTTCATGTTCAAAAAGGTAATGGATTTTATGATTTAAATAAGTATAATGAAGCATTAGAGGAATATAATGAAGCTTTGAAAGAAAATAAAGATAATGAAGAAGCCTATATCGGATTGGGACATGTGTATTATGTAAAGAAGGATTTTGAAGCTTCTATAAATAATTACTCAAAAGCTATAGAGCTTGATAAAAATAATTCTGAATATTATTTATTTAGAGGGAATGCTTACAATGTTATAAATAATATAAAAGATATAGAAGATTATACTGAAAGTATACGGCTTGATGGAGACAATGGATATGTTTATTTTAAAAGAGGAAAAGCATATTTTTTAAGAAAAGAGTATGATAAGGCTATTGCTGATTTAAAAAAGGCAATTGAAGTTTCACCTGAACAATCTCAAGGATATAATGAGCTAGGAAGAGTATACTTTGAAATGAAGAATATGGACCTAGCTTTAGAGTATTTTAATAAAGCTATAGAGATAGATAGTACTGGATATGAGTATTACTATGCTGATAGAGGGGTATTATATAGAGAAATTGAAGATATTAATAAGGCAATTATAGATTTTGAAAAAGCTATAGAACTAAATAATAATTATTCTTTTGTATATGATGAATTAGGAGAGATATATCATTTAAAGGATGAGTATGAAAAAGCAATTGAATATTATACTAAAGCTATAGAATGTAATAATGAATATTCATATTGTATAGCTAATAGGGGTTTATCTTATAAATTATTAGGAAGATATAAAGAAGCTTTAAGTGATTTTAAAAGAGCAGTTGAAATAAGCCCAAACTATCCTTTTGCTTTAAATGAAATGGGAGAAGTATATTTAAAATTACAGGATTACAAAAATGGTGAAAAATGTTTTATTGAAGCTATAAAATGCAATAAGCATTATATAGAAGGATATGAAAGTTTAGGGTCTTTTTATGTGAATAACAATAGATATAAAGAAGCTATAAAGGTTTTTATTGATGAAATTGAAAATAATCCTAATGAAGTAACAGCTTATTTTAATTTAGCAAGGGTTTATGCTGATGTAGGTGAATACGAAAAAGCTATAGAATATTATGAAAAATGTTTAGAAATGAGAGAAGATTATTCTGCTTGCTATAACAATTTAGGAAGAATCTATAGTAATAAGGGAGAGAGTAAAAAGGCAATAGAATATTATAATAAAGCTATTGAATATTCCAATGGAACAGATGGCTTGTATTACAATAATAGAGGCGTAGATTATGAGGCTTTGGGAAATTTAGAGTTAGCTAAAAAAGATTATAGTAAGGCATTAGAAATAGATCCAGATAATTTTTATGCTTTTTGCAATTTAGGGGATGTTGCTTTAGCAGAAGGAAATATTGAATCAGCAATAAATTATTACACTAAAGCTTTAGATAGAAACGCTAAATATGAATATTGTTATTATAAAAGAGGTATAGCCTTTGAAAAGAAAGGTGAAATTGAAAAGGCAATTTTTGATTATACTGAAGCAATAAAATTAAATGGTAATTCAGATACGTATTATTTATTAAGAGGATTATTATTAAAAAGAATAGGTAATGAAAAGAAAGCTCAAGAAGATTTTAAAGTAGCTTTAAAAATAAATCCTAATAATAAAGAAGCAAAGAAAAATATTAAAAAGAGATTTTTTGGACTTTTTTAATTTAGATACAAAGGGAGAAAGAAATGTCAATTACTATTATCGTAGGATTAACAATTGTTTTTGTAAATATATTTTGTTGTTTATCATTAATTTTTATAGAAAGAAAAGAACCAACAACTACTTGGGCTTGGTTATTAATAATGATTGTATTACCAGGTATAGGATTTATTATTTATTTGTTGCTAGGTCAGAATTTTAGTCGTGAAAGATTGTTTAAAGAAAAGAAGATTATTGATAAGAAGAAAAAAAGAGAAATATGCAAAGAATGGGAAAGGGAAAATGATAGTTCTCATATAAGCAAGTCTTACTTTGATCTTGTAAAAATGAACTTTAACCATTCAGGAGCAAAATATACAAACAATAATCGAGTGAAAATTTATTATAATGGTGAAGATAAATTTAAAGATTTATTAAATGATTTAAAAAATGCGAAAAAGTTTATTAATATTCAATATTATATTTTTAGAAAAGATGAATTAGGGAAAAAAATAATAAAAATATTAGAGGAAAAAGCAAAGGAAGGTGTAGAAGTAAGATTTTTAGTAGATAGTATGGGATCATATACTATTACTAAAAAAGGACTAAGAAATTTTCTTAATAATGGAGGAAAATTTGCTATATTTTTCCCGGGGATTTTACCACATATAAATACACGTATAAATTTTAGAAACCATAGAAAAATAGTAGTTATAGATGGTGAATATGGCTATACTGGTGGGTTTAATGTAGGAGATGAATATATAAATAAGGATAAAAAAATAGGATTTTGGAGGGACACTCATATTAGAATTGAGGGTGAGGCAGTTAATGATTTAACAGATAGATTTCTTCTTGATTGGTGTTATGCAGCTGGAGAAGAAATAGAGAATTTTAATAAATATCATAATAGTGGTGCTGAAAATAAAGGTGATGTTGCAATGCAAATTGTAACTAGTGGTCCTGATCATAATGAAGAGTATATAAAAAATGGATATATAAAAATAATTAATAATGCAAAAAAAAATGTATATTTAGAAACACCATATTTTGTTCCTGATGCATCAATGCTTGAGGCATTAAAATTATCAGCCTTATCTGGTGTTGATGTTAGAATAATAATTCCAGGTAATCCAGATCATTTTTTCATGAAATGGGCTGCAAGTGCTTATAGTGGAGAATTATTAGATGCAGGAGTAAAAATTTACACATATAACAATGGATTTATCCATGCTAAAACAATTGTTGCAGATAGTGAAGTTTCATCAATAGGAACAGCTAATATGGATATACGAAGTTTTAGTTTAAATTTCGAAGTTAATGCATTTATTTTTGATGATAGAGTAGCTAAAAATTTAGAAAAACAGTTTTTCAAAGATATAGAATACTCTAATATAATTGATCCGGAGGAATTTGTAAATAGGGGTAAAGTATTAAAGATAAGGGAATCATTAATAAGATTAATATCACCAATTTTGTAAAAAATCCTGAAAATATATTGACACATAGTACCAATTTGATATAATTATGAGAAGAAAAGTATTTATATTAATATGTAATGGAGGACACAATGAAAGATATTATTGGAATATTTCAAGCAAAAATTTATAGCTTTTTATATTTTACATTCTGGGGCTTTTATTTTAGCGCTGGCTATTTATTTTGCAAGAAAAATAATAATAACTTTTTAATGAGTGTATAATTTTTAACATATTTCTATAGATATATATATCTTATATTTAAAAGAGATTATTTAAGAGAGCTCATTAATTTTGAGCTCTCTTTTTTCAAATTAAAGAATAGGGGGAAAGAAAATGGTAGTAATTTTAAATCCACAAACAGAAAAAGCGGAAATAAACAAATTAACAGAAGCACTTCAAAAAAAAGGTGTAGAGGTAAATCCAGTAATTGGGAAGGACTTAATGATATTAGGTCTTGTTGGTGATACAAGTAAAATTGATCCAAGCGAAGTTGAAGCATATAGATGTGTAGATAAGGTTATGAGAGTAGCAGAACCATTTAAGAAAGCTAATAAAATGTTTCACCCAGAACCTTCAATTATTGATGTAAATGGACAAAAAATAGGTGGTAAGAAATTAGCAATGGTAGCAGGACCATGTTCAGTTGAAACTGAAGAACAAATAGTTGGAATAGCAGAAGAAGTAAAAAAGATAGGTGCAAATTTCTTAAGAGGTGGAGCATTTAAGCCAAGGACTTCCCCATATTCATTCCAAGGGTTAAAATATCACGGTTTAGAACTATTAAAAGAAGCAAGAGAAAAAACAGGGCTTCCAATAGTAACTGAATTAATGTCACCATATGACATTGAGGTATTTGAAAGAGATGTAGATGTAATACAAGTAGGAGCAAGAAATATGCAAAATTTTGAGCTTCTAAAAGAGTTAGGTAAAACAAGTAAGCCTATACTATTAAAAAGAGGATTATCAGCAACCATTGAAGAATGGTTAATGTCAGCTGAATATATTATGGCTGGTGGAAATGAGAAAGTAATTCTTTGTGAAAGAGGAATAAGAACTTTTGAAACATATACTAGAAATACTTTAGACTTAAGTGCAGTTCCAGCTGTTAAAAAATTAAGTCACTTGCCAGTAGTAATAGATCCAAGTCATGCAGCAGGTAAGTGGTGGATGGTTGATCCATTAGCAAAAGCAGCAGTTGCAGTAGGCTGTGATGGACTTATTATTGAAGTTCATAACGATCCAGACAATGCATGGTGTGATGGACAACAATCAATTAAGCCTAGTGTATATGGTAAATTAGTTGAAGAATTAAAGGTAATTGCTAATGCAGTTGGAAGAGAAATCTAATACTAAAGGGTGAGAAAGGTGGAAAAGAATATATTTGTAGATTTAAAAGAAAATAGTTACAATATTTTCATAAAAAAAGGTCTTCTAAATAACATAGGAGAAGAAATAAAAAAAATATATAAAGGCAAAAAGATTTTTATAATAACAGATGAAAATGTAAATAAATATTACGGCGAAATAGTAGTAAAATCTTTAAATGATGCTGGATATTCCACAAGAAAACTTGCTTTAGAGCCTGGGGAAGAAACGAAATCTTTCGATACTTTACCAAAAATATATAAAGAATTATTAGATTTTAAGCTAACAAGAAAAGAACTTATAATAACTTTAGGTGGAGGAGTAATAGGAGATTTAGGAGGCTTTGCAGCCTCTACATTCCTTAGAGGAGTACCATTTATTCAAGTGCCCACATCTTTATTAGCACAGGTTGATAGCTCTGTAGGAGGGAAGGTAGCAGTAGATCTTCCAGAAGGTAAAAATTTAGTAGGAAGCTTTTATCAACCTAAAGCAGTTTTTATAGATCCAGAAGTTTTGCATACTTTATCAAATAAATTTTATAAAGATGGTATGGCAGAGGTAATTAAGTACGGATGCATAAAAGATAAAGATTTCTTTTATAAATTAATGAGTTTAAAAAGCAGAGACGAAGTTATGGATAATATAGAAGAAATAATATATAAGTGTTGTGATATAAAGAGGCAAGTGGTAGAAATGGATGAAAAAGATTTAGGAGAAAGAATGCTACTAAATTTTGGACATACATTAGGTCATGCCATTGAAAAGTATTATAATTTTACAACTTATAGTCATGGAGAAGCTGTTGGAATAGGAATGTATAATATATCATTAAAAGCAGAAAAAGATGGGATAACAGCTAAAGGAACAACGGAAGAAATAAAGAAAATACTTATAAATTATGATTTACCATATGAAGTTGATTTAGAGGACAATTCTTCAGTAATAGAAACAATAGCTTTAGATAAAAAAAATATAGGAAACACATTAAAAGTAATATTATTAGAAGAAATAGGTAAAAGTATAATTTATAATACAACACCAGATTTTTTTCAGGAGGATAATTAATGGGTATATATAAAGTCTTTCCAAGCAAACTTAAAGGAAAAGTTAATATTCCACCTTCAAAAAGCATGGCTCATAGATCTGTTATATGCGCTGCCTTAGGAAATGGAATAAGTAAAATTTACAATATAGATCTTTCAGATGATATAATTGCTACAATAAATGCTATGAGAGCTCTTGGAGCAGTAATAAATGAAACTAATGGTTACTTAGAAGTAAAAGGTATTAATTACGATGGATTAAAGCTTACAAGAGATTATGAAAGAGTGATTGATTGTAATGAATCAGGATCCACATTAAGGTTTATTGTTCCAATTGCTTTAGCTTTCGAAGGAATATCAAGATTTGTAGGCAGAGGTAATCTTGGTAAAAGACCTTTAAACACATACTATGAAATATTTGATAAGCAAGGTATAGAATACAATTATTCTAATGAAGTATTAGATTTAGTTGTAAAAGGAATTCTTAAAAGTGGTGAATTTAAGATAAAAGGGAATATTAGTTCTCAATTTATTACAGGATTATTGTTTGCATTACCATTACTTAATGGAGATTCTAAAATTATAATTACAACAGAACTTGAATCAAAAGGTTATTTAGATTTAACACTTAAAGCTTTAAATGATTTTGGAATTAAAATAATAAATAATGAATATAAAGAATTTATTATTAAAGGTAACCAACAATATAAGAGTAGAGATTATAGAGTTGAAGGAGATTATTCTCAAGGGGCATTTTTCTTATGTGCCGATGCCTTAGGCCATGATATTGAAGTTTCAGATTTAAAAGAGGACTCCCTTCAAGGAGATAAGGAAGTAATTGATATACTAAGAAAAATGGGTGGAATAATCAAATTAGAAGATGATAATATAAAAATAAAATGCAATAGATTAAAAGCAACAGAAATAGATGCATCTCAATGTCCTGATATAATTCCAGTGATTTCTCTTGTAGCAGCCTTAGCTAAAGGTAAAACAAAGATAATAAATGCAGGAAGATTAAGAATTAAAGAATGTGACAGATTACATGCTATTTGTGAAGAATTAAATAAATTAGGAGCTAAAATAGAAGAGGGTTCCGATTATTTATTAATTGAAGGGGTACACGATTTACAAGGTGGAGTAGAAGTGTGGAGTCATAAGGATCATAGAATAGCAATGACCTTGGCAATAGCAGCATCTATTTGTAAGGAACCAGTAATAATAAAGGATTATGAATGTGTTTCAAAGTCATACCCTTTATTCTTTGAAGACTATAAAGATGTAGGAGGAACTTTTAATGAGTGGAGTTTGGGGTAACAATATAAAGGTTTCTATATTTGGGGAATCTCATGGAAATGCCATTGGAATAACTATTGATGGCCTTCCTTCAGGTATAAAGTTAGATTTATCTGAAATAGAAAAAGAAATGAGAAGAAGAGCACCAGGTAAAAGTAGACTTTCAACTACAAGAAATGAGAGTGATATACCAGAAATATTAAGTGGATATTTTAATGATAGAACTACTGGAACTCCTCTTTGTGGAATAATAAGAAATTCTGACACTCGTTCTAAGGATTATGGAAAACTAAAAGATTTAATGAGACCAGGTCATGCTGATTATACTGGGAACATTAAATATGGTGGGTATAATGATTATAGAGGTGGAGGACATTTTTCAGGAAGAATTACAGCACCTTTAGTATTTGCAGGAGCTATTTGTAAGCAGATATTAATGCAAAAAGGAATAGAAATTGGTGCCCACATAAAAAGTATAAAAAATATTAAAGATGATTCTTTTGATTATTCAAATATTTCAAAAGAAACACTAGAAGAATTAAGAAAGCAAGAATTACCATTACTTAATAGAGCAAAAGAAGAAAGTATGAGAAATACAATTTTAGAGGCAAAAGGAAACACAGATTCTGTAGGCGGAATTATTGAATGTGCTGTTATTGGTATAAATCCTGGAGTGGGAAATCCTTTTTTTGATTCGGTTGAATCTACTTTATCACATTTATTATTTTCTGTACCAGCAGTAAAGGGTGTAGAATTTGGATTAGGATTTGGTATAACAGAATTATTTGGGTCAGAAGCAAATGATAGCTTTCATTATGAAGGGGATACTGTAAAGACAAAAACTAATAATAATGGAGGTATACTTGGCGGAATTACAAGTGGGATGCCTATAGTATTTAGAACTGCAATTAAGCCAACAGCATCTATTAGTAAGGAACAGGATACTATAAATATAAGCACAAAACAAAATGAAAAATTAATTATAACAGGAAGACATGATCCTTGTATAGTTCAAAGAGCTATTCCGGTAATAGAAGCAGTTGCAGCAATTGGAATTCTTGATTTAGTAAAGGGGATGAACTAATGGAAGATTTAGAATTGTATAGACAAAAAATTGATTCTATTGATAAGGAAATAACAAGGTTATTTGAAGAAAGAATGGATGTAGTATTAAAAATAGCTGAGTATAAAAAAGAAAACAATATAAGTGTATTACATTCAAGTAGGGAAGATGAAGTAATTGAAAAGGCAATTTCAAATCTTAAAAATAAAGAATATAAAGATGAAATTACTAGTATCTTAAAGTTAGTTATGGAGCTTAGTAAAAATTTGCAAAATAAAAAGATAACTAATAATAAATAGTATTTTAGGAGGATTATATGGAATTTTATGGTTTAGTTGGAGAGAAACTATCTCATAGCCTTTCACCTAAAATACATGAAAAGGTATTTGAACTATTAAATATAAAGGGTGGATATAAGCTTTTTGAAATAGAAAAAAATAATATATCTAAATTAGGCGATGCAATAAAGCTATTAAAAATTAAAGGTGTAAATGTAACAATACCATATAAACAAACAGTTATTAAGGAACTTGATTATATTTCTGATGAAGCTAAAGCCATAGGAGCTGTTAATACAATAAAACTTAAAGATAATAAATTATATGGTTACAACACTGATTATTTTGGATTTGGACATTTATTAAAATCTAATAATATAGATGTGATTAATAAAATAGCAGTAGTTCTTGGTAATGGTGGAGCTTCAAAAGCAGTATGTACTTATTTATTAGATAATAAGGTGAAAGATTTATATTTAGTTACTAGAAATAAGGAAAATGCATCTAATATAGATAATAGAATTAAATTAATTGATTATAATGAACTTCAAAATATTAAAGGTGATATTATAATAAATACAACACCTGTAGGAATGTTCCCTAAAGTTGGTTTTTCACCAGTAAATGAAGAAATAATTAAAGAATTTAATGTGTTAGTAGATATAATTTATAATCCAGAAGAAACAGAATTTTTAAAGCTTGGAAAAAAATTTGGTAAAATAACCTGTGGAGGATTAATGATGCTAGTAGGTCAAGGAATTAAATCACAGGAAATCTGGCAAGATATATCTATTGATAATAAAGTAATTGACAGTATATTTAATGAACTTAAAAAGGATTTTATTTAAAGGAGTTTGCTAAAATGCCTAGTAAATTAAAAGATAACATTGTATTAATTGGAATGCCAGGTTGTGGTAAAACAACAATAGGTAAAATTTTAGCTAGTAACCTTGGATATTCTTTTTGGGATATGGACCAGTATATAGAAAAGATTTCTGGTAGAAGTATTCCTGATATTTTTAGTGAAGGGGAAGAAGTATTTAGGGAATTGGAGACTAAAGCCTGTATGGAATTATCATTAAAAAAGAGGATAGTGATTTCAACTGGAGGCGGAGTAGTAAAAAAAGCTAAAAATATAGATATTTTAAAGGAAAATGGATTAATTTTATTTATTAATAGACCTATTATAGAAATTATTAATGATGTAGATATATCAGGAAGACCTTTATTAAAAGATGGTCCTGAAAAACTATATGAATTGTATAATGAAAGAATTCATAAGTATGAAGAGGCAGCTGAAATAGAAATATTAAATGATGGTTTTGTAAAGGCTGCAGTAGATAAAATATTAAAGGAATTAAAAAATAAAATTAAATAGTAAATTGTAGGATTGTAGTATAGGAGGAAAAAAAGATGATAGTTATCATGGATTCAAAATGTAGTGAAAAAGAGATTAATAATGTAGTGGATATTATAGAAAAAAAGGGGTTAGAAGTTAATTTATCAAAGGGATCAACATATTGTATAGTTGGATGTATAGGAGATACATCAGTATTAGATCCAGATAAACTTTTAAGAGCTGAAGGTGTAATAAAAGTACTAAAAGTACAAGAGCCATTTAAAAAAGCAAATAAAATGTTTAAACCTGAGCCATCTATTATTGATGTAAATGGAGTGAAGGTTGGAGGAACTCATTTAGGAATAATGGCTGGACCATGTTCTGTAGAAAGTGAAGAACAAATTATTGATGTTGCAAAGAGAGTTAAAGCAGCTGGAGCTAATTTTATTAGAGGTGGAGCATTTAAGCCAAGAACATCACCATATAGCTTTCAGGGATTAGAGCTTGAAGGATTAAAATTATTAGAATTAGCTAAAAAAGAAACAGGACTTCAAATAGTAACAGAATTAATGTCAACTGATTATATTGATGAATTTGTAGATAGAGTTGATGTAATACAAATTGGAGCAAGAAATATGCAAAACTTTGATTTGCTAAAACAAATAGGTAAAACTAATAAACCTATTTTACTAAAAAGAGGTTTATCAGCTACTATTGAAGAGTGGTTAATGTCAGCAGAATATATAATGGCTGGAGGAAATGAAAATGTTATTCTTTGTGAAAGAGGAATAAGAACTTTTGAAACTTATACAAGAAATACACTTGATTTAAGTGCAATACCAGTTGTAAAGAGATTATCGCATTTACCAGTAATAGTAGATCCTAGTCATGCGGGAGGATATTGGTATTTAGTTGAACCATTAGCAAAGGCAGCTATAGTTGCAGGAGCAGATGGATTAATGATAGAAGTTCATAATGACCCAGCTAATGCTTTAAGTGATGGGCAACAATCAATAAAGCCAGATAATTTTGATAAGTTAATGGAAAAAATAAAGATTCTTGCTAAAATGGAAGGTAAGGAGATTTAATAACAGGGGGATAGAAATGAATATAGTTATTGTAGGCCTAGGAGTTGTTGGAGGATCTTTTGCAATGGCTCTAAAAAAAGCAGGATTTAAAGATGTTTATGGAATAGATGTAAGTGAAGATACTTTGTTAAAAGCTAAGGAGAGAGGCTTAATAAAGGATGGTAGCGTAACAGGTGAAGAGATATTAAGTAAAGCAGACTTAACCATTATATCAATATATCCAAAGCTACTAAAAGGTTTTATATCTAAATATGCTAGTTCATTTAAAGAAGGTTCTGTAATAACTGATGCTACAGGAATTAAAGGAATGTTTATTAAAGATATAGTAAATATTCTGCCTAAAAATGTAGATTTTGTTTTTGGACATCCTATGGCAGGTAGAGAAAAAAAGGGAATAGATTATGCTAGTGACAAAGTATTTGAAGGAGCCAACTATATTCTTACTCCAATTAATTCAAATAAAGAAGAAAATATAGAATTAATAGAAAATCTAGTGCATAAAATTGGGTTTAAAAGTGTTATAAGAATTTCACCGGAATTTCATGATGAAATGATAGGGTTTACTTCACAATTGCCTCATGCATTAGCAGTTGCCTTAATAAATAGTGATGAAGAAAATAGAGATACAGGTAGATTTATTGGTGATAGTTATAGAGATTTAACTAGAATAGCTAATATCAATGAAGAATTATGGAGTGAGTTATTTTTAGGAAATAAAGAAAATTTACTTAATTCTATTGAAAAATTTGAAAAACAGTTAGAATTAATAAAAAAGGCTATACAAGACAATGATGTAGATACTCTTAAAGAATACTTTAAGAAGTCTTCAAAAAGAAGAGAAAAATTAAATAGTTAATTTTAAAAAAAGCATTATTATTTGTGTATATAAGAATCTTGATAAAAATGAAATCAAGCAAGTTTATAGTAGCAAATAATGATGCTTTTATTTTTCATGGCTTATTATTTAGTTAGCATCCACTTTCATTTTCTGCAATTAATTCATAAATAGTTTTTGATGTAGTATCAGACATAGAATACCCTAATAATTTAACTATCTTCTCTAAGTTTTCTTCACTGTCTGTCTCAATTTCCAAATAAGGAAAGGAACAGAAATTTTTATCATTAATATCAATTTCAACTAATCCTTCTGGTAATTCATAGCTTTCTCTATATTTTGATATTGATTGATGAAGCTTTAATCCTAATGATGAAAAAATACCCTCCCCAGCTTTTTTATCAAGTATGATAGTTTCATTTTCTTCCATTTCTTTAAATGTTCCTTGAGAAAGTAGCTTTTTTGTAGTCATATATATAGTATTTTCACCAGTTAATAAATTGTGTACAGTTCTGATTCTAGCATAACCTTTTTCAGCAAGAAGTCTTCCATCTTCGAAATCGTAAATATCATTAATTTGATTTTCTTCTTTTACTTTTTTTGCATTATTACTTATTAGAAGGTTTCTAATAAAAGCTACATCTATTTTTATAATTCTTGTTTCTAATTCTTTCATAAATAATCCTCCTATATATGAAAAAAATATTCATATATATTTTATCACGTTGTTAACAAAATATATATGAATATATAGTATATTTTAAAAAAATAATAGGATTATTAATTTAATTTAGTATAATAGTATATAAAGATAGTTTTAAGGAGGTATGTGCTTTGACAAAACATTTACATATAATGACTGACAAAAAGAATGTTGCTGAAACTGTATTATTACCTGGTGATCCATTAAGAGCAAAATTCATAGCTGAAAATTATTTAGAGGATTATTTTTGTTATAATGAGGTTAGGGGAATGTATGGATTTACAGGAATGTACAAAGGAAAAAGAGTATCTGTACAAGGAACTGGAATGGGATTACCATCACATTCAATTTATGTTAATGAATTAATTCAGTTTTATGGAACAAAAAAACTTATTAGAGTTGGGTCAGCTGGATCAATTAATGAAAATGTTAATATTAGAGATTTGGTTATAGTACAAGGTGCATGTACTAATTCTAATATAAACAGAAGAAGATTTCATGGAATGGATTATGCACCTATAGGTGATTTTGAATTAATATATAAAGGGTATAATATGGCTATATCAAAGGGTTTATCTGTTAAAGTTGGAAATGTAATATCTTCAGATTTATTTTATGATGATACAGATGTTGGAATAAAGATGTGGTCTGATTATGGAGTTCTAGCAGTTGAAATGGAAAGTGCTGAATTATATACTTTAGCAGCTAAGTATGGAGTTAAAGCACTATCCATATTAACAATTTCGGATCATGTTTTTAAAGGTGAGGAAACATCACCTAAGGAAAGAGAACAAAGCTTTACTGATATGATAGAAATAGCTTTAGATTTAGCATAAAATAGGAGGAATTATGGACAATAAAAAAAAGAGTAACAAAAAAGATATTGTTAGAAAAATAATATTAATTGTTGCAATAATAACACTTGTTGTATCAGGATATAAATTATTTTCAATATGGCAGGAATATCACAAGAATGCCAAAACATACGATGAAGTTAGAGAGTATTCACCTCAAAGTAATAGTGAAGATTCAGAAGATCCATTAGAAAAATACAGATTCAAACAAGAAGATTTTGATAAGTTATTTAGTATAAATAATGATTTTAAAGGATGGATAACAGTACCTAATACAGAAGTAGATTATCCAATTGTTCAAACAACAGATAATGAGTATTATCTTCATCATAATTTCAAGAAGGAATACAATGAAGGTGGAGCAATATTTATTGCTTCAGAAAATACAAATCCTTTTATTGATGAAAATACAGTAATACATGGACA
>JAAYPK010000064.1 GCA_012519845.1 Clostridiales bacterium
ATAAAATTTATAGTAATCCAATTGAATTATCAGGAGGACAGTGTCAAAGGGTAGCAATAGCAAGAGCATTGGTTAATGATCCTGATGTTATACTAGCAGATGAACCAACGGGGGCATTAGATAAAAATACAGGGGAAGAAGTCTTAGAGATTTTTAAGAGTTTAAAAAAAGAAGGAAAGACAGTAATAATAGTTACACATGATATAAATATAGCTAATCAGTGTGAGAGAATAATAAGAATTGAAGATGGACAAATCATTAATTAATATATTATATAAATAAGGAGTGTTGCTTTTGAATAAAAGTAACACTCCTAATATTTTAGAATTCAGATTGACCTGTAGTTCTTGGGAATGGAATTACGTCTCTTATATTACTCATTCCAGTTAAATACATGATTAATCTTTCAAATCCAAGACCAAATCCAGCATGTTTTGTTTCACCATATTTTCTTAATTCTAAATACCACCAGTAATCTTCTTCATTTAGTCCAAGCTCTTTCATTCTAGCTTTTAAGACATCAAGTCTTTCTTCTCTTTGGCTTCCACCAATAATCTCTCCTATTCCAGGAACTAAACAATCACAGGCAGCTACAGTTTTATTATCTTCATTAATTCTCATATAAAAGGCTTTAATTTCCTTTGGATAATCAGTTACAAAAACTGGCTTTTTAAAGTGTTCTTCAGTTAAATATCTTTCATGTTCTGTTTGTAGATCTATTCCCCATTCCACTGGATATTCAAACTTCCTACCACAATTCTTAAGGATTTCTACTGCTTCAGTATAAGTTACTTTACCGAAGTCAGAACTAATTACGTGATTTAATCTATCAAGTAAGCCTTTATCAACAAATTGATTAAAGAATTGCATTTCTTCAGGACAATGATCAATTACATATTTCATAACGTATTTAAGCATATTTTCAGCTAATTCCATATCATCAGCTAAATCTGCAAAGGCTATTTCAGGTTCAACCATCCAGAATTCAGCTGCATGTCTTGCAGTATTAGAATTTTCTGCCCTAAAAGTAGGACCAAATGTATAAACATTTCTAAAAGCTAGTGCATAACATTCAGCATTTAATTGTCCTGAAACTGTTAAATTTGTTTCTTTTCCGAAGAAATCTTTAGAATAATCTATTGATCCATCATCTAATACTGGTGCATTATTTAAAGGAAAAGTTGTAACTTGGAACATTTCCCCAGCTCCTTCGCAATCACTACCAGTTAATATTGGAGTATTAGTGTATACAAAGTCTTGATCTTGAAAGAATTTGTGGATAGCATATGCAGCTACTGAACGAACTCTAAATACAGCTGAAAAAGCATTACTTCTAGGTCTTAAATGAGCTATTGTTCTTAAATATTCAAAGGTATGTCTTTTCTTTTGAAGTGGATAATCAGAGTCTGATAATCCTTCAACGATTATTTCTTTAGCTTGAATCTCGAAAGGTTGTTTTGCTTCTGGAGTTTCAACTAAAGTTCCTTTTATAGTAATTGAAGAACTTATAGGAAGCTTTGATATTTCCTTAAAGTTATTTAATTTATTATCAAATACTACTTGAATATTCTTAAAGAAAGAACCATCATTTACCTCTATAAATCCAAAAGCATTTGATGATCTTAAAGTTCTGATCCATCCTGAAATAGTAATTTCTTTTGATAAATATTCATCAGTGTTTCTAAATAATGATCTAATTAATGTAGATTTATTCATATTATTTCCTCCCTAATATATAATAAAAAAACGTCCTTAAATAAATAAGGACGAAAAAATTCGCGGTACCACCTAACTTGCTAAAAAGCCACTCAAAAAACATAATAATGTTATTCAACTATAACGTGTTGATAAACGTCTAAGCCTACTAAAATAATTGTTCGGTTAGAAGCTCCGAGATGTTATTCAGATTAGGCATCGTATAAGGCTTACACCATTCCTTACTCGCTTTAACTACATCCATATATCTTACTTCTTCTCATCATTGCAATAAAATATAATAATTTGATTTTACAATACTTTACTAACAAATGCAACTAGTTATTCATATATTATATTAGATTAAATTGCTGGAGGATAATATGAAAACAGAAAAAATATTAACTAAGAAAATAAAAGAGTTAGATAAGTGGAAATCACTATTAGTATCAAGAAGTGACAATAGTAAGGAAGAAATAGTTGAGGAAATTAAAGAGACTATAGAGGATATTGAATTAATTTTAGAGGATTTTAAATACATTGAAAGCAAAGATGAAGAAATTGTAGAGTATAGGACATATAATTCGTTTAAAGAGATGGAAAGTAAACTAGAATAGTTTTGTTAATTAGCAAGGTAAATAATAATAGTATTTACCTTGCTTTTTTTGTATAATGGAAATAGATTGTGTGTGAGTGAAGGGAGAGAGAATAATGGAAATTTCTTACAAAAATACAGAAGAAAAGTATATAGACTTATTATTAAAAGATATATTTAGAAGTAGAAAAAATAAATTAAAGATTTTTGGGCTAAGTTTATTTGTAGCAATTATTTTTGCAGCATTATGTATTTCAAGGTATTCTTACGATATGGAGTTTTATGGATTCCTAAAAGAGGAGTCAAGCTTTGCACTTTTAGTATATATTATTTGTGGCATTTTGTGGGCTATATTATTGCCAGTTATAGCTTGGAAGTTAAGAAGTATTTCTATAATGAAAGAAATTAATAATATGCAAATTCCTTTTGAAGGAGATGTAAAATACATATTAGGGGAAGAAGATATTATTGTAGAGAATAATTTTAAAAGTATTAAAAGTAAATTAAGTATGGTGAAATCTATCGAAGATAAACATAAATATATTGAACTTATTATTATTAATTATGATAGATTTTTAATTCCTATTGATGCTTTTAAGGATGAAAATGAAAAGAATGAATTTATTAATATTATTAAGGAAAAAAGTCAAAAAGAAAGTGAGGTAGAATAATGGAATTATCATATAAAAATAGTGAATTAGATTTTTTTAAATATTATAAAAAATATTTAAGCGAACAGACAGCTATAAAAATTTATAGAAGAATAAAATCATTAATAATGATTCCTATAGGAATGGTTTTAGCTATTTCTATTTATTTTATGAGGTTACCTTTAATTAAAATTCATGAACAAGTAGAACCTGAAGATATAATATATATTATTTTACCTATCTTATTTGGAGTATTGTGGTATATTTCATATACCATTATTCATCATCTATCAATTAAAGAAAATTTAAGTTCTATATTAAAGAATATTTCTTATGATTATAATGAAGAAATTAATATAAAGTTTAATGAGGATGGAATTATAGCTAAAAGAGAAAGTAGTTCTTTTACAATAAAGTGGAATGGAGTAAAGGAATTTTATGAAGATAAGGAATTACTATATATTATTTTAGTTGATAGAAATGCCATAATCATCCCTAAAGATGTTTTTAATGAAGAAAATACAAAGGAAGATTTAATTAAACTTATTAAAGAAAATATTTAAAAGAGGTAAAGGTATGAATGAGGGGTTAATATTTTAGTATGAATAATTTAATATTGTCATTTAATGTTGTATTGCCAACATTTTTGATTATCTTCTTAGGATATTTTTTAAGAAGAATAAAACTTTTTGATGATAAAACTTTAAAGGTTATGAATAATGTAACCTTTAAATCATTTTTACCTATATTATTGTTTTATAATGTGTATAAAACAGATTTGAAAGAGGGAATTAATTTAAAACTTATGCTATTTGCTGCAATAAGTATAATAGTAAGTTTTTTAGCATTATGTATTATCATTCCTTTAATAGAAAAGGAAAATAAAAAGCGTGGAGTATTGATACAAGCTATCTTTAGAAGTAATTTTGTATTGTTTGGATTACCAATTACCATCTCATTATTTGGGGATGAGTGTTCAGGGATAACTGCTATTTTAATTTCTGTAATTGTGCCTATTTTCAATTTGTTAGCAGTGGTAGATTTAGAGATTTTTAGAGGTGGAAAGATTAATTTGAAAAATATATTTAAGGGTATAGTCACAAATCCTTTAATTATTGCTTCAGCACTAGGAATTATATCCCTAATTTTAAATATAAAGCTACCAAAGGTTCTTGAAAATACTATAAGTGATGTATCAAAGGTGGCAACACCACTTGCATTAGTTATTCTTGGTGGTTCTTTTACATTCAAATCAGTTGTAGGCTATAAAAAACAATTAATAATTGGATGTTTTGGAAGGCTTGTAGGAATTCCAGCAATCTTTATACCTATTGCTGTATTAATGGGATTTAGAGGGGTGGAGCTTGGAACGTTATTAACAATGTTTTGTGCGCCAACTGCAGTTTCTTCTTATACAATGGCTGAACAAATGGGGGGAGATAGTGAATTAGCTGCAAGCCTTGTGGTATTTGGGTCATCTTTTGCAATTATTACTTTCTTTTTGTGGATATTTATAGTTAAATCTTTAGGATACATTTAATAAAGAGCTATCACTTTAGCGGGTAAAAATCCGTAAGTGACAGCTCTGTATTGTAGGTTAAAATATAGAAAAAATGTTTATTCCAAACCTGTTTCATAACTTCTAATTAGAGCAGTTGGAAACTTTAACATTTCCATATCTTTAACGATTCTCTTAACCTCGTATTCGAATTCTTTTATTGAGGCAGATATATGTCCAGCCTTATCAATGTCTACAAGGCAATATGTACCATTTGGTCTTCCGATTTTAGGTTTGCCAATGCTTCCAACATTAATAAATAATTTATTATTAAACTGCTTTACAGAAGGTATATGAGTGTGAGCACATATTAATATATCCTCTTCTAATTTATCCATTATTTCTTTAGTTATATCGCTTTCTTCTAATAAATATTCATCTATCTTGTTTGGACTACCATGAACAAATTTGATTTTCTTGTTATTAAATTCTAAGGTTAATGTAGTTGGAAGGCTTTCTAAAAACATTTTATTACTAGCACGTAATTCATTAACTGTCCAAGGAAGAGCAAATGAGTTAATAGAATTATTTCTTATAAAGGTGAAATCTCCATCTACTACGGAAGCATCATAATTACCTTTTAGGCAAATTATATTTTTTCTTCTTATCATAGCTATAGTTTCATTTGGTAATGGACCATATCCTACTAAATCTCCTAAACAAATAATTAAATCAGCTTTATTATCCTCAATGTTTTCTATGGCTCTTATTAGTGCATAAATATTACTATGTATATCTGATATAATAGCTAATCTCATTGTAATTTCCTCCTAAATTAGTTTATATTAAAATTATAGCACTAAAATTTAGATGGGAGGAAATTTCATTATGAAAAATGAAAGAATAAATAGAGTTTTAATAGAAATGAACAACAATAATTTAGATCAAATTTTAGTAACAAGTAAGGAAAATATTTTTTATTTCACAGGAAAGTGGATTAATTCTGGAGAGAGAATGATAGCATTACTTATAAAATCTAATGGAGAACATTTATTAATATATAATAAGTTATTTATTATTAAAGAAGATTTAGGAATAAATATGATTAATTATGATGACAGTATGGATCCTATTGAAATATTAGAAAAATATATTGATATTAATAAACCTTTAGGAATTGATAAAGATTGGCAAGCTCATTTTTTAATTAAGTTATTGGATAAAGGATATAGAAAATTTGTAAATGGGTCACAAATTGTAAGTAAAGTTAGAATAATTAAGGACGCAGAAGAAATAAATTTAATGAAAATATCTTCTGAAATCAATGATAAAGTTATGAAAAAATTATGGGATGAATTTAAGGAAGGAAATACTGAGTATTATTATACCAATGTTTTGAAGGAGTTATACAAAGAGGAAGGAGTAAAGGACTTTTCTTTTGCACCTATTATTGCATTTGGTAGTAATGGTGCAAATCCACATTATGAAAGTGGAGAAAATGTATTAAAAAAAGGAGATACCATTTTAATTGATATAGGAGGGATTTATAAAAACTATTGTTCCGATATGACAAGAACAGTTTTTTACGGAGAAGAGCCTGAAAAGAAGATAAGAGAAATTTATGAAATTGTAAAAGAAGCAAATTTAATTGGGATTTCTGCAGTAAAAGCGGGAAAAACATTCTCTAGCATTGATATGTCAGTTAGAGAATATATTTCTAGTATGGGTTATGGAGATTATTTCATACACAGAACAGGTCATGGGATAGGAATAGAAACACATGAACCTGAAGATGTAAGTAGTAATAATTATAATATTGTTAAAGAGGGAATGACTTTCTCAATTGAGCCTGGAATATATTTAATGAACAAAATTGGAATAAGAATTGAAGATTTGGTTTTAGTGAAAAAGGATGGTTGTGAGGTATTGAACGATGTAACAAAAGAAATAGTAGTTTTAGATTAGTAAAACTACTATTTCAACTTATATTTCTTTTATTATTTTTTTCACAAGTGAAATAAAATTATTTTTTACTCTATTTGAAGTTTCTATAACTTCATTATGGCTTAGAGGTTCATTTAATATACCAGCAGCCATATTTGTTAAACAGGAAATTCCGAGTACATTTATTTTGCAGTGATTTGCTACTATTACCTCAGGAACAGTAGACATGCCAACTGCATCTCCACCAAGAATTCTAACCATTTTAATTTCTGCAGGAGTTTCATAAGAAGGACCACTTAGCATAGTGTAAACACCTTCTTTTACTTCTATATTTAGTTCGTTTGCTAAAGATTTAGTATGTGAAATTAGCTCTTTATTATATGCTTCAGACATATCAGGAAACCTACTACCAAAATCATCTAGATTTCTTCCTATTAAAGGATTACTTCCAGATAGGTTTATGTGATCTGTTATTAGCATAAGGTCACCTGGATTAAAAGAAGTATTAACAGCTCCAGCAGCATTAGTTACAATAATAGTGGTTATTCCAAGTAATTTCATAACCCTTATAGGAAAAGTTACTTCATTCATATTATAACCTTCATAAAAGTGGAAACGTCCTTCCATAGCAATAACCGTCTTGCCTTGAATATTTCCAATTACAAGTCTTCCTTTATGACCCTCTATTGTTGAAGTTGGGAAATTTGGAATATCTTCATATTTGTAAAATTCAGGATCTTCAATTTCTTCAGCAATGGCACCAAGACCAGATCCTAAAATCAAACCAAGGGTTGGGGAGTATTTAGTTTGTCTTTTGATGAATTCGTAAGACTGTTTTATTTTTGTTAATTGATCCACAATAACCAACTCCTAAATAATATTTTTAAGAAATCCAAGTAATTATAAAGATTATTTTAAATAATTTTCACCTACAATAACAACATCACCTGCACCAACTGTTAAAATAATATCTCCAGGTTTAGTATTTTCTTTAAGATAATTTGTTGCTTCATCATGGGAATGAACATTTGTGCATTTTAATCCTGTTTTTCTAATGGCATCTCCAAGTTCATTAGATGACACCAAGCCAGTATCTTTTTCTCTTGCAGCATAAATATCCATTAATATTAATTCATCTGCATTATTAAAAGCAGTTACAAAATCATTAAATAAGGTTTTTGTTCTAGTATAAGTATGTGGTTGGAAAACACAAAATATTTTTTTGTGAGGTATCTTAGTAGCAGTATTTAAAGTTGCTTTAATTTCTGTTGGGTGGTGAGCATAATCATCAATTACGGTTACACCATTTAATTCACCTTTATATTCAAATCTTTTATGGGCACCACTACAATTTGTAAGGCCTGAAATGATTTTATCTATAGGAATATTAAAAATTAAACCAACTGCTATTGAAGCTAAAGCATTTAATACATTATGTTTTCCAGGGTTGCTTAAGGTAATATTAAATAATTTAGTACCTCTTTCATAAACGTCGAAATTTCCACAACCTTTATTGTTAAAAGTAAGGTCTTTAGCCACTAAATCTTCATTATCAAAACCGTAGGAAATGGTATTACAATTGACCTTTGTTAAAAGTGATTTAACTCTTTCATCCCCACCATAACCTATTAAATATCCATCTTTAGGAATTAGATGGGAAAATTTTTCGAAGGTTTCAGTTATATGGTTAATATCTTTATAATAATCAAGATGATCTGCCTCAATATTTAGTATTATACCGATATATGGGAAAAATTTTAAGAAAGAGGCTTTATATTCACAAGCTTCTGTAATAAAGTACTCACTTTTACCTATTCTATAATTTCCTCCAATTGCATCTAATTCACCACCAACTAAAATGGTAGGGTCTAAATTAGCTTCTAGAGTAATTTGGGAAATCATTGAGGTTGTAGTAGTCTTTCCATGAGTTCCAGAAATAGCTACATTATATTTATGCCCTTTCATTATTAAACCTAAAAACTCTGCTCTATCCATTAATTGAATATTAAGTTTTTTAGCTTCAATTAGTTCAGGATTACTTTCAGGAATGGCAGCAGTATATACAACTAAATCAACATTTTTTAAATTTTCCTTGGAATGACCTATGTATATTTCAGCACCTTTATTTCTAAGGGTATCAAGTATAGCAGAATCTTTAAAATCTGAACCAGATACTTTATAACCATTGTTAAGTAGAACAGCAGCTAAACCGCTCATGCTAATTCCACCAATACCAATAAAATGTATTTTCTTGTGTTTATCTTTTATAAAATTAAATGACATAATAACAGCCCCTTAAATAATATTCTAAGTACATTTATAATTATATACATTTTTTTGGATTTGAACACAATAAAAATATGAAAAGTTAAAAACTATTGATAACAAGGGATTATTAGAATAAAATATGAATATTAGAATGATAAAAACAAAAAATAATTCGGATAGTATAAAAAAGATTAAGGGTGATATTAATGGATAAATTAAGTAGAAATAGTAGAGTAGTTGCCATAACTAAAATATTAACTGAGAATCCTAATAAAATAATAGGCTTGAATAAATTTTCGGAAATGCTAAATGCTGCAAAATCAACTATTAGTGAAGATATAGTAATTATTAGGAGTCTAATGGAAAAATTAGAAATGGGAAAAGTAGAAACAATATCAGGAGCAGCTGGTGGGATAAAGTTTATACCTACCATTGGATACGAAAAAGGTAAAAAGTTTGCTATGAAATTATGCAATTTACTAAAAGATGAAAAAAGAATTATTGCAGGTAATTTTATTTACATGACAGATGTAATGTACAATCCAGAGATAATTGGAAAAGCAGGAGTTATACTTTCCTCATGTTTTAAAAATCTTCATGTGGATTATGTTATAACTGTTGAAACAAAAGGAATTCCTTTAGCTTATGAGGTGGCAAGAAATTTAGGAGTAGAGCTTGTAATTGCTAGAAGAGATCCTAGAGTAACAGAGGGACCAACAGTAACAATAAATTACGTTTCAGGAAGCAGTGGAAGACTTCAACAAATGTCCTTATCAAAAAAATCTATGAGACCAGATAGTAGAAGTATTTTTATTGATGATTTTATGAAAGGTGGAGGAACTGCTCTTGGAATAAAAGAGCTTTTAAAGGAGTTTTCTAGTGAATTAGTTGGAATAGGAGTATTAATAGATAATAATCAAGTTGAAAAGAAATTAATTGATGAATATGTATCAATAGTTGAACTAGTTTCTGTAAGCGAAAATCAAAAAATAGATGTCCATCCTTCTAAAATGTTCTCCTAGTTATTGAAAAAACATATAAAATTTCAAAAATAAAGAAGGATTTTGGCAATAGATGGAGAAATATAATATCATAAAGCAACTGGAGGTGTGTCAAATGCAAATCACAGACGTTAGAATTAGAAAAATTGCTACTGATGGTAAAATGAAAGCAATAGTTTCTGTTACTTTTGATAATGAATTTGTTGTACATGATATTAAAGTTATTGAAGGTCAAAATGGATTATTTATTGCAATGCCTAGTAGAAAAACACCAGATGGTGAGTTTAAGGATATAGCACATCCTATAAACACAGATACTAGGGAAAAGATACAATCATCAATATTGCAAGCTTATGAAGATGCAAAAGTTGAAGAGCCTGTATCAGAAGAATAGAAAAAAGAATTTGGCTACATCTAAATATTAAGTTATTTAGATGTAGCCAATTTGTTTTTATTCAAATAATAAAAGGTTGAAATACTGAGTCCTTTCCAATATAATATAGTAGGTATGACCAATTTCTGTAATGGAGTGGGCATATAATGTTAGATATAGAGGTGGTAACATGGATAAATGTGCCCTGATTTTAGCAGCAGGACAAGGTAAAAGAATTAAATCTGATCTTCCTAAAGTTTTGCATAAAGTTTGTGGAAAAGAAATGGTTAATCATGTTATTGATAACATGAGAAGTGCTAACATTAAAGATGTTAATGTTATAATAGGAAAGGGAGCAGAATTAGTTAAAGAAGGTACAAAAGATAGAAATGTATCATATTCAGTTCAAAGAGAGCAACTAGGAACAGGAGATGCAGTTAAATCTGCAAGAGAGTTTTTAAAGCAAAAAGATGGTATTGTGTTAGTATTTACTGGAGATGCTCCATTAACAAAGATTGAAACAATTAATAAATTAATTGAGGCACATATAAATAATGGTAATACTGCTACATTACTATCAGCTTATGTAGAGGATCCAACTGGTTATGGAAGAATAATTAGGGATGGAGAAGAAGTCTTTAAAATAGTTGAACATAAAGATTGTAATGAAGAAGAATTGAAAGTAAATGAAATGAATGCAGGAATGTATTGCTTTGACATTAAAGAATTGTTATCATCATTAGATGAACTTTCAAATAATAATATTCAAGGTGAATATTATTTAACTGATGTAATTGGAATCTTTAAGTCAAAAGGTAAAAAAGTTGGAGCATTAATTACAGATTACGAAGATACAATTGGTGTAAATTCAAGAGCTCAACTTGCTGAGGCAGAGTATATTTTAAGAAAAAGAATTAATGAAAAACATTTAAATAATGGAGTCACTTTAATTGATCCTAATACGACATACATTGGTGTAGATGTTGAAATAGGAAAAGACACAATAATATATCCTAATAATATTATTGAAGGAAAAACAAAGATAAGTGACAATTGTTTAATATTACAAAATAATAGAATTAAAGACAGTATAATTGGTGAAGGAACTGAAGTTCAAAGTTCTGTTATATTGAATAGTGAAATTGGAAATAGTACTACAGTAGGACCTTTTGCATATATTAGACCAGAGACAACTATAGGAGATCATGCTAGAATAGGTGATTTTGTTGAAATTAAAAAATCTACTATAGGAAATGGTACAAAAGTTTCTCATTTAACATATATTGGTGATGCTGAAGTTGGAGAAGGATGCAATTTTGGTTGTGGAACTGTAGTAGTAAACTATGATGGAAAAGAAAAACATAAAACTATAATAGGAAATAATAGCTTTATAGGTTGTAATACAAATTTAATTTCACCTATAACAGTTCATGATAATACTTATATAGCAGCAGGCTCAACAATTACTTTAGAAGTAAAAGAAGGAAATCTTGCTATAGCTAGAGCAAGACAAAAAAATATTGAAGGTTGGGTAGAAACAAAGGGTTTAATTAAATAATTAAATTAATTTATATAGATAATTATTCCAATAAAAGTAAATTTAAGGAGGTCTTCATATTTATGTTATCCCACGGTAAAAATATAAAAATATTTACTGGTAATTCTCATCCTGAATTAGCTAAGGAAATAGCTAATATTTTAGGTCTTGAAGTTGGAAATTCAAGAGTTGCTACTTTTAGTGATGGTGAAATATGTGTAGATATAAACGAAACAGTAAGAGGTACTGATGTATTTATAGTACAATCAACAGGAGCACCGGTTAATAATAACTTAATGGAATTATTAATCATGATAGATGCTTTTAAGAGAGCATCTGCAGGAAGAATAACAGCTGTTATTCCATATTACGGTTATGCAAGACAAGATAGAAAAGCTAAATCAAGAGATCCAATAACTGCAAAGTTAGTTGCTGATTTATTAACTGCTGCAGGAGCTAATAGAGTTCTTACTATGGATTTACATGCAGCACAAATTCAAGGATACTTTAATATTCCTGTTGATCACTTATTAGGAGCACCAATATTAGCTAAGCATTTTATTGAAAAAGGCTTATCAGATCAAGATGATGTTGTTGTTGTATCACCAGATTTAGGAAGTGTTACAAGAGCAAGAAAGTTTGCTGATAAATTACATGCACCAATAGCAATTATTGATAAAAGAAGACCTAAGGCTAATGTGTCAGAAATAATGAACATTATTGGGGAAGTAGAAGGAAAAAGATGCATATTGATAGATGACATGATAGATACTGCAGGAACGATTTCAAATGCAGCAAATGCTTTAAAGGATTTAGGGGCAAAAGCTGTTTATGCATGCTGTACTCATGGAGTATTATCTGGACCTGCTTTTGAAAGAATTAATTCCTCAGCTATAGAAGAATTAGTTATGCTTAACACCCTTACTTTACCTGAAAATGGTGATTTAGGTAAATTTACATCAATTTCTGTAGCTCCATTATTTGCAGAAGCAATAAAAAGAATATATGATGATGAACCAATAAGTAAATTATTTGAATCTTAATATATTTATATACATATTATGGAATAGGAGTATTTTAGTAAAACAATAGTAATTAAAATACTTCTATTTTTATTATCTAAATAAAAAAAATAGGAATAAAATGGTGTTTTTGCATTATTAAAATGAACAAATTGTAACAATTAATTGAAAAGTATATTAATTACTGCAAATTAGTGATAAATTTATAATATATAGTATAATAGGTGATTGAGGTGTTATTATGGAAGGAAGTTTAGGCAAAGTATTAATAGTAGATGATGACGTAAATATATGTGAAGTAATTGACATGTATTTAAAAAATTCGGGATATGAAACTAAAATAATAAATGATGGAAAAGAAGCAACAGAAGTATTTAGAGATTATGCACCTGATTTAATTTTGTTAGATGTTATGTTGCCTCATATGGATGGGGTTGATGTATTAAAATTTATAAGAAGAGATTCTTCAACTCCAATAATAATGTTAACTGCAAAAGGTGATACATTTGATAAGGTCTTAGCCTTAGAACTTGGAGCAGATGATTATGTTGTTAAGCCATTTGAACCAAAAGAGTTAATGGCTAGAGTTAAGGCTGTAATGAGAAGATATACTGTAGAAAGCGGAAGTAGCGAAATGTTACATTTTGGAGAACTTATGATAGATGCATCTTCATATAATGTAATTTATAAAGGTGAAGAAATTAAAATGCCACCAAAGGAATTTGATTTATTGTATTATTTGGCATCTAATAAAAATAAAGTTTTCACAAGAGAGCAATTATTGTGTGAAGTATGGGGATATGATTACCCAGGAGATTCAAGAACTGTAGATGTACATATAAAGAGATTAAGGGAAAAAATAAGTGGTGGAGAAAATTGGCAATTAGAAACTGTTTGGGGAGTAGGCTACAAATTTGAGGTGAAATAGATGAATAAAAATAGTTTGTTGTATAGGTTAATAACTACATTTACAACTATTTTAGCAATGATTTTAGTAGTATCTTCTATATTACTTACTTTAGCGGTTAAATCAAAGTATAGTAAAGAAAGAATAAGTGAGTTTCAAAGGCAAAGTGATATAATTTCAGATTCTGTGATTTCATGTTTATATGATCAAAAAGAATATTCCTATGAAAATTTACAGAATACATTAAATTTTGTAAGTAACTCTTTAGGGGTAGAGGTTATAGTAACTGATAATAGTGGGTTTGTATATGCTAGTTCAAATGCAAAAAAGGAAAAGCCAAGTCTTACTAAACTAGAACTTTCTGATGAAAATATGGACAAGTTAAAAAATAATGAAATTGTAGAAAACGGATATGTTGGTGAAGGGGATAATAAAAGAGATGCATATTTAAGGCCAATATTTAGAGAAAATGCTTTTTGTGGAATGATAGTATTAGAAACTAAAGCAGAAGTAATAGATAGTTCTTTAGCTGCAGATTTTAAGATGATTTGGATATATACTTTAGGAGTAGTAATTGTTTTAGTAGTGAGTATTAATTATGCTTTAAAGAAAAAATTAATAACACCACTAAATGAAATTAATACAGTAGCTAATAGACTTTCTAAGGGTGAAGTTGATCAGAGAATAGAAATTGATTCAGATGATGAAATTGGTGAACTAGCAAGATCTTTTAATATAATGGCAAGCTCCTTAGAAGCTGTAGATTCAAATAGAAGAGATTTTATTTCTAATGTTTCACATGAATTAAGATCGCCAATTACTTCTATGAAAGGATTTATATCTGGAATATTAGATGGAGTAGTTCCGAAGGATAAAGAAAGTTACTATTTAAAGTTGGTATATGATGAAATTAATAGATTATCTAGATTAATTAATGACCTATTGGATATTTCTTCAATGGAAGTTGGAAAGTTTAAGCTTACAATAATGGAAGTGGATATTAATGCTTTAGTAAAAAGATGTTTACTTAATATGGAAAGCAAGATTAAGGCAAATGGAGTACATGTTAATGTAACTTTAGAAGGAGAGCATTTATTCGTATATGCAGATAGCGATAGAATAATGCAAGTAATCACCAATTTAGTTGATAATGCAATAAAATATGGTGGAGAAAATGGTAATATCATTATCAATACAAATATAAAGGGTAATAAAGTATATGTAAGCGTTTATAATAATGGGCCTAAGATGACAGAAGAAGAATTGTCACATATTTGGGATAGGTTCTATAAATCAGATAAGTCAAGAACAATAAAAGAAAGTACTGGATTAGGATTATCTATTGTAAGGTTAATCTTAACGCAACATAAGGAAGATATTTGGGTAAATAATGAAAGAGATGGAGTGATGTTTACATTTACATTAGCTAGGGTATAAATGGCTAATTAGGGGGGAGTTTTTTGAATAACTACAATAAAAATGATAATGAAGGGGGACTTAAAATTAAAGTAAAAAAAAGAAACTTTAATTTTAAGGTAAGTAATTATATTATGTTTATATGCATAATAATAATTTCTATAATGAGTGGTGCAATATCTGCTGAATATATATTGGATAGTTATTTAATAGCTGTAGATAGTGAAAACGATAATGAATATATAGATAGAAGCTTAATTGAAGATTATTCTAAACTTGCTAAGAAAGTATCTGCATCTATTGTTACAATTTCAGATAGTGAAAGTAAATTGAAAGAAAATGAGTATTCAGAAGGAAATGTAACTGGAACAATTGTTGACTCAAAAGGGTATATAATAACTAATTATTCCAAAATAAAAGAATTAGATAAAATTATAGTTAGAATTAACACAATAAATTCTGATATTAATGAAGCAACATTATTAGGCTTTGATGAAAATTACGATATAGCATTGTTGAAAATTAATGCTGATAATTTGGTGCCAATTGAATTTGCTGAGAAAGATAGCTATATTGAAGGTAATTATATTTTAGTTTTAGGAAATGCCGTATGTGACAATTATATTGGTTCACTTATTCCTGGCACCATTACCAGCTTAAATGATAAACATAATTTAATTGAAACAGATGCAATAATAAATGATGATAATACAGGTGGAGTCATTTGTAATATGAATGGGAAACTTGTTGGAATTGGAAACAAAGAAATAAGTAATAAGTATAATAAACAAGGGTTATTTTATGGGGTATCTGCTGAAAAAATAACTGATATTATTAGTAATATAGAAGAAAGTAATAATATATTGGGAATTATGGGTGTAGATGCAAAGGAAAGTAAAGCAGATGGAATATATATAAAAGAAGTAAATTCTAGTGGAGTTGCTAGTGAAAGTGGAGTTTTAGCTATGGATATAATCACGGAAGTTGATGAAATTCCAGTTGAAGATAATGATGATATATTTCAAATTTTAAAAGATAAGCCTAAAGGCAGTAAGTTTTATATTAATTTAATTAGAAATGGCAGACCATTAACTATTACTGCAACAAAATAAAAACAAGGGAAATTTCTTTATGGAAGAAATTTCCCTTGTTTTTCATTGGTTAATTTTTGTTTTTTTTAGTATAATAAGATAATAATAAACTAAAAGGGAGAGTTAATATGTTTCTTATAGTAGGTCTTGGAAATCCAGGAATTGATTATATAAATACTAGACATAATATAGGTTTTGATGCAATAGATTATATTGCAGATAAGTATAATATAAATATAAATAGGGAAAAATTTAAAGGTGTGTATGGGGAAGGTAGAATAGATAATGAAAAAGTAATATTGTTTAAACCAACTACATATATGAATTTAAGCGGTGAAGCAATAAGACTTATTTGTGATTTTTATAAAATAGATAATTCAAATATAATAATAATTTATGATGATATAAGCCTTGATGTTGGAAGATTAAGAATCAGGGAAAAAGGCAGTGCTGGAGGACATAATGGCATAAAAAGCATAATTAGCAATTTGAATTCAGATATATTTTCAAGGATTAAAATCGGTGTAGGTGCACCAAAGGGTGATTTGGTAAAGCATGTATTAGGAAAATTTAATGGTGAAGATAGAAAAATATTAAATGAAATTTTAGATATAGTTAATGAATCAGTTAAGGTTATTATAAATGAAGATACAAAAGAAGCTATGAATAAATATAATGGAGTTAATTTGTCAAAGCAAGATTGTTAGGAGAGTGTATAAAATGAGATTAGAAGGGTTAATCAAGCCCTTGATAGAAAATAATAAATATTCTGAAATAGTATCTTTAATAAATAAAAATAAATCAGTAGAGATTGAAGGAATTGCAGATTCAGCAAGAAGTCTCTTCATATCTGCTATTTCCCAAAGTACCAACAAACCAATTGTTTTAATTGCTAACAGTGATATGGAAGCAAAGAATATTTATGAAGATCTTAATTTATTTTTAAATAATGTTTATTATTTTCCAACAAAAGAGGTAGTTTTCTATAATATAGATGCTATTTCTGGAGACTTAAGGTGGGAAAGATTAAAAGTTATCAAACAAATTTTGTCAAATAAAAATAACGTAATAGTAACATCAATAGAAGCTTTTTCATTAAGATTGGCACCTAAAGATTTATATTATAGTCATCAGATAAGTATAAAAGTGGGTATGGAAGCTAATATTAAAACCATAACTAAATTACTAGTTGAAGGTGGATATGATAGAGTGGACATGGTGGAAGGAAAAGGGGAATTCTCTCTTAGAGGAGGGATTTTAGATGTATATCCAGCAGATTCAATATATCCATATAGAATAGAATTTTTCGGGGATGAAGTAGATACAATACGTACATTTAACCTTACATCACAAAGAAGTATTGAGAATATTAAATCAATAAATATATTTCCAGCTAAAGAAATAATTATTGATGAAGATAATATAAATTACGGTATTAATAGAATTAAAGAAGAAAGTGATAAATTATTAAAAAATATTAAAAACAAAGATAGAGCAAATAGAATTAAGAAAACTATTAATTCTAATATAGAACAGTTAAAGGAAACTGGTACATTTGAAGTTATTGATAGTTATCTACCTTTTTTTTACGAAAAAACAGAATCTTTATTTGATTATTTGAATGATTACATCTATATAATTGATGATAAAATTAGGACACTAGGCAAAGTTGATAGTGTCTATTTAGAGTTTAATGAAAATTACTCCATATTTCTTGAAAGAGGAGATATATTACCTTCACAAATAGATTTATTAATACCAAAAGAGAAGCTCCTAGATAATATAAAAAATAGAACAAGAATTATTTTTGATAGTATACTTCAAAATGATAGTATTTTTTCTGTAGATCAAAAATATGAAATAAAAGCATCCTCATTAAATAATTATCAAGGACAATTAGATTTATTAATTCAAGATATTTTTGAGAAAAAAAGTAATAATAACAAAATAATTATATTATCAGGAACAAGAGCAAGAGGGGAAAGACTTGTTAATACATTAAGAGATAGAGGAATAGAAAGTGTATATAAAGAAGAAATCTCTGAAGTTCTAGATGGGCAAGTAATTATAACTTTTGGAAATCTTTTAAGAGGCTTTCAGTGTAAAGAAATTAATTTATGTATAATTTCAGATAAAGAAGTATTTGGTGAAGCAAAAAGAAAATATAGTAAAAAACGTAGCTCTAAAAAAGGAATTGGAAAGATTAAGAGTTTTGCAGAGTTAAAGCCTGGAGATTATGTGGTTCATGTTAATCACGGTATTGGTGTTTACAAAGGTATTAAGCAGATTGAAGTTGCAGGACACAAAAGAGATTATCTTGATATAGTTTATGATAAGGGTGATAAATTATATGTCCCTGTTGAGCAACTAGATATGCTTCAAAAATATATTGGAAGTGAAGGGAAGAATCCTAAAGTAAACAAACTTGGTGGTAATGAATGGCAGAAAGCAAAGTCAAAGGTAAGGGAATCTATAAATAAAATAGCAGAGGATCTTGTGAAGTTATATGCTGAAAGATCAGCAATAAAAGGTTATAGATTTAGTAAAGATACTGAATGGCAAAAGCAATTTGAAGATGAATTCCCTTACGAAGAAACACCAGACCAATTATCATCTTTAGAGGAAATAAAAAATGATATGGAATCTGATAAAATAATGGATAGATTACTTTGCGGCGATGTAGGTTATGGTAAAACTGAAGTTGCATTTAGAGCATCTTTTAAAGCAATAATGGATGGAAAGCAAGTGGCCTTTTTAGTTCCAACTACAATACTTGCAGAGCAACATTATAAAAATATGAAAAGTAGATTTTCAGATTTCCCAATATCTATTGATATGATAAGTAGGTTTAGGACGCCAAAAGAACAGAAAGCTACTCTTAAAGCAGCTAAAGAAGGAAATGTGGATATTATAGTTGGTACTCATAGACTTGTATCCAAAGATATAGAATTTAAAAATTTAGGTTTGTTAATTGTAGATGAAGAACAACGATTTGGAGTAACTCAAAAAGAAAAAATTAAAAATGTTCAGAAAAATGTTGATGTATTAACATTAAGTGCAACCCCTATACCAAGAACACTGCATATGTCTTTGTCTGGAGTAAGAGATATTTCTGTAATAGAGACTCCGCCAGAAGAAAGATATCCAATTCAGACATATGTAGTAGAACAAAATGATCAGTTAATAAGAGATGCCATAATGAGGGAATTAAGTAGAGGTGGTCAAGTATACTTTGTATATAATAGGGTTGAAAATATTGAAAAAATGGCAGCGTACATTCAAAGTTTGGTTCCGGAGAGTAAAGTAACAAAAGCACATGGACAAATGACAGAAAGACAATTGGAAAAAGAAATGATGGCTTTTATGGATAAAGAATATGATGTTTTAGTATGTACAACAATAATTGAAACAGGAATAGATATTCCTAATGTTAATACCATAATTGTATATGATGCTGACAAAATGGGGCTTTCACAGCTTTATCAGCTACGAGGAAGAGTTGGAAGATCAAATAGAATAGCTTATGCTTATTTATTATATACTAAGGATAAGGTATTAACAGAGGTAGCAGAGAAGAGACTTAAAGCTTTAAAAGATTTTACTGAACTTGGGTCAGGGTTTAAAATTGCAATGAGAGATTTAGAAATAAGAGGAGCCGGAAATATAATGGGATCGGCACAACATGGACATATGGCAACAGTTGGGTATGATTTATATTGTAAAATGCTTGAAGACACGGTTAAATTAATAAAAGGGGAAATTGACAAAGAACCTATAGAAACAACTATTGATTTAAAAGTGGATGCATATATTCCATCATCATATATACAAGATGAAATACAAAAAATTGAAATATATAAGAAGATTGCAGCTATAGAAAGTAATCAGGAATATATGGATATTAAGGAAGAATTAGAGGATAGATATTCAGAAATACCAGAACCAATTTATAATTTGATGGATATTGCATATATTAAGAATTGTGCTAAAAATTTATTTATCGAAGAAATAAAAGAAGATTCTAAATATATTATTTTTAAATTTGCTAAAAATGAATCAAAATATAAAGAAATATTTAAAAAGATTATTAAAGAAAATAAGGAAAATGTATTGCTGATTTTCGGGGAAAATCCTCAATTTATGATAAAAATACAAAGTAAGAAAAAAGAAGAGATGCTAAAATATTTAAAAAAAATACTACAACAATAATTAATTAGAAAAAAATAAAAGAAATAATGAAAAAAAATAGAATATATTTGAAATATAAAGATATTCTTGCTATACTAGTACTGTGTGATTTACCTATTTTAAATATGAGAAAAGTGAGGGAAAAGTTTTGAAGAGAATAAGAAAATATATAACAATGGCTCTTGCGGGGGTTATGATATTAACGTTTTCAGGGTGTAGTTTAGTAGAAAGAACACCTGAATCAATCGGTAAGACTGTATTAGCTAAGGTGGGGAAAGAAAAGATTACAAGGGCTGATGTTGATAAAATAATGTATTATCAATTACAACAATATAAGTCACAATATGGTGATGATTTTGAAAATGATGACAGTATTAAGGATACATTAAAGCAAGCTAGAACAAGTGCTTTAAATAGTTTAGTTGAAGAAAAAGTATTATTTGCTAAACAAGAAGAAATTGGAGCAGAATTTACTGATGATGAAATACAAACTGAAGTTGATTCTAGAGTTCAAATGTATAAAGATTATACTGGTAGCGATGATGCATATGCTAAATTCCTTGAACAATATGGATATACTGAAGATGAATTTAAAGATTATTGGACAACTCAAATAAAGTTAGAAAAAATAGTAGACAAAATGTTAGAAGATATTGAAGTAACTGACGAAGAAGCACAAGAGTATTACAATGAAAATACTGATAATTATAAATTAGAACCAGGTGCAAATGTTACACATATATTATTCAGTGATGCTGATAAAGGTGAGGAACAAGCTAAAGCTGCTAGAGAGTTAGCTGTTCAGGGAAAGACTTTCGATGAAATAGCTGCAATGGATGAATATAAAGACGTAAGTAAAGCTGAAGATTTAGGATATCAAGCATCTGAAAATAACAGTCAACTTGTAACAGAGTTTGTTGATGGATTTAAGAACTTAAAAGAAGGAGAAATTTCTCAACCTGTTAAAACTAGCTTTGGATGGCATTTAATTAAAGTAACTAATGTAAGCACAGAAGAAAAGACACAAACATTTGATGAAGTTAAGGAAACAGTAAAATCAACTGTATTAAACAATAAAAAGAGTGAAGCATATACTGAAAGAATAGAAAAGTATAAAAATGAATCTGATGTAAAGATATACGAAGATAGAATTTAATTAAAAAATAGGATGTTTCAATAGGAAACATCCTATTTTTTATACAATAAATTTCATTAATTGCTTAAGTAAGCTTAATTCATATAAATATTAGTTATTTGTGTATAAAATTTCTAAGAAGTTAAATACTATTATTGTATGAAAAACATTTAGTAATTAAGGAGGTTTATTTTATAATATGAAAGCAACAGGAATTGTAAGACGTATAGATGATTTAGGAAGGGTTGTAATTCCAAAAGAAATAAGAAGAACATTAAGAATAAGGGAAGGTGATCCACTTGAAATATTTACAGATAGGGATGGTGGAGTCATTTTAAAGAAATATTCACCTATAG
>JAAYPK010000065.1 GCA_012519845.1 Clostridiales bacterium
ATATCATTTTCTGTAAATAAAATCTTACTCATTAGCAACCTCCAATTATTGTTTTCATTATATAAAAAATACCTATAGACTTAAACACTTTTTTTATAAGTGTCTAGTCTATAGGTATCAGATTATCTCAGGAACAACTAGCTGAAAAAATTGGGGTGTCAAGACAGGCAATTACAAAATGGGAAACAGGAAAAGGCTTACCAGATCTAGAAAATATGAAAATTTTAGCTGAAATATTCAAAACAACCTTAGATGAATTAATTTCAAAGGAAGAATTAATAATAAAAGATAGCGTGGAAAAGTATAAAAGCGAAACAATTTACGATATTGATTGCAATAAGGATTTTGATATTAATATAGGAAGTGCAAAAACTATTATAGTTTCATCTGGAAAGGATGAAAAATTGCATATAGAGTTAATGTCAGATACACTAGAAAATTTAACCCAACTTTTTAAAGTGAAACTAGATGAAAATCGTAATAAATTAGATGTAGATTGTATAAAGAAAAATAATATAAGTGAAGTTGAAATTGGAGAGGTATTAACTGTTAAAATTATTCTTCCAGAAGGATATACAAGACATTGTGAATTGGAGGCAACTTCAAAGGAAGTTATTCTAGAGGACTTAAGTCTTGAGTGTTTTGAATATGATGGAGAGGCTAAAAATATAATAATTAATAACTGCTCTAAAAGCTTAGAGTTTACATCAAAGTCTGACTATAATATTACTGTAGATAGGATTAATGGCCGTTTAGATATTAATCAGTTGAAAGCTAGCACTATTATTCATATACGAGAAACTGAAGATTTTTCTGTATTAAATAAAGGAAGAAAGTGTAATGTTTTTTGGAAGAAAAATGGAGAAAGCTGTGATAGCATTGAAAATCCTCAAAGTGAAAATCTTCTTTGTATTTCAGGCATAAAATCAGAAATGATTATAGATTTAATATAATAGTTTTTATAGAGAAATGGTTATGTTGACAAAGAATTTTATTTTTGATATTTTAAAATTAGTAATTATACAACTGACGGAAGTGGAATTAACCACGTGAAGTATAATGATTTATAAGCCGACCGTCTGGGCAAAAGCTCAGTAATGGTGGGCTTTTTTAATTATTAAAAGGAGTGTAGTTATTAATGAAAGAAATAGAATTAAAGTATGGATGTAATCCCAATCAAAAACCAGCAAGGATATTTGTAGATAATGGAAAGCTTCCTATAAATTTTCTTAATGGGAAACCAAGTTATATTAATTTATTAGATGCATTAAACAGTTGGCAACTTGTAAAGGAACTTAAAGAAGCAACTGGAATTTCAGCGGCTGCATCTTTTAAACATGTAAGTCCTGCTGGGGCAGCCATAGCATTACCATTAACTGATACATTAAAAAAGGTTTATGGTGTTATGGAAGATAATCTATCAGATATTGCAACAGCTTATATAAGGGCAAGAGGGGCTGACAGGATGTCATCCTATGGTGATTTTGTGGCTTTATCAGATGAATGTGATGAGGTTACAGCAAGAGTTTTAATGAAAGAAGTATCTGATGGAATAATAGCACCTGCTTATTCTAAAAAGGCATTGGAAATATTGAAGAATAAACGTAAAGGAAATTATTTAGTTATTCAGATAGATAAAAATTACGTTCCAAAGGAAATGGAGAGAAGAGAAGTTTTTGGAATTTGTTTTGAGGAGAAACGTAATGATTATAAAATAACAAAGGACTTGTTAAATAATATAGTAACCCAAAATAAAATAATACCAGAGGATGCAAAAAGGGATTTGATTATAGCATTAATAACATTAAAATATACACAATCTAATTCAGTTTGTTATGTGAAAGATGGGCAGGTAATAGGAATAGGAGCAGGGCAGCAATCAAGAATTCATTGTACAAGACTTGCGGGAAATAAAGCGGATATATGGTTTTTAAGACAGAATCCTAAAGTTTTAAGCCTTCCTTTCAAAGAAGAGTTAAGAAGAGTGGACAGAGATAATATTATAGATGTCTATATTTCTGATGAATATATGGATATTTTAACTGATGGAGTATGGGAGAATTTCTTTACTAAGAGACCTTGTCCATTAACTCCTGAAGATAAAAGAGAGTGGTTAAGTAGTTTGGAAGGGGTTTCTTTAGGGTCTGATGCATTTTTCCCATTTGGTGATAATATAGAGCGTGCAATAAAAAGTGGGGTTTCTTACATAGCTCAAAGTGGTGGATCTATAAGAGATGATAATGTCATTGAAACTTGCAATAATTATAATATTGCAATGGCATTTACAGGGGTACGTCTTTTCCATCATTAATAGATTTCAGTGTAGCTCTTACTATAATTATTTACCAAATAATTATAGTGTTGTATAATTTTTATATATACATAAGGTAAAGGAATGGTTTAGAAAAAAATATGGTATTAAAGGGAGAAATAAATGAAAAAGATAGATATAAAGAAAGCATCCTTATGGATGCATAGAAATGCTAGGGAAATTGATCTTGCTAGATGGAAATATCATTTTGAGAATGGTGATAAGAAAGAGGTAATTGATGCATTAATGTTATATCAAAATCCTGATGGTGGGTTTGGGAACGCAATTGATCCAGACAATTGGAATACTAATTCATTACCTTATGCAACATTATATGCAATTGACATATTAGGTGAAATTGATTTTTATGATTTTAAGCATCCAATTTATAAAGGAATCTTAAAGTATATTGATAAAGAATCAAATTTTCCTACAGGTTGGGTATTTACAGTTGAATCCAACCAATATTATCCTCATGCTAATTTTTATAATTATAATGAAGAATATAATAAAACTGAAAGTATTGGTATTGTTCTTGGATTAAGCTCTTTCATAATAGAGCATTATAAAGAATCAATTATTTATAATGATGTAGTGAACCTAATTGAAAAATATATAACTATGATGAATAAGGATAATTTAGGGGATATGGGTCCTTCAGGATATATTATGTTAGTAAAGGCTATGAAGAATGCTAATATTAAGGGATATGATTATGATAAACTTGAAATGAGATTAAAAGAATTAGTCAATAAATCTATACAAAGAAATCCAGAGGAGTGGCCATTTTATGGATATAGACCTTCTAACTATATTAAGTCTAAAAATAGCATATTTTATTTGGAAAATAGAGACATTGTTGACATGGAATTAGATTTTTTGGTTGATACATTGCCAGAAAATGATGTTTGGCCAATATCATGGTCTTGGTTTGATAATGAGGAGTTATATCCTAAGGAATCAAAAATTAGCGAAGTTTGGTGTAAAGCTAATAAAGCAATTCAGCATAGTATTTTCCTTAGAAATTTTGGTAGAGTGGAATAATTTATTTATATTTTCAGGAGGATAATTAAAATGGAAAGTAAAAATGATAATTGCCCCTGCAAAAGAAAAAAGTGTGAAAGACATGGATATTGTACAGCATGCAAAGAACATCATAGGTCTAAAAGAAAACCATTAACAGCTTGTGAACGTATTAAGGCAAAAGAAGAAAGAAAAGATAGGAAGAGGAAATAAAATGAATATTGAGATAAAAAAACTATCCCAGGAATTTACCATATGTAAAGTGGAAAACTTATCAAAGGTGGATTTTACAAAAGAGTTTTCATTTGTGGGAAAGACAGATGAAGAAATTTCATTAGTCTGTGCTACTGATGATGTACCAGATAATGTGCTTGAGAGAGATGATGGCTGGAAAGCCTTTAGAATACAAGGTATATTAGATTTTTCCCTTATTGGAATTTTGTCTAAAATTTCAACTTTGTTAGCTAATAATAAAATAGGCATTTTTGCCATATCAACATATAATACAGATTATATTTTAACCAAATCTGAAAACTATGAAAAAGCTTTAAAGGTGTTAGAGGAGGGTGGATATAGAATTGTGTAATGATAAATTAAATGTAGAAGCTACTTTGGAAGAAGTAAGCAATAATATATACAAGAAAAATTATGAAAAGGCTAAAATATTAATAGAGGAATTAGTCAATAAGGTGGAATCAGCACCTAGCTTTGAAAATGATACTCAAAGTGACCATTATACTTTTAATGAGGCTATGGAAGAAATTCTTTTTAGACATATTTATAAGCCAGAAATAGAAGTAAGACATGCCTCTATTCCTTATTCTTTTATTTATCTTCAATATGGAAGTCTGCTACTAGAACTTGGTAAAGTTAAAGAAGCAAGAGAAGCTTTAGAAAAGGCTATTAGATGGAATCCTATTAATGTAGAAATTGCCTTTGAATATATTGAAAGCTACAAAGTTACAGGTGACTTTGAGAAATTTGCAGAATTAACAAGAGAAGCCTTTAAGCATGCATTTAGAAGGAAAGATATAGCCCGTTGTTATAGAAATATGGGGTATTATTTTATAGAAAAAGAACTTTATAAAGTGGCAGTAAGCTGCTATTTATTAAGTATGAATTATGATAAAGATAGTAGAAATGTACAGGGAGAGCTTGACTATATTGAGCATAAAGCAGGTACTAAGATAAAGGAACCTACAAGGGAAGAAATAGAGGAATATTCAAAACAATATAAATTTCCTTTAGGGGCAAATGAATATGTAATAAGTATTGCCTATAATTATGGTAAGAAATATGCAGAAGCTGGACAGGAAGTACCAGCAAAGTATTTTATGTCAATTATTTATGAACTTACTCAGGATGAGAATATAAAGAAGATTATTGATTCTATCAATTAATAAAAGAGTGATGAAACATATTTTCTAGAATTTCATCACTCTAAATGTATTTATAGATTAAATTATATCATCTAATCCATTAACTTTAGCTTGTTCATTTTCATTAATAGGAATAACAATACATTTTTGACCATTAATTATTTCAGATTTAATTTCAGGTATTTTTTCAGGCTTTACATTAAGGACAACATCATATTCCTCAGTATTCTCTGAGTCTACAGCCACTTCTTTATTAACTTCTTCAAGCTGAGTTTTAAGGGTTTCTACTTGTTTTAATAGATGCTCTTCTTTTTTTCTTTGCTCATTAGCTTTAAGAGTTTTTGAATCTATTAAATTTTCAGCTAAAGGAAGATCTTCACCAAAGTTTTCTGTATAGGATTTTTCAATTTTAGTAGTAACTTCTTCTGGAACTCCACTTTCAATTAATAAATTTTGAATATCTTTATTTGTTAAAGTTATTGGTTCAGCATCTGTGTCTTCATAGATAGCATTATGCTCTTCTATCATGTTATTTAGGTTGTCTTGGACTTCCATAAAAATTTTATCAGATTTCTCTTCATCAGTGCTAAAGGATTCCTTTATGATTGATTGAAAAGTTTCTTTTTGTATAGTAGCAGTTTGTCTAGAAGTACAACCTAAAGCATCCTCCATTAATTCTGGATGAGTATCCTTTGCATTTTTAGTGTAATACATAATTGAGTTAACATCTGTACTACGCTCTATAAAAGCTGGAAATACAAAACCGTTTGTTGGAGCATCCACTACCCAATCTCTAATACGGGCTTTTATTTTGTTTTCTTCTTCAAAGTATCTAAGACCTGGTTCAGATAAGGAAACAGGACAAATTGCACATAAAATATATTCATAAACTTCTTCAGATTCATCTAACTTTAAATTATCAGTGGTTTTTGTAATAATATCATAAGCATCATGAAAGACAATTATTAAAAAATTACCAGTATAATCATAATTATCAATAATGTTTTGATAAAACTCATCAAGAAGATTATCATCCTTTAGCTTGCTGTTTTTTAAAGCCATAAGAGAAAGCTGTTTCTCATTTTTCAAATCAGCGTCAGTTGGAAAATTAAGTTCTAATATATTGTTTCCTATAGTACCTGTAAGTACTTTTTTAGCAATTTCTAAGTACTTAAAATATTCATCTTCATCTAAATTTAAAAAGGTTTCTCTAAACTTTAAAATAATATTTTTTTCACCATTAACATAGCAACCACACATTTTAGTAAAGGTGCAATGATCTTTTTTCAAACGTTTCTTTAATTCAAGTATATCTTTCTTTCTCATCTATATCCCCTTAATTTATTATTTTGAATGTCTCATAGAATAGTATAGTATTTTTTCGAAAATAATTAAAGAATTAATCTAGAAGATATTTTTTTCGACTTAATTATACAATTATGATACAATTTACATTAGGAGGTATAATATGAAAAAAATAATTAATTTGGTTTTAGTTTCAATTTTGTTATTTACATTCACAGGATGTGGTAACAGTCATGAGGAAGAAATAAAAAGTAATGTAAATGAATATTTTACAGTACTAAAAGGTGGAGATTATGCAGGAACATCTAAGGTATGTTCAGAGGATTATAATGATGGATTTGGAGTAAAAGAATTTTATGAGTCTTTAAATACAGAATTCAAAAATGCTCAAATGGGAGCTACCTTTGATAAAGAAGCATCTGAATTTGTAAAAAAAATAATGACAAAAATATTTAAGAGTAATAATGTGGAAAGTGTAGAGGAAAAAGGAGATACTGCAACAGTAATTGTTTCAGGAGAATGTATAGATTTAGATAGTATTGATAATATAGATAAAGAAGTAGATTTAGATGGAATAGGTGAAGAATATGCTAACGAGCATTTAACTGAGTTGCAAAATATATATGCAACTCAAGGTGAAGAAGCTATGAATAATACTATAATGGAAGCATTAGCACCAATAATGTTTGATGAATTTGAAGCATATGTTGATAAAGCTAATTACATTCAATATAAAATGGAAGTAACAGTTAAAAATGTAGATGATAAATGGCTTATTTCAAATATAGATAGTCTTTAATAATTTTCCAATACTTAAAAAATAGGTATTAGGCATGTTGCCTGTACCTATTTTTTTTGCATAAAAAACAAAGAATTTGATTAGAATCACATTTTGTTTTTAGATAGACCAATATAATAAGAGGCATATAACATAATAAGAAAGAAAATAGGAGATATTTTTATGATAGATAATAAATGGAAAGGATTTAAAGAAGTTAAAGTATTTAAAATAATTAAAGAAGATGAAAATGTAAAGTCATTCTATCTACAGTCAAATGATAATACAAAATTACCAGAATTTATACCTGGACAATTTGTAACTGTAAAAGTAAAAAATGATGACGGAAGTTATACTAAACCTAGACAATATACTTTATCTATGAATTATAATGAAGAGTTTTATAGAATAAGTGTTAAAAGAGAAAGTGAAGGACATTTAAGTAAAAAATTATGTGATGAAATAAAAGAAGGAGATATTATTGAAATCACAGTTCCTATGGGTAGATTTGTACTTAAAGATAGTAATAAACCACTTGTTTTATTAGGAGGAGGTATTGGTATAACACCAATGCTTACAATGGCATATGCTTCAAAGGAAAGCAAGAGAGATGTACATTTTATATATAGTATTCCTAATTCATCAAATCATAGTTTTAGAGAAGAAATAGAATTATTAACACATAATGATAAAATTAACAAAAAAATATTCTATACAAGACCTTATGATAAGGATATTATAGGAGAAGATTATGATATTAAAGGTAGAATGTCAAAGGAATGGGTGGAAGAAAATCTACCTAAAGATGGTGAATTCTATTTTTGTGGACCTATACCTTTTATGAAGAGTATATATAAAAATTTAATTTCTATGGGAGTAAACAAAGAGCAAATTAATTATGAATTATTTGGCCCAGGTGAAGATATAACAAAAGATTAAACTAAGGAGAATTTTCAGATGTTAAACAAAATTAAGAATGAAAATAATACATTTAAAAATTTAATTAATGGGGAATGGAAATCTAGTATTAGTGATAAATTTATAGATATACATTCACCAATTGATGATTCACTATTAGGAAAAGTTCCAGCAATGACAAAAGAAGAGGTTGATTTTGTAATGGAATCAGCAAAGGAAGCTCAAAGAAAATGGAAGAATACAACTATTAATGAAAGAGCAAATATATTATATAAAGCAGCAGATCTTTTAATAGAAAACATAGATGAATTATCTCATCTTATGATGATGGAAATTTCAAAAGATATGAAAAGCTGTAAATCAGAAGTTTCAAGAACAGCTGATTTTATCAGATTTACTGCAGATAGTGCTAGAAATTTACCTGGAGAAAGTCTTTCAGGGGATAGTTTTCCTGGTGGAGATAAAAACAAAATAGCAATTATAAATAGAGAACCTCTTGGAGTAGTTCTTGCTATATCACCATTTAATTATCCAGTAAATTTAGCAGCTTCAAAAATAGCTCCTGGAATAGTAATAGGAAATTCTATTGTGTTAAAACCAGCTACACAAGGAAGTCTATGTGGACTATATCTAGCAGCAATATTTGAAGAGGCTGGAGTTCCAAAGGGAGTAATTAACACTGTTACTGGTAGAGGTAGTGAAATAGGAGATTATATTACTACTCATAAAGAAGTTAATTTTATTAACTTTACAGGAAGCAGTGAAATAGGAGCTAGAATATCTAAAAAGACTACAATGGTGCCACTTTTAATGGAACTGGGAGGTAAGGATGCAGCTATAGTTTTAGAAGATGCTGATTTAGACCTTGCAGCAGAAAATATTGTAGCAGGTGCCTATTCATATTCTGGTCAAAGATGTACAGCGGTAAAAAGAATTTTAGTAGTAGATAAAGTTGCTGATAAATTAGTGGACAAACTAAAGGAAAGAATGAAAAAGCTTACTGTTGGCAGTCCATTAGAAAAGGAAGCAATTGATGTAGTACCATTAATAAGTAAAAAAGCAGCAGACTTTGTTTGTGAGTTAATAGATGATGCAAAGGAAAAAGGTGCTGAAATCATCTTTGGTGGAGAAAGAGAAGGAAATTTAATTTACCCAACACTTTTTGATAAGGTAACTACAGATATGAGACTTGCGTGGGAAGAACCTTTTGGACCAGTACTACCTATAATAAGAGTTAATGATAAAGATGAGGCTATAAAAATAGCAAATGAATCAGAATATGGTCTTCAAAGCTCTGTATTTACTAATAATATAAATGATGCTTTTTATGTGTCAGATAAATTAGAAGTTGGTACAGTTCAAATAAATAATAAAACTGAAAGAGGTCCAGATCATTTCCCATTCTTAGGTGTTAAATCTTCAGGTATGGGAACTCAAGGAATAAGATATTCTATTGAAGCTATGTCTAGACCAAAGGTAACGGTAATAAATATAAAATAGGATTAGTTAAGAGTGGAATGATAAAGTTATATGTGGACTTCCAGCTGAGGGGAAGAACAGAAAACTTTTATCACTCCACTTTTTTATAATAATTTAAATGTTATAATATATTAATTAAAAAGTATATTAAGGAATGATAACAAATGAATAACTATTGTAATAGATGTAATAAGAAAGTTTGTGCTAGTAAAGTTCCAATATTTCAAAATCTAAATTGTGAGGAATTATTAGAAATAGAAAATACAATTGGTCATAAAGAATTTAGCAAGGGCGATACTATTTTCCTTGAAGGAGATCCAGCCAATATGCTTTTCTTTGTGAATGAAGGTAAAATAAAATTATATAAATATAATAAGGATGGTAAGGAGCAAATATTGCATATCTTATCTGAAGGAGATTTCTTTGGAGAATTAGCTTTACTTAAGGATTCAGAACATAAATTTAATTCAAAAGCTATAGATAATGTAAAAATATGCACTCTAACAAAAAGCCAGGTAAAGGATATAATAATGAAAAATCCCCAAATAGCAATTAAATTGTTAGAAAATGTAGGTGAAAGATTATCTGCCATGGAAAATTTAGTACAAAACTTGTCAACTAACGATGTGGATGCAAGAATAGCATATTTATTAACTAATCTAATGGACAAATATTCACAAAAGATAAATAACAATAAGTCTATTAAGCTACCTATATCAAGGGAGGATATGGCAAATTATATAGGAGTTACAAGAGAAACTATAAGTAGAAAATTAAAGAAATTTGAAGAGGAATCTCTTATAAAAATAGTTGGAATTAAGAGAATAATAATTCTAGATGAAAAGGGACTTAAAAATTATATACAATAAAATATAATTAAAAAAAGGGAGTATGAATATGAGGTATGTTATTGTAAGTGTTGTTAAAGGTGAAGCAGGAGAGTTTAATAATAAACTTAGAAAAGATTTATTTGAAAGATACAAAGCAAAATCTTCAAAATTACCAGCTCATTTTACTATAAAAGCCCCTTTTGAATATAGTGGAGATATAAGTGAGTTGGAGGAAGCTATTGAAAATTTCTGTAAAAATGAGAAGGCTTATCCTTATGCCATAGAAGGCTATAATCATTTTGACAATAGAGTAATATATATGAAAGTTAAAATGTCAAAGGAAGGCAAAAAAGTACATGATAATCTTATTGATGAAATAAGTAAATTTCCTTATATAGAGTTTAGTAAAAGTGATGGTAAAAATAAGGTTTTCCATGTTACTTTAAGCTCTAAAAGAATACAAAATATATATGATAGCTTATGGAATTATGTAAATGAAATTCCTTGCAAATTTAAATGTAAATTTGATAATGTTTGTATATATAGATGGGAAAATAACACTTGGGAATTACATAGAGAATTTTTATTAAATTTAGAATAAATCTAAAATAAAAGTACGATTATCCGCTATTAATTACATGACTCCAGATCAATGTGAATTATTAGCTAGAAGTTTAGCCTAAAAAAGTTTGACCTTTTATGTCCAAAACATTGACATAAGACCAACTTTTAACGTGCCAGTTTTATCAACTAAGTTTATCGTTTCCCATAAAGCTTAAAGTTTAAATATATCCACTATCCAACAAATAAATAATATATATAAAGCAAACACAAGAAGAATGATTGTCACTAATACATTGTCCATGAAAAAACGTGCGCCTGTAAATTGCTTCGGGTTCTCAATATAAGACATAAATGTTTCATAAACATTATCATAAGATAAAGGATGACAGTGAGTTTCAAATTTTGTCTTATTATTTTTAAGGGAAATCATTTCATCATCACCATAAATAGTATAATTTTCTGTTACAACTTTTACAAAAGAATTATCTTCTATTGATACATGAAATCCCTGTTCTAAAAGTTTTCGATAAACATCTTCCATTGACGTCATCTTCTCTGATTTAATCTCATATATATTTTTTTTGCAGAGACAAGAGACAATTATATTATAAACAATAAAAGGAATTGAGCAGACTACGCCAATAACAGTATAGATAGGAAAAGCGATAATCCCAATTATGATTTTAGGAGCAATAGGCGTCAGCCATTTTCTAATAATATGATTGAAAAGTATCAGTCCTGTTGGAATTCCACCCATCAGTAAGCCAAATCCAGCAACACCTCGTACATAACCAATTGGTTCAGGGACTGTCATATTTTTACTTGTCCAAAATGTAATATATTCAGGATTACTCAACGGCCCTGTTTGCGTTGTAGCAACTGCATAGCCAATGATACCGCCTACTATAATGAATACAGCAACCACTAAAACTTGTTTTAACTCTTTCTTCATGTGCATCTTCCTTTATCAATTCCGATTTATTGAGTCCATTACATATAATATAGCATGGATGAATATTTAAGTCATTCCTTTTATGCTTTGGTATGAATATGAGGTATGTTATTGTAAGTGTTGTTAAAGTTGAAGCAGGAGAGTTTAGTAAAAGTGATGGGAAAATAACACTTGGGTATTAAATAGAGAATTTATATTAATTTTAGAATAAAATTACAAGAAAATATTGACATAGTGGTAACTAGTTACTATACTATTTATATAGTAACTAGTTACCACTATATTATTAAAGGAGACAATATGGAAATATCTTTAGAAACTTTAGGAAAAAATCTAGACATGATGAAAAGATTAATTTTTTCAGCTGTCTTTATAGAAGAAAATAAATTGGAAACAGCTCTAAATCGAAATATGAAGGACATAACTTCTAAACAATGGCTATTACTTGTAATTGCAAGTTCTTTTCCGGAGCCACCTTCATTAACAGAAGTGGGACAACAAATGGGATGCTCAAGACAAAATGTAAAAAAAATAGCTTCTATATTAGAAAAGAATGGATATATAGAGCTTAAAGATAATTTACGAGAAAATCGTGCTACCTGCATTATTATTAAGGAGAAGTTTAAAGAGTTTAGTGAAGCTATGGAGAAGGACACTGAAAAGGTATTTTCAATTTTATATAAGGGATTTACGGAAGATCAAATAAAAGAATTTTATAAATTTACCTGTATGTTTTCAAAAAATATAGATGATTTAGGAAATTATTTTATGGAGAAAAAATAATTTAAGGGAGGTAAAAATATGAAAATTTTAAAAATAGTATTATGTGTAATAGTATTATTAATAGTTTTTGGTGTGATTATCATGAAAGGATTTATTAACTGTGTGGAAGAAACTAAAGAACCTAAAGAAGTTGTAATAGATGGAAGTGGGGATAAAAAAGCATTAATTATTTATCAAGATTCTAAGTTTGGGACTACAAATAAGGCAACCATGGCATTAGCCAATAAATTAAAGGAAGAAGGGTATACTGTAATAATAAATTATCCTTCTGATAAAATTAATTATAGCATTGAAGATTATGAGGTAGTAGCACTAGGAAGTCCTGTTTATGCTGGACAAGTTTCAAAAGCCTTATTATCTTATTTGGAAAATACTGATTTAAGTAATAAAAAAGTGTTTGCATTTGTAACAGGAGCTAATGAGGATAATTCAGCAGCATTAAAATTAATAAAAGATAAAATAAAAGGAAGCAGTAAAATTGTTGAAGCTTCTATTAATGCTAAGGATGTGGACAATATTACCTCTTATGTAAAAGAGCTATCATGAAAATAATACCTAATATATTTTCTTTTTTTAGAATAGTAGTAACCTTTGGTTTAGTATTAGGAATGATGAATAACATAATAAGTTTTAGTGATTTTTTAATACTTTCTATATTAATTTTATTATCTGATTTTCTTGATGGTAAGCTAGCTAGAAAGTTAAAGGTAGAATCAGTATTTGGAGCTAAGCTAGATATATTTGCAGACTTATTATATATAGTTTCTTGTACATCTATTTTAGTTTTTCAAGATATATTGCATATTAAAATTCTAATTTGCATATTATTTGAATTTGGGATTTTTATTATTACTTCAAAAAAAGTTAAGAAGGAAAATAATGAAGTATTTTATTTTGATTTATTAGGAAGATTATTAGCAGGATTCTTTTATATTTTACCTGTATTTGCAATGGTAGTTTATAATTGTTTTGGAAAAATGATTATTATTGATTTAGTAGAATGGACATGCATCATTGCTACAGTAATAGTTGTAATGGAAAGGATCTATTTAGTAAAAAGAAATTTTATTATAAATAGAGGCTGAAGACCTGACAGGGAAACTGTTGGTTTTCAGCCTTTATTTGTAACTAAGTATTATGCATTTACTACTTCTTGTAGCTCATGAATCTTTAGCATTGCAAATCTAGCAATTGGTTGAGCTATAAGCATTTCTACTGCAAATGAAATTGCAAAATTACGTGGCCATTTATAAAAAAACATGTTAATAGGTTCCATTGAAATACGACCTGTTCCAATCCATGTTCCAACTACAGTTAAGATTATAGACATTAAAAATACAGTACAAAGAATGTTTACAATAATATGAGCATTGAAGCTATCATCTTCTTCAAGAATTTTTTTAGTCATTTTTTCTGCTGGTACATAGGTAAGTAATACAATGGCCATTACACTAACCCAAATAAATGGAATAACCTTAAGGGCATTTCCCCATACAGATAGACTAAAACCTGCTTCAAAACATGTAATCATAGGTGCAATTATATTTACTGATATGATTGATACAATTATCATAAATAATGCAAACTCCTTTTTGTTTCTTGGTAACTTCATGTAAAATTCCATATAAAATTCCTCCTTTTAATAAAAAAAACAGCTGGAATCAATTACTTGATTTCCAGCTGAACAATTATACGCCATTTATATTATATACAATTTTATCTTTATTTTCAAGAAATTATTTTATATTATTTACAGTTTTAATAATTTTCTCAATTTTCTCTAAAGATGTAATTCTCTCATTACATCTAGCACTATCTAAACAAATATTAAAACCTAGTGATTTATAGCCATCTTTATTATTTGTTTTACATATTGGCGAAACAAAAGTAATTTCATTTTCATCTCCTATATGATTACAAAGGGCACATATATTATTATCACCTGGAGAAAAACTTGGTAGTCTACAGGACATACCTAAAAACTTTCCATTTAAATTATAAATTATAAATAGTTTTCTAACAGCTTCATCAATCCATCCTAAATATATATTCTTAGGAGCTTCCATTGATAGATCAGGAAGTTTTAACTTTTTCTCTTTTTTAAATATTTTTTTTATTTGTTCATTTGTAATGTTAGGGAATTCATATACATATCTATATAAATTATTTAAATAATCATCAATGTATAAGGGGTCTTTTATTTTAGTAATATCTAATAATTGTCTTTCCTTATCATCTAAATTATTAAAAAGACCTAATATTTTTTCTTGCAAACAAATAGTATTTGTTTCAATTATATTTTTATCTGCACAATATTTTAAAGTAGTATTTAATTCTGACAGACATTTAGTTATAAAATTATATTCATGCCTTTGAATAAAAGGATTCATAAAGTATCACCTCGTTTCTAATTGTAAGGATATTTTTAATGCAGCTATTTTCTCCCCAACCCTTATGATTTTCACTTTTTCTTGGAACATAAATATATTCACCATCTACATATTCTTGAATAAATTTAATTATTTTTTCTGGTAACACATCCTGTGCTTTTATATATTTCATTTTTCATACTCCTTGCATTAATAAAGTGTATAAGCAAAGATTACAAAAAAGCTATGTGTTACAAACCTCAGCTAATTTAATTTAAGCTTAGGCTCCAGACAAAGCATAGCTGACTTTTTTGTAGTCTTTGTAAGGAGCAAGCTGATTTAAAACTGATGGTATTTGTTACCTTCATGAAAAATCACCTCCAAGATTTTTTTAATTTAGACTTTTATTATACCATATATTGTTTTTGGGAAAATTGTGTTTGTATATTATTCAAAGTATATAAAATTACATTTTTTATATTTTATAGACAATTTTACATAAAATGATATAATTTCAATGTAAAATAAATACATAGGGGGTATAAATTTGAAGAGGGGTATTAAATTTATAAGTTTATTATTGTTATTTACAATAATAATTCAAACTTTTGATTTAGGAAGTTTGTCTTTATTTGGACAAATTACAGCAAAAGCAAAAATTGAATTAGATGCACCAAAGGAATTAAAATGCATTTATAGAACGGATCAGTCCATAACACTATCATGGAAAGCTCCAGAAAAATCTGCTGATATTAAGGGGTATAAAGTTTATTTTGGGAACAAATGTATTAAAACTATTTCTAAAAATAAAACTAATTGTGTATTAAATAGTTTAGTACCTAATAATTTGTATAGCTTATATATTAGAGCATATGGAAATGATGGAGAAACATCAAAGGCTACTAATATAGTTAATGTTAAAACATTAATAAAAATTCCTAACTATGATTATCCCAAAGAGGAGAATATAGAAATTACAAAGGATAATTCAGAATTAGTTTTAAATGAAGATGATTTATATGAATCAGATTTAAATTTAGAAAGTGTTAATGAAAACATAATAGTAGATAATAATACCACTACAGAGGAAGCTAAGAATCTAGAATCCATAGTAGAAGTAAATGAGTCTACTCCTATAGTAGATACTAAAATAACTGAAGATAAGAGTGAAAATATAAATGAAGTAATTGATGAAAACAAGCAAGAAGCAGAATGTATAATACAAGATTCACAGGAAGAAAAGGATGAAATTAAGGAAGTAGTAAATAGTGAAGAAAAAAATGCTGAAGATACAAGTGGATTAGTTAATGAAAGTACAGAACCAAATATTGATGAAACAAGTTCATTAAAATTGGAGTATGATAAATTAACAGCTACCTCAGTAATATTAAAATGGGAAATACCAAAAGAAAATAATATTTGTAAATATGAAGTATATGTTGATGATGTTAAAGTTAATGAAACTAAAGATAATTTTATAGAGGTGAATAATTTAATTAGTGAAAAAGAATATAATTTTACTATTAAAGCCTTAGATAAAGACGGAATTTGTTTAGAAGAAAGTAATACTTTAAAATTAAAAACTGAGAAAATAGAGGAGACGTTGGATGATAATCAAATAACTTCTAGTAGCAACATTAATGAAGTGGAAAGCAATATTGAAATTAATAGTAGTAGTGAAAATGCTAATACTACAAATTACAATGAAACATTCTATAGCAAAGGTAATGGTAGTAGTATAAGGATGTATTTAGTTGGCAATTATGAAAATAAGCCTGAGCTTGAAAAAGAGATTGTAGCAGGTATTAATGTTAGTAGACCCTGTGTTATTCAAGTAAAATCTAATCACATATCTCCATTCAGACGTATAACATGTTATGTATCTCCAAATGATAATATTTGGGGAAGTGGATACAATTTAATTATAGTAGGATATTTGTTTGCTGGTCATGGTCACTTTGATTTGGTATCTAGTACTGGGGGAACATTGCTTACCTGTCGCTGGTATGTACCATGGATAGTAGGAGATTTATTAGATTTTACAATAGAAGAGGCTGATGCTGCAATTATTGGTGGTAAGGGTGAAAAGTCTATTGCTAAAGATTTAATTAATTATGAATTTAACCCTAAAACCGTTAATGATGAAAGCTTATATGCTGATCCAATAGATACTAACACTGGGGCATTAATAGTCGATAATGAAGCTTTAAGTATTAGTGGTAATAAAGAGTTATCATTTGATTTAAATTATAATTCGAAAAGAGAAGATAAAGCTAAGGAAACAATAAAGTATAGTGAGTATACCAATAGACTATCAGACTTAGGAAAGGCACCTATTGGAAAAGGATGGAGTCATAATTATGAAAGTAAGCTTTCTAAAAATAATGATGATACAATAACTATTTATTGGAACTCATATGATTACAATTATTTTTACAAAAGTAATAGTGAAGAGAATACTTATTATTCAAATATAAATAGTTTAAATGGATACAAAATAAAATACTACGATGCAGAAAAATATTATTTATTAACACTAAACAATGGCAATAAGTATTATTATGATGAAAATGGATTTCTTATAAAAATGATGGATTCGAAGGGTAAATATATTAGAATACTAAGATATGAAACTTATATGACTATTTTTGAAGAAAGTTCTGGAAGAAAAATATTTGTTGCTTATGATAAAAATGGAAGAATTATTAGAACAAAAGATGATACTGGTAGGATAACTTCCTTTGAATATGATGATAACAACAATTTAATTAAAATTAACTATCCAAATGGAAAATCTACAAGCTATGTTTATGACATAAATGGTCATTTATTGAATGCAATTGACGGTGATGGTATTACATATATGACTAATATTTATGATGAACAAGGAAGAGTAATATCTCAAAAGGATGGAGAAGGTGGTATTTCTACATTAAGTTATGATGATAATTTTGGTGAAATGCGTACCACTATTCTTACAGATAGAAATGGTAATACGAAAAAGGTAACTCACAATATTTATGGACAACTTATCTATACTGAAGATCAACTAGGAAATAAAGTTGAATATACTTATGATGAATATGGAAATAAAATAACAGAAAAAGATGCATTAGGTAATATAACTAATTATAAATATGATGATAATGGAAATCTTATTGAAATTGTAACATCAACTAATAATAAAACTACTATGGTATGTGATGAAAAAGGGAATATATTATCTTTAACAGATCCAGAGGGAAAAATCACTAAATATACTTATAATTCTAAAAACTTATTAATACAAGTGGTATCACCAAATGGAAAAATAACAAAGTACACATACGACAATAATGGAATGCTATTAACTACTAAAGTTGACGAGAATATTATTAGCAGTAATGTATATGAAAAAGGTAGAATAGTTACTTCTTATGATGTTTATGGCAATGCAACAAAAATGACATATAACCAATATGGATGGCTTTCATCTGTAACAGATAGAGAAGGAAATACTATTTATTATGAATATGATCAAGTTGGAAATAAGATTTCTGAAACTAAAAAAAATGGAGGAAAAATAACTTACACATATAATTCTAGAGGATTAGTTACTTCCAAAACTGATGAAAGAGGAAATAAAACAACTTATAAATATAACGGAAATGGAAAATTAACAGAAACAATTGATAGTAATGGTAATATAATTAGCAATAAATATGATGGTGAAGATAATGTAGTAGAAACTAAAAATAATAGTACAGGCTTTTTTGTTAATAATTATTATGACAAAGTGGGAAGAATAATTAAAACTACAGATTCAATAGGTAATGAAACTGAATATACTTATGATGGAGCTGGAAGAATTATTTCAACTACAATAAAAGGCAAAGGAAAAACAACTTATGAATATTATAGTGATGGATCAAAGAAATCAATTACTGATGCATTAGGAAATAAAACAACCTATTACTATGATGGCAATAAAAACATAATTAAAGAAGTAAATGCATTAGGCAATGAAACAACATACACTTATGATTCTCAGGGGAATATGCTAACTAAGAAAACTGCATTAGGTTATGTAACTAAATATTCATATAATAAGCTTGGACAATTAATAACTGTAATAGATCCAAATGGCAATATAACTTCCTACACATATACATTAAGTGGGAAAATTAAAAGTATAACGGATGCACTTGGAAATACTACTAATTATGAATATGATAAAGAGGATAGAGTTATTAAAACAATAGATGCAAATAATAATTCCATGCTTTTTGAATATGATAGTAACTCTAAAATAATTAAAACTACTGATGCATTTGGAAATACTGAAAAAATTACTTATGATATTTCAGGGAATATAATAAGTAAGGAAGATGCTTATGGAAATATAATAGAAAAAAATGAATATGATAAAAATGGTAATAAAATAAATGAAATAGATGCATTAGGAAACATTACTAAGTATTATTATAATAAGCTAAATGAATTAATTAAGCATATTGACAAGTTAAATAATATATATAGTTATGAATATGACAGTATTGAGAGAATAAAAAAAGTTACTGATCCATTAATGGGGGAAGCTGAAAAGAATTATAATAGTGATGGAACAATAAGTGAAATAATTGATCCAAGTGGAAATAAAACTAGTTACAAATATGATAGTTTAGGAAGAAAAATAACTGAAATAACTCCATTAGGTTATGAAAAAAGCTATTCTTATAATGCAATAGGCTTAATAAATAAAGTAGTAAATGAAAGTAAAGAGGAAACAAATTACAAGTATGATCTAGATGGAAGATTAGTAAGTTTTAAAGACAATTTAGGTGAAGTATCCTATACCTATGATGCAAATGGTAATATTCTTACTATAACTGATAGTAATGGAACTATCTCTAGAAAATATGATCAATTAAACAGAGTTATTGAATATACAGATTTTAGAGGGAATACTGTAAAATATGCTTATGATACATGTGGTAATTTAATTGCATTAACATATCCAGGTGGAAGAATAGTAAGGTACAGTTATGATGCAATTGGTAAATTGATTTCTGTTACTGATTATGATGGAAGAATTACAAATTATGAATATGATAAAAATGGCAGATTAACTAAAACCACAAGACCAAATGGAACAGTTCTTGAAATTGCTTATGATTTAAAAGGACAAATTACAAGTACCACAGAAACTGATAAAGATGGGGTATTGTTTTTAAAGTACACATATAAATATGATGCAAATGGAAATATTATTGTAGAAAAATATAACTATAGTAAAGATTCTATTGGTAAAATATTCAATTATACTTATGACTCATGTGGTAGATTGTTAAGCGTTACAAAACAAGATGGAACAGTAACAAAATATAGTTATGATAAAAGTGGTAACATTATTTCAGAAAAAGAATATTCTGCAACAAATGAAGTAATTAATGAAAATTCCAGCATGACTTATAATACAGGGAATGTGATTAACACATATAATGAGGAAAAAATATTATATGATGCTAAAGGAAATATGATATATGGACCATTAAATGGTGTATATGTTAATTATGAATATGATTGTAGAAATAGGTTGATTAAGGTTGGAAACACTGAATATGTATATGATGCAGAAAATAATAGAATAGCAGTTATAGAAAATGGAGTAAGAACAGATTATGTAATTAATCCAGAAAATTCATTAAGTCAAATATTAATAAAAAGGGATTCAAAGGGAAATGAAGTATATTATATATACGGAAATGGCTTAATAGGGGAAGAAGCAAATGGAAGTTATCTAGCATATCATTTTGATAGTAGAGGAAGTACAGTTACAATAACAGATATAAATGGTAAAATAGTAAGTAGGTTTGCATATGACATATATGGTAAACTAATATGGAAATATGGCAATAAAAAAACACCATTTATGTATAATGGAAGAGACGGAGTAGTAACAGATAATAATGGATTAATATACATGAGGGCAAGGTACTATAATATTGAATTAAAGAGATTTATAAATCAGGATATAGTAGTAGGAGATATACAGG
>JAAYPK010000066.1 GCA_012519845.1 Clostridiales bacterium
AAAAACTTACTCATAAAAAGAATTGCTGGTTTTTAACTTATATATCTGTTCAATTTTCAAAGACCAATTTTCGTCATTCTTAAGAACCTTACGCCCTCAAGCGACTTTCTTATCTTATCACTTAGAGAATTATCTGTCAACATTTTTTTAATTTTTATTTTTTTAAATTTGTTGATTTATGTCGTTTCTCCTAAGGACAAGTCATATCTTATCACTTACTTTAACATAAGTCAACAATTTTTTTGATTTTTTTCTATATTTATAAATCAACCTTTATTTTATATTAATATTACTTTTATATATAAAATATAAACATTATATTATATTTTCTTATACTACCTTGACATACTATAGTGGTTAAAATATAATTACTTCAAAAGACGTGTTACTGTTAAATCAGGCATAAGTTTATATAGTAAACTTATGCCTTTTTTTATTATTTACAATTTTGTTTGAAAGGAAGTGAATATTCCTATTTTTGATTAATAGGAATGATTTTATGTTTGGATTATTTAAAAAGAAAAACAATGATGAGACTAACGACAAAAATCTATCTCTTTTATCTGCTGTAGATGGGAAACTTATCCCTTTATCTGAAGTTCCAGATCCAGTATTTGCAGAAAAAATGGCAGGTGACGGAGTTGCAGTTGATCCAACTGGCGACACTATAGTAGCTCCTGCAGATGGGACTCTTTCATTAATATTTAAGACTAAACATGCTTTTGCAATGACATTAGATAATGGAATTGAACTATTAGTGCACATTGGTATAGACACTGTCTCTCTAAATGGAGAAGGATTTGAACAATTAACTGAAGAAGGTTCTGTAGTTAAAGCTGGAACTCCAATAATAAAAATAGATAGACAGATTATTAAAGACAAAGGATTATCTTTAATTACACCAATTTTAATTACTAACCCTGATATTGCATCTGAAATAATTCCAAATAATATTACAGATGTTAAAGCTGGTGAAAGCAAAGTATTATCTTATATGATGAAATAATTAAAAGAGATGTTTAAAATGAAAAATCGTTTTAAACATCTCTTTTTTAATTTAAAATTCTAAAATAATGATTTAAAGACTGTTACTAATGTAACAGTCTCATTAATTTTATTCTTTATTCAACTCCTAGTATTTTGTTAATTTCATTCTTATATCTGTCTGCTTTCACACCAAATATAGCTTGAATTCCATTTCCTACTTCCATAACACCAGCAGCTCCTAAAGATTTTAGTTTATCTTTATCTACTTTTGATTTATCTTTAACTTCAACTCTAAGTCTAGTTATACATGCATCAACACTAACAATATTTTCTTCTCCACCTAAAGCTTCTAATACATAAGGTGCATTATCAACTATTTCGTTTTTACCAGATGGTTCACTTTTATTAGATGATTCATTATTTCCACCTGATTTTTCTTGATAATCAGCTTTTGTATATAGTTTAGTTTCTTCTTCATTTTCATCTCTACCTGGAGTCTTTAAGTTGAATTTAACAATCATAAATTTAAATAAGAAGTAATAAACAACTGCATATATTGCTCCAACTAATAGGATATAATACCAATGTGTTGGAACTCCTGCTCCTGCTGGTAATAATCCAAATAAAGTGAAGTCAATAAATCCTCCTGAGAATGTCATTCCTACGAAAACATTCAATATGTCCATTAACATAAATGATAATCCTGCTAATAAACAATGTATTCCATATAATACAGGAGCAACAAATAAGAATGTAAATTCTAATGGTTCAGTAATACCTGTTAAGAAAGAAGTTACTGCTGCTGATATTAATAATGATCCAACAACCTTCTTTTTCTTTGGATGAGCAGTCTTATACATTGCTAAAGCTGCTGCTGGTAATCCAAACATCATAAATGGGAACTTACCTGCCATAAATCTTGTTGTTCCACTAACTACTTGACTCATAGTATCTGCTGAAGCTCCAACTAAATCACTCATACTTGATATTTGAACAAAGTATGCAGTATTTGCTCCTGCTACTGTTTCTGCAACACCATTTATTAATACTTGCCCTTCTACAAATGAACCATACCAGAAAGGAGTATAGAATACGTGGTGTAAACCAAATGGTATTAATGCTCTTTCTATTAATCCATAGAAGAATGTTCCTATTGATCCAGCATCTTTAACTAATGTTGATAATACTGAAATACCGTCTTGAACAAATGGCCATACAAACGCTAATATAGCTCCAACAACTGCCATTGCTACTGCTGTAACTATTGGTACAAATCTTGATCCTGAGAAAAATCCTATTACTTGTGGTAATTGAATTTCATGATACCTATTGTGCAGAATAGCAGTAACAATACCTGTAATGATACCACCAAAAACTGACATATTTAGTGTGAATATACCTAAATTAGTTGTAACATATGTTGCATAGTCAGCATTATCTGCAATATTTGCAGGAGTAAGTACACCTAATTGTGTATATCCTAATGATAATAAAGTTGAAATAACTTGATTCATTACTATAAATCCGAATATTGATGCTAATGCAGCAGTACCTTTGTCTTTATTAGCTAATCCTACTGCTACACCCACCGCAAATAATACAGGAAGATTTCCAAATATTATATCTCCTATATTCTTCATTATTGTTAATATTGCAGTAACTACTGGAATATTAACAAATGCAATAAGTGGTTCATACACTGATGGTGCATTTTCTAGTCCTGCAATACCTAATAAAGCCCCACCAATTCCTAATAATATACCTGCTATAGGTAGAGCTGCAATTGGTAACATTATGGCTTTACCTATTCTTTGTAAAAATTTAAGCATTCTACATTCCTCCGTTCAAAATACTTTTAATTGTTCCTTAATTATACATAACAAAAAAGACCTAAAATTTCAAAGATAATGTTTATTAATATACATTATCCCATCATTTTAAGTCTTGCCTGCATAACCAGTTACACCTTAAATCTTACTTTACAAATTGATTATATCACAGAAAACAATCCATGTAAAGGTTTGTATTATTTTTCTAGCATCATTCTAAATCTTTCTATATGAATAGCTAAAAATGCTATCTCATCTTCTGAAACTTCTATATTTAGCTCATTTCCTATTATTTGAGATACCGATTTTGATAAAGAATAGGACTCGCTGTAACCTAACTTTATTACTTCTTTTAAATCATTTTTAGCAGGCTTCTTCTCAACTATCCTTTGCAACGCAAATTTAATATGGGTAATAAACCTTGCATAATCAAAGGATTTTCTATCTATTTTTATTTTCAAATTTTCCTCAATGTAATTTGTAATTTCATTTATAATGTAATTATTTCTTATATTGGATGATAATCCAGTATTGGTTATGGCTGAATGAATATGCATTGCTACAAATCCTATTTCATCTTCTGGCATTTTTACTTTTAGTTCTTTCTCAATTTTATTTCCAACTAACTGCGCCAAATCATATTCTTTCCTATATAGTGTTTGTATTTCAACTAAAAAAGGATTGTTAATTATTTCATTATTCTTTATTCTTTTAACTGCAAGAAATAAATGATCTACTAATCCAATATGAATATTTTCATTTAATTCTACTTTTATTTTTTTTGAAACTTCATATATTGCTTCCTCGCATATTCCAAAAAAATCACTATCTATTCTTTCTATTATGCTTTTAAAATTATGGATATTCTCATTTTCCTCAATTGTAAATATTTTTTCTATTTCGGTTCCTTTTAATATTTTCTCTCCATTTTTTTTAGCAAACCCAATCCCTTTTGCAAAAAGTATTTTTTCCTTATTATTTTCTTCTGAACTGACTAAAACCACATTATTATTAAAAACTTTTATAATAGTTTCCGGTTTTTCTAATAATATGCCCAAACTATCATCTCCTTTAAGGATTATTTTATCTTATAATATGTTATATGATCTCTCCATTTGCCATTAATATAAAGATATTTTTTATTTAATCCAAGCTCTCTAAATCCACATCCCATTAATACTCTTTTAGACTTTTCATTATCTACTAATGCTGATGCTTCTATTCTATGGAGATTCATTTCTTCAAATGCATAGTTTATTACAGAAGTCAATGCCTCCTTCATATATCCATGCCCTTCATGTTCTTTATCAATAGAATATCCTATTATTGCACTTTTAAATATCCCGTATACTATATTAGATAATTTTATTTTCCCTATTAATTCATCATTTAAAAATATACCAAAATCTAATGCTACTCCATTTATAAATTGTCTATAGCTTTCATTTAATATATTTTTTTGAACTTCTAAAGTATAAAATTGTGCATCTCTACTTGGTTCAAATTTTTCTAAATGCTTTTTGTTATTAATATAATAATCCAACATTATTTTATCGTCTGCTGGTGTCAAAATCCTTAGTATTAAGTTCTTAGTGCATATTTTAGTATATTCCATATTGTTATTTTGAAAAAATTCATATCTATTTATACCCATTATTATTTCATTATAAAACTGACCTTGACTATAAATGTTATTTGAAATAATTCCTTCTAATGTAAATCCTACATTTAAAAATGGTATCATATCCATATTTTCATTTAAGTAAACATTAACCTTATTAATTTGTATATCTTTAAAGAATCCCTTTAACATTACTATTAAGGACTCTGTTAGCAATTCCTTATTATTTTTTCTATAAAAATTAAATTTTACACTGCAGTTTTTATTCTCATTATTAATTTCACTTATTAAAATTCTTCCTATATTTATTTTGCTTTTATCTCTAATAATGTATTCCTTCTTATTAGTATTATTTATATTAATGCTAATATTATTCCCCCAATCCATTAATTCATCTCCTATCAAACACAATATCCTTAATAACTTCTCCACCTATTATCATACCAGCAACTGGTGGTACAAAAGACATACTACCTGGTATTTGTCTTTTAGCCGTACACTTTTTTGTGCCTCCAACGCATACACAACCATTTTTACATGTAGCAATATCTTCTGTATTAGGCTTTGTTGGTATTTCTTCTGAATATATTACTTTTAAACTTTTTATTCCCCTTTTTCTTAATTCATGTCTCATTACTTTAGCTAAAGGACATATTTTTGTATCATAAATATCTACTACTTTAAATTGAGTAGGGTCAAATTTATTTCCAGTACCCATTGAGCTTATAATATTTATGTTTTTTTCATTACAATATTCAATTAACGCAATTTTAGCTGAAACTGTATCTATTGCATCAACCACATAGTCATAATCCTCATTTATTATTTCTGAAATATTATCTTTAGTAACGAAAAGTTGATATGTGTTAACCTTACACTTTTTATTTATGGATAATATTCGCTCTTTCATTACATCTACTTTTGGTTTACCTATTGTGTTAAATGTAGCATGTATTTGTCTATTTAAATTAGTTAAACAAACTGTATCGTAATCAACTAATGTTATTTCTCCAATACCAGCCCTAGTAAGAGCTTCTACTGTATAACTTCCTACTCCACCAATTCCAAATACTATTACCTTACTGTTTCTTAATTTATTTAATCCTTCTTTTCCTATTAATAATTCAGTTCTTGAAAAAGAATGTTGTAACATATTTTTATCTCTCCTTTTGAGTTTTAATATAATTTTATTTTATAATTATTATTATCACAAGTAATTACTTTTATTTTTACCTATTAAAATTACTTTATTTTATATATAATTGTAATTAGATATATTTCTTAGGAGGATTATCATGATAAAATCTACAAATAAAATATTAAATCCTTTATTACAAATTGAAAATGAAAGTATCAATTTTAAAATGGGTTTCTTTAAAGCAATCCTTGTTTTTGGACTTTGGGAAATATGGAATACTATCTTTTCACTTTCAATTTCACAATCCTTTAATAAATCATTTTTGCTAAACAATTACTATATAATTGGAATATTACAACTTCTATCTATTCCAATTATTATTATAATCTTTAGTAATACATTTGGTAAATTAACATGGAGTAAAAACTCCTATAATAAAATAAAATCAAATAATATTTTATTTTTAGCATTATCAATAATTGCTTTTAGACTTATTTATGATGCATATATTTCTCCAATTGTATCACTAATTCCATTAGGAGAAGTTCTTACAAACTTTCAAAATACAGTTAAAATGAGTCCTTCATTTTTAATCACCACATTTATTACTAGCATTACATATGCACCAATAGTTGAAGAAATAATTTGTCGTGGTATTGTTTTAAGTGGACTTTTGAAGAAATTTTCTCCCGGATTATCAATTTTTATATCATCACTGCTTTTTGCCATAATGCATGGAAATATACACCAAGGCATAAATGCCTTCCTTTTAGCTTTATTTTTAGGATATATTTATTATAGAACTAAATCAATATTTCTTTGTATTTTTACTCACTTTTTTAATAACGCTTTTGTTTTTTTATCAACAGTTCCACAAGGTATTATTAGTATACTGATTAAAGATCAAGTATTGTTACTAATAGTAAATGTATTTTTATATACAGCTTTATGTATACCAATATTAATATATCTATATAGAAATTTTAAATTTCATTATGAAGAAAATTTTATACCAATAACAAATAAAAAAATATATTTTTATAATAATAAAATACATTCAAAATAAAGGAGAACAAAATGAATTTAGGAATAATAGCCGCCATGAGCGAAGAATTAGAACCATTACTTAAGGATATGGACCTAATCTCTAAAAAAACTATTGCAAATGTAACTTTCAATGAAGGTAAAATCTTTGGTAAAGATGTTGTAGCCGTTGTTTGTGGTATTGGAAAAGTCAATGCTGCAATCTGTACTCAACTTCTTATTTCTCTATATAACGTAGAGAAAATAATAAATATTGGAGTTGCAGGAGGTGTTAATAAAGAGATATATCCCGGGGATATTGTCATAGCAGACAATCTTGTAGAACATGATTTTGATTGTTCTGTATTTGGAGATCCAATTGGACAAATTCCAAGGATGGATACATTTGATTTTAAATGTGATAGTGCCTTAGTAGCATTAGCTCAAAAATCTTGTCAGAAGATAGATAATATTACTTCATATAAAGGCAGAATTGTGTCAGGAGATCAATTTATAGCTGACATTGAAAAAGTTAAATATTTAGAAAAGGAATTTTCAGCTTTAGCTTGTGAAATGGAAGGTGCTAGTATTGCACATGTTTGTTATTCTAACAATGTTCCTTTTGTTGTTATTAGATCTATTTCTGATAATGCCAATAATGGTGCCCATGTTGATTTTGAAAAATTTAAATCTATTGCTGTAAAAAATTCTACTTTAATACTAAAAAATATGATACTTGAACTATAAGTGTATTCTATGAGGCTGTCACATATCAGCCTCATTTATTAATATTTTAGGAGTGATTGTTTGATAATAGGTTTGATTTTTATTTTAATAATCTACACTTTAATTAACTTTTTAACTTTAAATAGAATTTATAAATCTATTGCTAAATTTAAAAAGATTAATAAAAAAGCTTTTTTTATTACCACTATGTTTATTTCTTATATTTATATAATATATTCATTATGTAAAGATTTTTTTCCAAACTTCTTAAATAAAATATTAGCTTTTATAGGTTCATATTATTTGGGATTTTTATTTTATGCAATTATCTTATTCATTATTTCTTTTATAATTTCCTTATTATTTAGAAAGAAACATATTAAAATAGATATTTACATAATTTCTTTATTACTCATCCCAATAATATTAATTATTGGTACATATATGGGCTATGTAACAAAGATTACTGAATATGATATTGTAACTGATAAAAAACTTACTTCTGAATTAAAGGTTGCCATGATTTCAGATTTACATTTAGGGGATATTATTGATAATAATCGATTCAATTATATAATAGATAAAACTAATTCCCTTAATCCTGATGTTATATTAATTGCAGGTGATTTAGTCGATTCTGACCTAAATCCCATAATTTATAAAAATATGCTCTCAAGTTTAAAGAAATTTCATAGCAAATATGGAACTTATATTACTCTTGGTAATCATGATAAATATACCAATGAAGATGATAAATTAACCTATTTAATTGATAATGAAGGTGCTACCTGTTTAAGAAATGAATCTATATTAATAAATAATGATTTTTATATTATAGGAAGAGATGATAAGTCCTTTTCTGAAGTTAATAATGGCTTAAATTTATCTAATATCATTCAGAACTTAGATCCAAATAAATTAACAATTGTTATTGACCATACACCAAGTAGAATAGATGAAAGTATTGATAATAATATTGACATTCAAGTATCTGGGCATACTCATAACGGTCAATTATTTCCTGGCAATATCATAACTAATTCGATTTTTAAATTAGGTTATGGCTATGAAAAGTTTAAAAATACTAATGTTATAGTGTCTTCAGGAGTAGGTACTTGGGGGCCTCCTATAAGAACAACATCCCAATCTGAAATAGTTTTACTTAATATTCATAACTAAAAATAAGTAAGGTTTATATCCTTACTTATTTTTATAATAATTATATATTTCATTGTCTACTCTAAGCCATCCCTTCCACCCTAAATGCATTGAATCATACATAAAATATGGAGTATATTCTTCATTAGATAAATTAAGAACATCAAAACCCTTATCTTCAGCCATCTTTTCTACTTTTTCATAAAAAGCATCTCTTTTATCCTTTGTTAATCCAGTGTAATCATACCACAATCCATTAGTAGGAATTATTATAACATAAGGCTTTATTCCTAAATCTAAACATGTATCTAAATACAATTCATAATCCTCAAATTCCTTAGAAGCAAATAAATCTGCATTTTTATCACAGTTTTTATACATATCTAATTTATCCTTTATACTTTTATCATAGAAGTCATTATTCATCATAAACTCATTATTGGAAACCTGTTTTTCACCTTCGTCAGTGGCTTTTTCATAGGCTTTATCCCAATCAATTTTATTTACGGTTTCTTCCTTATTATCTGGTAATTTCTTCAATTCATTAAAGAGTGCTCCTTTATCCTTCAAAGAAACAGCATTTTCTCTTAAATAATAATATGGTGCTAATGTGCATTTTAATATTCTGTTTATTTTACTATTCTCAGTATATATTTTAGCATATAAATATTCTTGTTTGTATTCTTCACAATCTTTAAGTAAATCTTTTATTCTACTTGCGTATTTATATTTGTTATCATCACTAATATATTTATTACTTAAATATGAATAAAACTGAACTGGAGAAAAGGTAGCTTGAAAATTATTATTCTCTATCCCATTAGGCTTCATAAACCATTGTAATGATAATAGCAAAACTACATTTTTATTTCCTTCAGAAAATCCTCCAAGTATCGAAGCATGAGCTAAATGTTGTACATTAGGTTTCCCAACAGTAGATATTGTATGCTTAAACCCTTGAATAGGATAAAATTCAGAAATTACTTCTGGAACTTTTATTGAAAACTCTGATGATCCTTGTATTAATATATCATTTCTTCCTATTGCATCTTCTTGAAAAGCAATTCCCTTATCCTTAACATTGCTTCCGACTTCATTTCTTAATATAGAAACTTCTTTAGTACCTAAATATTCATTTATTTTATCATTTAAAAATCCATTTAGTAATTGCGTAAAGACATACATAATTATTAATGGAATTATTATGCAACATACCTTTTTAATTCTACACATAAAATTACCTCGCATTAATGATTATTATATAACTTTTTATTTTATTACACAATATTCCATATTGATTTGTAATCTATCCGTAATAATTAAAATAGGTATATTCTACTTCATTAGTGTAGAATATACCTATTAGGCTTAATTAACTTAATTTATGAATAAATATACCACTTCTTAATTTTGGTTCAAACCAAGTAGACTTAGGTGGCATTACCTCATTAATATCTGCTACTTTCATGATATCAGATACTTCTGTAGGATACATTGAAAATGCAATTTTCATATCACTATTAGCTCTCTTTTCAAGCTCTTTAAGTCCTCTTATTCCACCTATGAAATCTATTCTATCAGAAGTTCTAACATCTTCGATTCCTAGAATTGGTGTAAGTACATTGTTTTGTAGAATGGCAACATCTAAAGAATCAATTGGATCCTTTGGATTAAATATCCCATCTTTAGCTTCTAATAAATACCACTTGTTTTCTACATACATACCAAATGAATGTTTTTTAGGTGGCTTAACAGCCTCATTTGCTTCAGAAATAATGAATTTTTCACCAAGTTTTGCTATAAGCTCATCTTTTGATAATCCATTTAAATCCTTAACAACTCTGTTGTAATCCATAACCATTAAATCATTATCTGGGAATGCAACTGCTAAGAAATAATTAAATTCTTCTTCTCCAGTATAGTTTGGATTTTCTTTTCTTCGTTTTAATCCTACTTTTACTGCTGATGCAGATCTATGATGCCCATCTGCTATATAGAAGTTCTTAACTTCTTTAAATAATTCAACTATCTCATTAATTATTATTTCATTATCTATTACCCAAACAATATGTTGTATTCCATCATCTGATGTAAAATCATAAATTGGTTTTCTCTTTTCAGATTTTGCCCATGCTTTAATAACTTCCGATGCTATATCATGCTCTTTATATGTCAAGAAAATTGGTCCTGTATTTGCATCACAATAATCAACATGATTAATTCTATCTTGTTCTTTATCTGCTCTTGTAAACTCATGTTTTTTAATTGTGTTATTTAAATATTCATCAATAGATGCACAAAATACTAATCCAGTTTGCGCCCTGCCATTCATTATTTGTCTGTAAATATAAAGACATGGCTTTTCATCTTGGATATATTCCCCATCAGCAATCATTTTATCTAAGTTTTCTCTTGCTTTAAGATATACTTTTTCATCATGAACATCAATTGATGGATCTAAATCTATTTCCGCTCTATCCACATGAAGAAAAGAGTGTGGATTTCCAACTACCATTTCTCTTGCTTCTTCACTACTCATAACGTCGTAAGGAAGAGCTGCTATTTTTGAAGCCAGTTCTTTAACTGGCCTTATTCCATTAAATGCTTTAACTATAGTCATTTAGAATATCCTCCTATATATTAAAGAATTCTTTTATAGTTGATACAACTTCTTCACCTATTCTTGTTTGAGCTTCCTTTGTTGCTGCTCCAATATGAGGTGTAGCACTTACCTTTGGATGATTAACTAATGTAGTGTTTTTTGTTGGTTCCTCTTCAAAAACATCAAGTCCTGCTCCTGCAACCTTACCACTATTTAAAGCTTCAAGTAATGCATCTTCTTCTACTACCTTACCTCTAGCACAATCAATTAAGAATACTCCATCTTTCATTAAAGCAAATTCTTTTTTTCCTATTAATGATCCTTGTTTTTTATCATAAGGAACATGTAAAGAAATAAAATCTGAAGTTTTTAATAAATCTTCTAATTGAAGAAAATCATAGCTTAATGAATCTTGTTTACCAAATAAATCAGTATATACAACTTTCATTCCAAGAGCATCAGCTTTTGCTGCTAATGAGTGTCCTATTCTTCCCATTCCAATAATTCCTAAAGTTTTACCAGCAATTTCTGATCCTTCATATTTCTTTTTATTCCATTCACCATTTCTCATTGTTACATTTGATATTCCTATATATCTAGCTAAAGCAAACATATGACCTAATGCTAATTCTGCAACTGAATTTGAACTTGCATTTGGTGTATTTTTTACTGTAATTCCATTAGCATTTGCAGCTGGTATATCTATATTATCTACTCCAACTCCTGCTCTAATTACTAACTTTAATTTTCCACCATTTGCCTTTTCAGAAACATCTGCTGTTACCTTAGTGGCTGATCTAACGATAAGAACATCATATTCTCTAACTGCTTCTCCTAATACGCTTTGATCAACATGGTCTGTTACAACCTCTGCTCCTGCTTCTTGCAACGCTTTTACTGCTGATGCTTCTAATCCATCATTTGCTAAAATTCTAATCATTTACTATTCCTCCCCAAAATTAATTACTATATGCTTATTGCATATCCCCACAATTTTAATTGACTTAAAATCAACTTACATTTAATTTTACTACTTTTTCCCTTATAGTACAATTATTTTATTTAAATATAAGAATATTAACATTGGTCATCACCAGCTAAATCTAGGACTGATTCTGTTTCCCTACAGTATTTAACGCATATACATTGTGCAAGTTTTCTAGGACATTTATAACATAAACAACCTACGTCCCCTCCAGAACATTTGCCCATTTTGTTTTCAGGACAATCAACACAATTTACTCCATTGCCTGCTGCCAAGTAAATCATCTCCTCTCATAACTACATATATACTATACCATAGTTTTGAATATTGTTTTTTACTATATTAGCATATCTTTTTTACTAAAAACAATATGTGCTATTACATAACAAATAACAGTTGTAACTAACATGACTATAATACCTGTATAAGGAGAAAAATTAATATTTCTATACATTTCAGCTACCCCTCCAACAATTACATTCTTTGTATCTCCATAATTAAAAAATATTAAATGGGCAACTTTCTGCACTGTACTTGAAGCTGCTGAAATAATTGTTGTTGCAACAGAGACAATTACTGAAATAGCCATTGTCACCATACTACTTTTAAATATTGAAGATATTAAGAATATAAATGCACAGCATGTAATAATAAATAAAATTTGAAGAGCAAAACTTGATAAGAATAATTCTCCCCTAGTTGATGATATTCCACTTCCATCTACTGTTATTAATTGAGGTGTACCCATCTGTTCAATATTTGTATAGTCCCACTTATATTTTATTCCTATTGTAGTTGGAATCTTACCTGAATCAAAACCAGTAAATAGTCCAAGTATTCCATATGCTAAAAGTTCAAGTCCACCTATTAATCCTACAACAGTAATTATTGTAGCAATAAATTTTGATAACAATACTTTTCCCCTTGAAATTGGTTGTACCAATAAGAATTTTAATGTTGGTGGAGTTGATTCTCCAGATACAATGTCACTCATAAACACAGCTATTCCAACTGCTAATATTACTGTACCAATAATATTAATAAAGTTATTAGAAAAATTAACTGCATTAAAAACCCATTCTTCAACTGGTTCTATTCCTGATTCTAAAGCTTCATCAATTTCTTTAATTCTATTCTTTGCATAAGAATCGTACTCCCCTGTACTATTTTCCATATCAATTTGACTTTGAAGCTGTTCTTTTTCTATTCTAATCTGTTCCTTCCAAAAATCCGGTTCATCTTTTTTATCTGCAATAGATTTTAATCTATCTATTTGTTTCTGACTATTTTGAATTGAAATTTCTAACTCACTTTTATCAATACCTTCTTTTTTGTTATTATTAATGATTTCTTTTTCGTATTCAATTGATCTTTCTAAACTTTCTATTTGACCATCCACAGATGAATAATATCCCATATTATCTGAATCAACTTTTGCTCCATACATCATAAATCCCATAAATAAAGCAAATAGAATAAAAACAATCCAAGTTTTGCCTTTTTTAAACATTTTGACTAATTCATTTCTAATTAAAGTGAATAACATTATCTAACTCCCCCTTCAACCAATTCCATATACCTTTGTTCAAGTCCTTTTCTATTCTTATATATTTCTTCTACTTGAATATTCTTATCTATTAATTCTTTTAACAATAGATTGGTTTGTCCATTTTTTATAACTAAATGTATTTCTTCATCTATAATATTAGCTGCAGTAATACAGTCTAAAGTCTTAATTACTTTTAATGATTCATTTATATCTCCATGAACTATTAATGTTAAACTTTCTAATTCTGTTTTCATTGTATGTTCATGTATATCTTCAATTGCTTTTATTACTCCATTATTAATAAAAGCAACTCTGTCGCATAAATTTTGTACTTCACTTAAAATATGAGATGAAATAAATACAGACATTCCTCTTTCTTTTGCGGCCTTTTTTACAACCTCTCTAAAATCCATTATTCCCGATGGATCTAACCCATTAGTTGGCTCATCTAATATAAGCAATTTGGGATTGCCAATTAATGCAGCAGCAAGCCCTAACCTTTGTTTCATTCCTAAAGAATACTTTTTAACTTTATCATTAATTCTATCCTTTAACCCAACCAATTCAATAAGGTCTTCTACCTCTTCCTTAGATACCTTTCTAATTCTTGCTATCTGCATTAAATTTTCTCTTCCAGATAAATACCTATATAACTCTGGATTTTCAACTACTGCTCCTACATTTTTCAAGGCTTTTTCCTTGTTTTTCTTTAATTCATTTCCACATATCTTTATTTCTCCATTATCATAAGAAATTAATCCCACAAGCATTCTTATTGTAGTTGTTTTTCCAGCTCCATTAGGTCCTAAAAAACCAAATATTTCCCCTTCCTTAACTTGTAAATCTAATTCTTTAATTATTTCTCTTTTCCCTAATTTCTTTTTTACTCCCTTTACTTCCAAAATATTCATTTCTCACACTCCTAACTATTATGTTTATATTGTAACAATGGATTCTTAATAATTTCCAATTAACTTCTTATTATTTTCTTAATAAAAAAGGATGATTTTAATTTATTATTAAAATCATCCTTTAAAACTATATAAATAATTTATATATTATTAATACTGCTACTCCTGGAATACCCAGTATTCCTGCAATTAATGCCGTCACTATATTTATTCCAATATAAAAATTAAAATATCCACCTATTAAATTAACAATGTATAATAAAATAACCCCAAATATTCCATTTAATAAAATTTTTAAAGGCCATTTAAAAACCTTCAATATTATAAACAATATTAATATACCAATTATTCCATAAATAATAAGTTTACCATCCAAGGATTGAATAACTTCCAAGGAACTCACCCCCATCTTACTCATTTAGCCAACTTTGAACATTGTTCTATTACATATTCACGACTAACTTTTAATCCATTAGTTTTAGCTAGTTTTAATAAATAATCATATCTTTTCTTAGCCACTTCTTCAGAATAAATTGCTACTTCAATTAATTTTGGATCTAGAGCATTATTAAATAAACTCCTAGCTACTTCCATTTCACCAATAGCTATTTCCATAGCTTCTATTATATCAGTCCCCTCACAATTGCTTTTCACCTTATGAAGTAATATTTCGGCAACCTTTGCCTTTTCCATATATTATCCTCCCAAAATTAATTAAACCTCTTATAATAAGTTTATCCATTTTATGGTATTAATATACAGAATTTTTTATTTTTTACTACCTATATTTCTTTTCTTCCTTCTAAAGCTTTAGATAATGTAACCTCATCTGCATAATCAAGATCTCCTCCAACAGGGATTCCTGCTGCTATTCTAGTTACTTTTACTTCTAAAGGTTTTAAAATTTTAGAAATATACATAGCTGTAGCCTCTCCTTCTACATTAGGATTAGTAGCTATTATTACTTCTTTTACCTTTTCATTCATTCTTGAAACGAGTTCTCTTATTCTTATATCTTGAGGTCCTCTTCCTTGCATTGGAGAAAGATTTCCATGAAGTACATGATATACCCCATTAAATTCCTTTACCTTTTCGATTGTCATAATATCCTTTGGTTCTTCTACTACACAAATAATACTATTGTCCCTATTTGGATTACTACAAATAGCACATGGATCTGTATCAGTAAAATTCCCACAAATTGAACAATATTTAATTGTTCCCTTCGCCTTTATTAACGCTTCAGCAAATTCATTTACTTCTTCGCTTGGTAAATTCAATATGTGTAAAGTTAATCTTTGGGCTGTCTTTTTCCCTATGCTTGGAAGCTTAGAAAACTCTTCAATTAATTTTTCTATTGCAACTGGATAGAAATCCATTTATTTCACATTCCCTTCAATAAAAATAGGATGCTTCAAAGAAACACCCTTGTAAAATCTACAATTAGAATAACCCTTTAGGAAGATTCATTCCTCCAGTAAGTTTACCCATTTTTTCATTTGTTTCTTCATCAGCTTTTCTTAAAGCTTCATTTATAGCACTTAGAACTAAATCTTCTAACATTTCCACATCATCTGGGTCAACTACTTCAGGTTTTATGTTAACTCCTAATACTTCTTTTTTACCATTTATACGAACTGATACAGCTCCGCCACCTGCAGTAGCTTCAAATTCAGCTGTTTCCATTTCCTTTTGCATTTCTTCCATTTGTTTTTGCATCATTTGAGCTTGCTTCATTAAATTATTCATGTTTCCTCCGCCGAAGCCTCCAAATCCACCTCTTGCCATAATTATAATTCCTCCTAACTTTTAATATATTTATTATATATTATTTACAAAAACTTTTCTATATTATTATCTATTTTCAAGGAAAGCAGTAAGTTTATTAACTGTAGACATATCTTCTCTTTCTAAATCTGTAGGTTGCAATTTTATTCCTAACTTTTCTTCTATTTGTAGTAAAACTTCTATAATTCCTAAAGAATCTAAAAGTTCTGCCTCAAATAAATTTAAATCTAAATCCTCAGCTATATCATCATTTCCTGTAACTTCAATTAAAATTTCTAAAACTTTATCCTTCATTATTATTCTCCTCTCTATTTAAATAAATATCCTGAAAAAATTAACATACCAAAGCAAATTATATGGAAAGTCACTGCAATCTGGATTAATTTAAACCATTTATCTTTTTTATGTTTTTTGTAAAATAAGGACTTTCTTTGATAAATATCTGTTAATACTAAAATAACCCCTTGATAAATTCCATATAAAATATAGTATACTGTAAATCCATGCCATAAACCCATTATAAACATTGTTATAATTTGTGCAACATGAGAGGCCGTAAATCTACTTTTAAATCTTTTTTTTCTCATTGAATTTAAAACAAATCTTGAAAAAATATAATCACCAAACCACCTAGATAAAGATATATGCCATCTTGTCCAAAACTCTTTCATATCTTTACTTATAAATGGTTTATTAAAGTTTTCTGGTGTTTTTATTCCATATATATAGCTTGTACCAATAGCAAATAAACTGTATCCAGCAAAATCAAAGAATAAATAAAAAGTATATGCATACATATATTGTATACTACTTAATATAGATATATCAGTTGGAATTTTTAATAAGATATATGTATCAATTAAGTATGCAATTACAAATTTATAAACTACACCTAAAGCAATTTTCTGTATTCCCATTAATAAATAATCATTAATATATTCTTTTCTATCTTTTTTTCTTTCAAGGTCATCATTAAATCTTTTCCATCTATCAATTGGTCCTGAACTTAATGTAGGAGAAAAAGTAATAAAACAAATAAATGACGCTAAATTAATTTCTTTTATTGATCCATCATAAATTTCAATTACCATTTGTATTGCCTTGAAACTAACATAAGATAACCCGATAAATCCAATAATAGAGGCATATGTAGTTAAACTTGCAAGCTTACATATTATTAAAGGTGACATAGACATTAAAAGAAATAACCAATAAATATATTTGTTGTCTGTTTTTCTTCTAATGAATAGATATCCATATATTACAACAAGTTCTCCTATTAAAAAGCTTAAAAATAAATAAAATTGTGTTGTCCTAAATCCCATTAACAAGGTAATTATAAAAAAAGATGAAATTATCCCATAATACTTAATGGACTTTTTAGTTAAAACTAATACTATTGCAGGTATTAATGTTAATATTAAAATGTATAAATATAAATAATCTCCATACTGATTAAAAGTCATTACATATCCTCCAATAATTTTTTCCTATCAATTTTTCCATTAATATTTGTAGGAAACTTTTCTATTATTTTTATATTTCTCGGTATCATATAAGAAGGAATTAATTCACCTAATTCTTTTTTTATTAATATACCATTCTTTAACTTTCCTAAATTATTATCTTCTATTAATTGTACAAAAGCTGTTAAATAAGCTATTTTATCATCTTTTATTATTGGGACTACTGCTGCATTCTTAACATTATTAACCTTTATTAAATTATTCTCTATATCTTCAATCTCTATTCTAAATCCATTTAATTTTATCTGAAAATCTTTTCTTCCACAATAATATAAATTTCCATCAATATAATATCCTAAATCCCCAGTTTTATATGCTCGTTCTTTTTTTCCATTGTATTCATCATAATAAAAGCTAGCATTAGTTTTTTCTTCATTGTTAAAATACCCCTTGCTTACGCTTGGACCAACAATTACTATTTCACCTTTTTCACCATCTTTTAACTTGTTTCCATTATCATCAACAATTTTAACTAATGACTTCTTCATAGGATATCCAATTGGAAGGCTTCCATCTTCCTCTAACAAAGATCTATTCATATCATTTGCACTTATTGCTACAGTTGCTTCAGTTGGCCCGTATCCATTAATTATCCTAGTTTCCGGAAATCTATCTAATAAAGTTTTACATAAAGGCTTTGGTAAAACTTCTCCAACAAATATCATAGCTTTTAAATTTTTAAGCATGGTAGAATCGAAATCATCTTGTGCAACACACATACCAGCAAAAGAAGGCGTAGATACCCATATATTAATATTAGACTGCTTTATGTCCTCAAAAAGGTGTTTTAAGTTTCCAAGTGTATTCTTTGAAAACCCATGTAATGTCTTTCCATAAGTTAATCCTGGATAAATAGATGTAACTGATAAATCAAAGGAATAAGCTGCTTGATTCATAAATATTTCTTCACTATCATCTAACTTTAAATAATCTACAATCCATTCCACAAAATTATCTAAATTATTACTGCTAATCTGAACTCCCTTAGGCTTCCCAGTGCTACCAGAAGTAAAAAGAATATATGCATTTTCATCTTCCTTAACCCAGTTACTTTTATCAACTTTAATATCTTTATAATCTTTAAAAATGTACGTTAATTCCTTTAAGTTAATCACCTTTATATTTTTAAATATGCTTCCTTCACTAAAATCAAAAAGTATTTTAGGATTAACTTCATTTATAATAGTTTCAACTCTTTCTTTTGGATAAGAAATATCTATGGGTATATATGCTCTGCCTGATTTTAAAGCTGCCATCATACAGCACATCATTAAATTCTCTTTATTACCGTAAATGACTATAGGTGTATTATCCTTACCTAATGTTTTTAGAATATAGGCTGCTATAGCCTCAGAATAATCATTAAGTTCACTATACCTCATTACTTCATTGTCACATACTAAAGCTACTCTCTCTGTTTTTGAGTATTTTAGTATACCATCTAAAATCTTCATTTTATATTCCCCTTTTAAAATTGATTATACACAAATGGTATTTCAGCAAATGGTTCAAAGGTAATTATTAATATTGCTAAAATAATTGCTATTGAACATATTATTGCAAATTTAATATATTTATCATTTAAAATATTCATTAATTTCTTTATCAATTTTAAGCCATCCTTTCCATCCTAAATGCTGAGTATCCATCATAAAATACTCTGTATACTCATCATCAAACAAGTTCAATACTTTAAACCCTTTTTCTTCAGCCATTTTTTCTGCTTTTTCATAAAACTTTTCTCTTTCTTCTGGAAGGCTTCCCGCAAAATCATACCACTTACCATTAGTAGGTACTAAAATAATATATGGCTTTACTTCTAAATCAATGCATGTATCTAAATATAATTCAAAATCTTCAAACTCCTTAGATAATGTATAATCAATATCTCTTGATGCTCCCTTAAGTTCATCTAATTTAGGTTGAATTGTATTGAATGTATCATCAATAATTCCAAAATCATTATTGGTAATAGCTATTCTGCCCTGATCCTCTGCCTTCTCCTCTTCCTTTTCCCAATTTATATCTTTAATTATAGGTTTATTAGCGTTATCTAATTTTTTTATTCTACTATATAATTCGCCTTTTTCCTTTAATTCAACCACTTTCTCTCTTAAAGAAAAATATGGCTTTAATAAAAATCTGACTGCCTTACTAATAAAATCATTATTGCTATATATCTTTGAATTTAGATACTCAGGTAAATATTGTTTACTTCCATGTAATAAGCTATTTACTCTTTTTGTATATTTTATTTTATTAGATTTACTTATTTTATCATTATTTATATATTTATAATATTGAACTGGCGAAAATGTGCTTTGGAAATTTTTATCACCAATTCCGCTATATGTGTTGTACCATTGGAATGACTGTAAATTGACAATGTTAGAATTTATCCCTTCATCGAAATTAATGCTACCAATTATAGACGTGTGCTGTAAATTTTGAACATATCCTCTTCCAATGATCTCTATATTCTTACTTAACTCCTTTGTAGGAAATATTTTTGTTGGCATTTGATCAAAATTTGCTGTTAACTCTGATGATCCCTGAATTATTAGCCCATCATTATTTACAAAATAACCAGTAAAAATTGTCCCCTTATCTTTTAATACATCTCCTGCATTAATGGAAATCTCATCTATATTCTTTTCTTTCATATATTGGTTTATTTGCATGTCAAGATAAGTATTAATTCCAAAATAAAAAGATATCCCTACTAAAATTGGAATCAATACTCCTAATATTTTTTTCATTTTATTCCTCCTATCCCAAATATTATACACCATGTACTAATGTTCATCAATTATGTTCAACATTTCATCAAAATTTTGAGATAAGGCCCTTTAATGATTTTTCCATTATCATACTATTTGTGCCAAATTCCCCATTTTATAATTTTATTATTAATACTAAAACCACTATTACTCATCAAGTATTTCTAGCATGTCTTTATCAATATTTTGAGACAAGATTTTTTCTGGATTTTCTTCATTATTATTACCTTTATCCACAATAAACCTAGTTTTAATTTCCTCACCTATTATTTCTGAAATTACTTCATTTACAATTCTATTGTTCTCTTGTTTTTCAAGTCGTTCCTTACTAAAAGCATACTCCTCGCTATAATGAATAGTTAATATTCCTTTATTACATTCAACTGGCCTTCCAGTTAGAATTGAAGCATAAACTATCATAGCTCTTCTTGCTTTAAAGGCTTCTAAAATATCTTTCCAACTTCTTTTTATATCATTAATTGTTGCTTTAGAATCTGGATTTTCTCCAATGTTTTTCATAGATAAAGCCCTATTTGCCTTTATAGTATTAGATTTTGTTTCATCACTATTAGTTGCTACTTTCTCTCTAATTAAATTAGTTTCATCTGCCGCCATAGCCACTTTAACTTTTCCAGTTTTTAATCCTTCTTCAAGTCTATTTATTCTTGCCAAAATAACTTCATTTGAAGTATCATACTCAATTTTGCACATCTTCACTACTGCTAACTCTAAATAAAGTCTTGATTCCTTACTAAGTTTAGCATTACTTTCTGCCTCTTGAAGAATTCTTATGTCTCTCATAATCTCTTCTACTCTTATTCTATTGCCTTGCTCGTTAACTCTTTCAATATTCTCTAAAGACATATCTAATACTTCTTCTGGGTTATTAGTTACTTTTATCATTAAAAGATTTCTAAAATGTACTACTAAATCTTTAATAAATAAATACATGTCTTTTCCTGAATAAACTACATCTTCAATAATTCTCATTGCGCTTTCAACATTTTTGCTAATTATTGCCGAAGTAATATCAAATAAATTATCATTTGTTACCAATCCTAACATGTTAACTAATCCATTATAATCAATTTTACCATCACCCATTGCAATTGCTTGATCTAATATACTTAAAGCATCTCTCATTGCACCATCAGATGTTCTAGAAATCAATTCTAAGCTCTTTTCATCAGCCAAGACACCTTTAGTATCAACAATTTTTCTAAGTAAAGCACAAATATTTTTACTTACTATTCTTTTAAAATCAAATCTTTGGCATCTTGATAAAATAGTAATAGGAAGTTTTTGAGGATCTGTTGTTGCTAATATAAAAATTACATTAGCTGGTGGCTCCTCAAGTGTTTTCAAAAATGCATTTACTGCTCCTATAGAAAGCATGTGAACCTCATCCATAATATAAACTTTATATTTTGCTTCTTGAGGAGGATATTTTGCATCCTCGATAATATCTCTGATCTTATCAACTCCATTATTTGAAGCTGCATCCAATTCTGTTACATCTATTGCTAATCCATTATTTATCTTTTTGCACATTTCACATTCATTACAAGGCTCTCCATTTTGTGGGTTTAAACAATTTAATGCTTTAGCCATAATTTTAGCTGTAGATGTTTTTCCTGTACCTCTTGTTCCACAAAACAAATATGCATGAGCAATTCTATTATTTTCAATTTGATTTTTTAATGTTACTGTAATATGCTCCTGCCCTACTACATCCTCGAATTTTTTAGGTCTCCATTCTCTATATAATGCTGTATACCCCAAGATGTTCACCTCCATAATTATTAAAAAACTCTACCTTTTATTATACACTAACGTTAATTTAATTTATATGTTAAAATGTAATTGAACTTTATATATAGGAGGAAATCAATGAGTATTTATGATGAAAAATATTTATCTTTAGTAGAAGATTTAATCAATAATGGATATTATGATAACAATAGAACAGGAATACCAACATATAAACTTCCTCATAAGATTATGCAGTTTAATCTTCAAAAGGAATTTCCAATATTAACAACAAAATTCGTTGCATTTAAAACTGCAACTAAAGAAATGCTTTGGATATACCAAAAGCAATCAAATGTAGTAGAAGATTTAAGAAAAGAAAAAGTAAAAGTATGGAATGAATGGGAGGGTGAGGATGGTACTATAGGGAAAGCCTATGGATACCAAGTTAAGAAGTTCCAACAGATGGATAACTTAATTGATGCCCTTAAAAATAATCCACAAGACAGAAGAATGATGATTAATCTTTGGAATTGGTCAGACTTACCTGAAATGAATTTAGCACCTTGTTGTTTCTTAACTATGTGGGATGTAACTGATGGATACCTAAATTGTATGCTAGTTCAAAGATCTGGTGATATGGGATTAGGTGTTCCATTTAATACATGTCAATTTGCAGTTCTTACACATATGTTAGCACAAGTTACTGGACATAAGCCTGGTATATTAACTCATGTAATAAATAATGCTCATATTTATGAAAATCAAGTTGAGGGTTTAAAATTACAATTATCTAGAAAGAATGAAGCATATGAAGCCCCTGAATTTTGGATTAATCCAGAGATTAAAAGCTTTTACGATTTTACAGCCGAGGATGTTAAACTAATAGATTATAAATATCATCCAGCAATTAAAATGGAGGTGGCAAAATAATGTTATCTACTATTGTAGCAATAGCAAATAATAATGTTATTGGTGGAGACAATAAGTTACTTTGGCATATTTCAGAGGATCTTAAAAGATTTAAAGAAATAACTATGGATAGCACTATAATAATGGGAAGAAAAACCTTTGAATCTCTTCCTAAAATTTTACCAGGAAGAACTCACGTTGTTTTAACTTCCGACAAAAATTATAATGTTTCATCTGATAAAGTTAAAATAGTACATAGCCTTGAGGAAATTCTCAATCTTTACAAAGATACTGATGAAGAAGCCTTTATAATAGGAGGCGGAACCATGTATTCTTTAACCCTTCCCTATTGCAAAAAATTTTACTTAACTAAAATTAATAAAGATTTTAAAGGAGATACCTATTTCCCTACAATAAATTTTGATGAGTGGGAAGTAACCTATGAATCTGAAGAAAAAATAGATAACAATATTCCTTATCAATTCATTAATTATAGTAGAAAATAAAAAAAGGTGAGTAGACAAAAATCTACTCACCTTTTATTGAAATTATCCACACTTAATAATAATAATCCACAGCTTTATACTGATTTCCTCTTATTTTGTTGATTATTTAACCTAATCATAAATGAATTGATGTATTTTATTAGTTGTAATCTCCTTATCCATGTGTAATTTATAATCAGCAAATGTTCCTGTACTCCAATGATCACCATCACTGGGAAACCTATTTTGAGAAAAATTACTTGTATCAAAGCCAACAATTTCTGTTCCTAAACTTAATAATTCATAGTAACTTATATTTGTAGTAATTAAATCTCCTGATTCCTGCAAAAAAGATGATAATTTATTTATTCCTAAATCCTTCATCTTATAAAATAATACTTTCAAAACAAATCTTTGCCTTTCAGTTCTTTTAAAATCAGTACCTTCTGTATACCTAATTCTACAATATGCAGTTACTTGAGTTCCATTTAATAATTGATTTCCTGTACTAACTATTAGCTCTTCATTTGTTCCATTTTTTTTATTAAGATCTCTAATATACGAATTAATATATTGTAATTCATCATCTTTCACATTAATATTAAGTCCACCTATTTTATCTACTATTTTAGGTAATGATTCTAAATTTACAGCTATAAACTTATCAATAGCTAAATTAAAATTATAATTAATTGTTTTTAATGCTAGTTCTGGTCCACCGTCCATCATAGCCATATTAATAATATTTTCTCCATGACCAGGGATTTCTACATAAGTATCTCTCATAATTGAGCATAACTTTATTGAACCCTTATCACTATTTAAAGATAATATCATATTACAATCGGATAACCCTCTAGTTCCATCTACTGTATCAGTTCCAAATAAAGCAATATTAATTATTGATTTATGTTCTTCCTTTGTATCCTCACCATTAACTAATACTTCTTCTTTGTTTATGTCCACCTTATTTATTTTTGAATATAAAAAATATCCGTATATAAATATTCCAGAAATAATGAATATTACTCCTAAAACAAAAATACAAATTCCAATAATCATTCTTCTTTTCATCTTTGTATTACTTTTATTTAGGTTACTCGATTTATGTTTTTTCATGGTATCGCCCCTTTTATAGAATAATGTAACTTAAATAATCTTATTATCTAAGTTTATGTAAATAAGTCGATTGTCCATAAAAATAAGAAAAGAGAATTCCCAAATTTCTTTGGAATTCTCTATCCTAAGTCCTATATTGTTAATCCTATAAAGAGTAACCTATGTAATTTTCATTCATTATAAAAATAAACCGTGCACCCTAGCTCGGTAAAAATTTATATGCGTTACCTATACAGTTAGCTCAAGCCAGATTGATCCACGGCACAGAAAAGTGACCACTTATCGCTGCTTCCTTCCGGACCTGACGAGGTTCATGGGTTTCCTTGCGTGGGACCCAACTATCAACACCACTTATATAGGGCAGGCCACACAAATAAATACCTACCTAGGGAATTCGACCCTGCTATAGCGGATTGCAGGTTATAGGGCACCGCTAACTCCCCATCTAGCACGGCAATGGTGGCGAGCGGAGGATTTGAACCTCCACGCGAATTACAGCGTCTTTCCAAATAAAATATTAATTTAAAGACTCTCCATGCTTATCATGATTTTATTATTATTTATTCACCATCTTATGATAACATATAGGAAATAAATCAGCAAGTATATTTATGCTTCTTGTTTTGCCATAATTTTACAATAATAAAACATAAGTTAATTGTCGCATATTTTGGCGGAGAGAAGGGGATTTGAACCCCTGATAAGATTGCTCCTATACACGCTTTCCAGGCGTGCTCCTTCGACCACTCGGACATCTCTCCTTAATAATTACCTACATATAATATCATACTCTATTTTTATATTCAAGATAAAAAGGAATGTATCTAAAAGCTATAGATACATTCCTTTTAATTTATTCTACAATTATATCTTCAGGTTTTACAGTGTCACCATAAGCTGGTAATAAAGTTTTGTTATAATCATCTCTTATAGCTCCTTCTTTACCTAGTTTAGCTAACTCATCATTAATCCAATTTAATAATTCTGTATCTCCTTTTTTAACTGCTGGTGCAATATAATCTTGATTTCCTAAAGAATTAATTCCAACAGAGAATCCATCATTCTCTCTAGCCCAAGCAAATAATAAAGTATTATCATGTGCTAAAGCAGCACCTCTACCATCTTTTAAAGCCTCAAAAGCTTCTGTGTTTTGTTCATATTTAAGAAGATTAATATCTGGATAGTTTTTAGCAAAATATGTTTCTGCTGTTGTTCCCTTGTTAACAATTAATGTTTTTCCTTTTAATTCATCAACTGATTTAATTGGACTTCCATCTGGTGATACTACTCCTAATGCTACCTTCATATATGGATTCGCAAAATCAACTTTTTCTTTTCTTTCATCAGTTACTGTAAAATTAGCTAATATTATATCTACCTTATTTGATTGTAAATATTCAACTCTATTTGCAGCTTCCACAAGAACAAATTCTACTTTAGATTCATCTCCAAGTAAATCTTTGGCAAATCTCTTCCCAATTTCCACGTCAAATCCTTGACTTTCTCCTTTTTCATCTACATATCCAAATGGAGGTTTATCACTAAATACCCCTATTTTAATTACTCCCTTTTCTTTAATTCTTTCTATTGTTCCTAAATCACTATTCTCATCTTTAGTAACATTACATCCTACAAATACACCTGCTACTAAAAGTAAAGAAAGTAATCCTAATAATATTTTTTTCATGTCTTTCCTCCTAAAATTTAAATTTATTTAAAAAACTCCTTGCCCTATCTGTTTTAGGGTTATTAAAAAATTCTTCTGGAGTTGATTCTTCACATATCATACCTTTATCCATAAATATAATTCTATCAGCAACTGCTTTAGCAAACTCCATTTCATGTGTAACTATTACCATTGTCATTCCTGCCTTAGCAAGTTCAAGCATAACATCTAATACTTCTCTAACCATTTCTGGATCAAGAGCTGCAGTTACTTCATCAAATAACATTATTTCTGGATTCATACATAAGGCTCTAACTATTGCTATTCTCTGCTTTTGGCCACCTGATAATTCTCTAGGAAATGATTCTTTTCTATCCAATAATCCTACTCTATCTAATAATTCCTCAGCTTGTATTAAAGCCTCTTCTTTATTCTTTTTCTGCACTTTTGTAGGTCCAAGTAATATATTATTTATTACATTCATATGAGGGAATAATTCATAACTTTGAAACACCATTCCAATATGATCCCTTAAATTTTCCCATTTAACATCTTTTCCTACTTCCCCATATCCATCAAAAATAATTGTTCCACCATTAATCTCTTCAAGTCCATTTAAACATCGTAGTAATGTACTTTTACCACATCCAGATGGTCCAAGAATAACAACAACCTCACCTTTACTTACTTGCAGATTTATATTATTAAGAGCTGCTACATCTCCATATTTTTTCACTAAATCTTTAACTTTTAACATTTTACTTCACTCCCTTAACTTTCCCATTTTTTCTCTAGCTTTCTTGATATTAATGATAATGGATAGCAAAGAATAAAATATAAAATAAATATTAGTCCATATATCCAAAAAGATGCTTTTGGCTCTTGTAAAATTGATCTTTCAATAATTTGCTGACCAACTTTTATTACTTCTACAACTCCTACTAAGATTAATAATGATGTAGTTTTAATTATTCTTGTACATAAGTTAATTGCACCTGGAAGCATTCTTCTTACAGCTTGAGGAATTAATATATATCTATATATTTGTATTTTAGATAAACCAAGGGATCTTGCACTTTCCTCTTGATGTTTTGGTATTGATGTTAATGCTCCTCTTACAATATCGCCCATTTCGGCTGCTCCCCAAAAAGTAAATACAACAATTGACACAAATTCACCATCTAAATGAACATTTAATGCCTTACTTACTCCAAAATACATTATGAAAAGTAATACTAATATGGGGATTATTCTGACAATCTCCAAATATAAATATGTTAATAACTTTATTACCTTGTTTTTTGAAGTCATAATTACTCCAACAACAATGCCTATCACTATTGAAAGGACAACCGCTATAATAGCAATTCTTGCAGTAACTAACAAACCTTGCAATAATCTATTTATATTATTTACATTTAAAACAGGACTAATTGCTGCCAAACTCTGCATACCTCATTCTCCTTTCAAGCCATCTGAAAAATATAGACATTGGCAATAAAATAATTAAATATGCTATTACAACCATAATTAATGCTTCTGAAGTCTTATAATACATTCCAATTAAATCTTTAGCTACAAACATTAAATCTGCTACAGCTATAACACTTACTATTGATGTTTCCTTTAATAAGAATATACAATTTGCTCCTATTGATGGCATTGATATTGAAATTGCTTGAGGTAATACAATATATCTTATAATTTGCCACTTGTTAAGACCTAAAGTAATAGCTGATTCTATCTGGCTTTTTGAAATAGCTTCAAACCCACCTCGAAAAGCTTCAGCCATATAACTACCACCTAAAAATGATAAACCTATAACCCCACATGCAAATCCACTTAGAGATAATCCAAATTTAGTAAGTCCATAGTATAGGAAAAACAATTGAATTAATAATGGTGTATTTCTTGATAATTCTATATACCAATACACTATACTCTTTAATATTCTAATTTCATAATGCTGTATAATACTACATACAAATCCTAAAAGCAATGATACTATAATACCTAAAAAAGCTAACTCTAAAGTTACTATCATAGCTTCTCCAAAAATCGGTATGTTTTGAAGAATAAATTCAAAATCCACTTTATTCCCCTCCAAACTTAAAATATAAAACATTGTATTCTGATATGTTTACTATATAATACTCTTACAATAAAATATTGTCAATATTTATTTATTCCATAACTATTATATAATTTGAAATATAAATAGGTTAAACTAAGAAATAAAAAAAATCTGCAGAGAGTTTTTATAACTATTCTCACTACAGACCTTTTCTATTATTTGCAAATATGCCTATTTTCTTTTATTATTAAAAAAATCATTTAAAACTTCGCTACACCTTTCATCATAACACCAATCAATACCTACAAAGGAATTTAAACTTCTGTTATTTGATAAATTAATTACAGATCCACATGCCCCCATATCTTTATTAAATGTTCCAATATGGAGTTTTGATACCCTACTTTGAATAATAGCACCCATACACATAATACACGGTTCTAAAGTAACATACATTTCACATCCATTTAATCTCCAATTTTTGAGTACTTTAGAAGCTTTCTGAATTGCTATTATTTCTGCATGCTTGGTAACATCCATCATTTTCTCTTTTAAATTATGTGCTCTAGCTATAATTTTATTATCCTTAACTATAACAACTCCAACTGGTACTTCTCCTTCTTCAAAAGCAACATATGCCTCTTTTAGTGCTTCATCCATAAAACACATATTATTCTCCTCTATATAAAAATAATCATAAATTAACAATAAACGTATCATCTATTATTTTAATCTGTTTATAAATAATAAATGATACGCAATTTTTAAGTATATATTCTTACTTTTTTAATTCGATTTTTATCTACTTCTTCTACTACAAATTTAACTTTGTTAATTTCAACCTCTTCTTTTTCCTCTGGTATCCTACCTAATTCTTCTATAATTAATCCACCTACTGAATCTAAATCTTCTGATTCCATGTTTACACCTAATAGATCACTTATTTCATGAAGCTTGGCACTACCATCTACAACATATTCATCTTCTTTAATTACTTCTATTTTGTCCTCTTCAGCATCAAACTCATCTTCTATTTCACCAACTATTTCCTCTACAATATCTTCCATAGTTAATATACCAACAGTACCACCATATTCATCAAGTACAACTGCCATGTGGTTCCTACTTTTCTTCATTTCAGCAAAGACTTGTGATACTTTTTTAAATTCAAAGGTATAAAAAGGTTCTCTTGTATAATCAAGGATTTTAAAGTCTTCTTCCTTTTTACCTATAATTAAATCCTTAACATTCAAAATTCCAACTATATTATCAATTGTATCATCATAAACTGGAAATCTTGAAAATTGTTCATTCTTTATTCTATCTATTATTTCTTCATAAGTTGAAGTTACTTCTAATGCGACTATATCAACTCTTTGAAGCATTACATCTTTAACTTGCATATCCCCAAAGTCAAATACATTAAAAATCATTTCTTTTTCAACATCCTCAAGGACTCCTTCTTCTTCACTAACTCCAACCATTGTTTTTAACTCTTCTGCAGTAATGAAGGGTTCAGTAGCTTTAGGATCTCCACCAAACATTTTTATAAAAATACTTGAAATTGCTGAAAAAACAGCTACAAAAGGTTTAAATAGAAACACAACTATTTTTATTGGCTTACTAACAAATAAGGAAACTTCTTCAGATTTCTGTTTTGCTATTGACTTAGGTGTTATTTCACCAAAAATTAAAACCAATACTGTCATAATACCTGTTGCTATAGCAACGCCACTTCCGCCGCCTACAATTTTAGTTGCTACTGAAGTTGCTAATGCTGATGCTGCTATATTTACAACATTATTTCCTATAAGAATAGCTCCAAGAAGCTTATTAGGATCCTCTAATAATTTTTCTACTAATTTTGCTCCTTTTACTTTCTCTTCAACCATATGTCTTAACCTTATTTTACTTAAAGACATTAATGCTGTTTCTGACATGGAAAAGAATGAAGATAAAATTAATAATATAATTAATAATATTATCTCAACCATATAACTACTCGGGTCCAAAAAATCACTCTCCTAATTATTTGAAAATTATTATATTTTATCTATGATTATAACACATTATATATAATAATTGTAAATTTCCTTTATAAATTCACACTATATTTATTTTATTTATCCTTCAATAATTCCATATTTCATTTTTATTCTATCTAGCTTTTCTATCATAGGATTAGAAATAACAAATAAGAAAAACACAGTAGATAAAGCATGAATTAAATCAAATGGGATTGCTGAAATATATGCTGCAATAAGTCCTTCTATTGTAAAATGAGATGTAAACATAAGTAAAGATCCAATATTGATGATTCCACCATAAATGAAAAATGTAGCTAATCCACCATATATGCATAACTGAATTCTATTTTTCTTAAGTCTTCCTTTTTTAAATAGTATCCCAGCTAAAAATCCAATAATCCCAAAACAAAACATTTGCCATGGAGTCCAAGGTCCTTGTCCAAAAAAGAAATTTGATACAAACCCAGTCAATGCTCCAACTAAAAAGCCACTTTCCCCGCCAAAACATACTCCTGCAATAATTACTATAGCAACTACCGGCTTAAACTGAGGTACTATATAAAATGCTCCTCTTCCTGCTACTGCTATTGCACATAATACAGCTATTATAATAAGTTCTCTTGCTTGAGGCTTTCTTCTTTCAAAAACCATAAAAAAAGGAACCATTGTATATATTATAATTAATAAGCTTACTATATAATATTTTCTATCATTTAGAAAGAATACCCCAAATAGTATTGTAATTGGAATAATTATTAATATTAATACACTGCATACTATTGTTCTTTTACTTAATTTTTTTTGATTTTCCATGCTATAAACCTCTTCCTATAGATATTTTGACAAATAACCTTTCTAATAAATAATTTTATCAAAAATCATTATTCATTATATCATGAAATCAAGATTTTTATTCACAATGATTACTCACTTTAATAATGGCAACTCCTAGGACACATATAAAAAATTCTCACATAATAAAGCTATAATTCACTTTTATAAAAATTATAGCTTTATTTTATCATTATTCAATTTGATCTCTACTTTTTAAATTACCTGACCAGACAGTATAGTCCACTCCTAAATAATCCTCTACATCAAAAACAATTTTCCACTTTCCTTTAGAACAATCTCCAATGTATTCTACTTCTTCTCCATGTAAAGTACCAGTACTAACAACTTCATTTTTACTATTTAGTATTTTATAATTTACAGATTTCCCCCTACTACTGCTCCAAAATTTCATATGAATATATCTATATCCCCCTATGGAATAAGTAATTTCATTATCTTCTTTTGTAACAGCTTTAAAGCCATTCTCTTCAGTCCATGAAATTAATTCTATACCAATATATACACCTAAAGCTAAAATTAATATAGTTGATAAAAATATTATTAACCTTTTATGCTTTCTCATATTCTTTGTCCCCCTCTAAATCATTTATAATATTCCCATCTTCTACTTTAATCAATCTGATCTCTACTTTTTAAATTACCTGACCAGACAGTATAATCCACTCCTAAATAATCCTCTACATCAAAAACAATTTTCCACTTTCCTTTAGAACAATCTCCAATGTATTCTGCTTCTCCATCTAAGGTGCCAGTACTAACAACCTCATTTTTACTATTTAATATTTTATAATCTACAGCCTTGTCCATACTACATCCCTGAAATTTCATATGAATATATTTATAGTTTCCTATGGTATAAGTAATTTCATTATCCTCTTTTGTAACAGATTTAAATCCATTATTTTTAGTCCATGAAATTAATTCTATACCAATATATACACCTAAAGCTAAAATTAATATAGTTGATAAAAATATTATTAACCTTTTATGCTTTCTCATATTCTTTGTCCCCCTCTAAATCACTTATAATATTTCCATCTTCTATTTTTATAACTCTTTTACATTTTGAATAAATATTTTCATCATGAGAAACTATAACAATAGTTTTACCATCATTATTCAACTGTTTAAGTATTTCCATAATTTGAATGCCTGTCTCCTTGTCTAAAGCTCCTGTAGGCTCATCTGCAAAAATAACATTGGGATTATTAATTAATGCTCTTGCTATAGCTACTCTTTGACATTGCCCGCCTGAAAGTTCAGTAGGATATGCATTTTCCTTATTTTCTATAGATAATTTTTTAAGCATTTCTTTTACTAATTCTTTTTTTCTTTTTATCTTTTTTTTAGAATATTTTAAAGGTAAAACAACATTTTCATAAACAGTATAGTCATTAATTAATCCAAAGTATTGAAGTACAAATCCAAATTCTTCATTTCTTAAGGAAGCCATTTTAATATTTGATAATTCACTTACTTTTTTAGAATCTAAATAATATTCACCACTACTTAAACTATCTATCCCACCTAAAACATTTAATAATGTGCTCTTACCTGATCCAGAAGGTCCTACAATTGCAACAAACTCCCCTTTTTCTATTTTTATATTTATATTCTTCAAAGCACATACCTTTGCTTCACCAGTTCCATAAATTTTACAACTATTCTTTAATTCTAACACCCTATTCCCCACCTTTAATCATATTATTAATTGATAACTTTTTAAATTTTCTTATAGGAATTAAGCTTACTATAATGCAAATTATAATGGCTAGTATGATTAACTGAGATACATCATTAAATTTCATTTGTACTATGTTATCACTAACAATAAATTTATAAATTATGAATAATGATAAAACTAAACTTGCAATAAATAAAATTGCAATTTCATAAAAAATTCTTAATATTATATCCCTGGTTGATGCTCCAACTAACATATTAATTGCATATTGTTTTAAATTATTAATAATTGTATTTAACATCACAATTGTTATAGATATACTTGTAAAAAATAAAATAATAACTGATAAAGCTTTCATTTGCATTATTAATGGCATATAGTTTTTTTGAAATTCATCTAATTTAGTATCTACACTTATTAATTTATAATTTAAACTTAGCTCCTCTCCTAGATTGTTTATTTTTTCCACTTGAGAATTATCCTTTATGTCAAAATATCCTCCACTTAAGAAATTGTAAATAGAACCTTTTTTTATCATATCATCACTAGTATTATCTTCACTGAAATTATTGTTATTAACTTCGATTATATAATCATTTATATTAATTACATTGTCTAAGTCACCACCAATGCAAACTACACTATCCTTATTAATAAATGCACTTACCTTGTAATTTTTCACCATCTCATTGCTATTATCATCATTAAAACTATATGGAATTACATCATTTATTTTATATATGTCTTTGTAATTATCCCCAAGTAAAACATAGGTGTATTTTTCATCACCTTTTTTAAAGTCTCCCTGAGAAATATTTATCCCAATACTGTTTATATATTCTTCATTTACCTTTAAAGACTTAACCCTTTGAAATTGTTCGTTCTCTAATATATGATTTTCAAATTCAACTAAAAATGAAGTTGGTAAGTTTTCTGCTGAAATAAGTACAGTCTCACTATTAACTGAATATATATCAACATTATTCTTCATATATCCATAAAACTCTTGTAATTTTTCCAATGATACTTGCTCTAATGGAACCATCTTTGATACATCTAAAATATAGTAATTCTTATCCTGAAAAGTTTTCTTAATAAAATCGGTTTTTTCGTTAATGGAATTAGTATTATAAATAGAGAGGAAAATAAGAATGAAAGAAATAACCAATTGCATAATAGTGAAAACACAGTATAATGGTTTCTTTAATAATTCCTCTAATGCAAATAATATATTTTTCATTATTCTTCTCCTTTTATTACTGAATTTATTTCTAATTTGCATATACTTATTATTGGTTTAATTAAAGCAATAATAACAAAAATGAGTAAGGTGATCATCAATATAATAATGCTTATAAAATCAATAAAAATTGATGTATTTATTATCATAAATTTTTCAAATAATCTAAGTTTTTTTATTATTTCATAAAAAATAAAACCAGTAAAAACAGCTATAGATGAAATAACTACATATCTAATAAATAACATTTTAATTAATGAAATATTATTTCCTCCAATTAACTTTCTAATTCCAAACTCCTTTTTCTCCCTACTAAACCAATAAACACTTATATTAATAGTAGTTAATAAGCATACTACAATTAATAAAATAGTAGATATAATAAATGATATATTAAGCTTTATTGAAACGTTTAAGACTTGTTCACCTTTTGATAATTCATTAATTGTAAATATGGTTTTAGTGGATAAGCTTTGTAATTCTCTTATATCTTCCCTTGTAACTTGTCCATTATCATAAGTGTATGTATATTGTGAAATAGATCCATCTAATACAGTACTATCTAAAAAAGAATAAATATTAACATAAGCATCCTTTAATCCTTCACCATTTTCCGAATCTATAATACCCTTTATTTCATATTTTTCACCAAGATATTTTATAAATTCTTTATTATTTTCAATTTCAATTAAGTCCCCTTCCTCTAATGTATGGTATACAGACTCTTTTAAAATAATAGCTTTATCTTTATTCTTATAGTTTTCTTCGCTAAATTCACTACCTTTAACTAATGGAAATTTAACATCTGAATCTTCTCCCTTATACATTCCAACTATCATAAATTCATCATTTAGCATTTGTTTAATATCAGCAATTAATACTGCCTTGTTCTTATCTTTAAAAAAATCTAGAAATTTATCCATTGAAATATCTTTAGAATCCATTGAAACCATAATTTCAATAACACTCTTTGAAAAAATATCATTGTTTTTGCTATTACTTTTATAGATCCCTAATATATTGCTAGATGTAATTAACATAACAAAAGATATTACAAAAAGAATAATGAATAATATAATGTATTTCTTTATTAATTTGCTTATTTTACTAAGTTTCATAATCCCCCCTAAATAAATAGTGGATAAAATTACTCTTTTATCCACTACTATTTGTACTTTAGTCTTAATTAATTATATATAATGTATATATAATTGTAAATATTTATTATTATTGTATATTTTTTTAAATGAAATATTATATTTGAGGTGATAACTGTGGAATATATAACACATGAATTTGCAGATATGAATTAGTAAAGAAAAATAAAGAAACTATAGAAGAAAAAAATAGGAGCTATCCATAGGAAATTATTTATCTCCTAATGCCATAGCTCCATTCTATAATATTTTATGGTACCCTCAACAGGGATATATTTACCGTTTTTATAACATTCACTATTTATATATATTCCTATGTGACTATTGAAAATACACATTTTCTCTATTTTTAATATTCAATAATATTAATAAATTTTTATTCGTATTTTGTAAAATAGTACCCTTTTAGTACCCTTAAGAGTAAAAAAAAATAACTAATGCTTATAGATTTTCTTTCATCATTCATTTTAAACTTATATTTATAATTAATATAAAGTTATTTATTTAATCCTACATAGGAGATATAAAGCTGTCTTCAATTTTTCAGTTGAAATTATAATTTTATCACTATATATTTTTATTCCAATTAAACTTTGAAATTCGGAATACAATAAGAGGAGTGTTACTTTTATACAAAAATAACACTCCTTATTTATATATAAGTCTATGTTCTATAATTATATTAATTAATAATTTGTCCATCCTCAATTCTTATTATTCTCTCACACTGATTAGCTATATTTATATCATGTGTAACAATTATTACTGTCTTTCCTTCTTTTTTTAAACTCTTAAAAATCTCTAAGACTTCTTCCCCTGTCTTTTTATCTAATGCCCCCGTTGGTTCATCTGCTAGTATAACATCAGGATCATTAACCAATGCTCTTGCTATTGCTACCCTTTGACACTGTCCTCCTGATAATTCAATTGGATTACTATAAATTTTAT
>JAAYPK010000067.1 GCA_012519845.1 Clostridiales bacterium
CTATTGCAGTTTTTACTGCTTCTATTCTACTTTGTAATGCTGTTTTTTCTGTTACATCTGATGCTAATTTATCTACTGCTGCTTGTGCTGCATCTACGCTTTCTTGTGTTTTAGCTGATTCTGCTGTTTCTACTGCTGTATTTGCATCAGTTAATTTACCAGCTTCTGCAGCTTTTATAGCTGCTAATGCATTAGTTAATACTTCTAAATCTACATCTGCAGGATCTACACTTGATAATGCTGTATCTGCTGCTGAAATATTTGCTTGTGTTGGGTTTGCTTCTGCAGCGTCTATTGCTGTTTTAGCATCTTTTGCTTCTTGTGAAGCAGTGCTTTCGTCAGACAATTCTACTGTTGCAAAAGCTGTGATTATTGATTGACCTCCTTGAAAACTAATAACATTTGCTGCAACAACTATAGCTGCAATAACCTTAATAATGTTTTTTCTTTTTATCATTTTCTTTCCTCCTTATATATACAAATAACCTAAATTATTATTTGAAAATATATTTTTATTCTTAACCCTTCCTAACTAGTATATTTTTTATTACTGTTAATTTCAATTATTTATGGGTTTAATTTACAATATGTTAATGTTTCTTTCAATCAAAATAAAAAAATTGGCAATTTCTTTCCTCAGCCTTTACTGATATAATCATTGTTTATAGTAACTTTCTACTTTTTTTCTTAATGATTAACTTCTTTGGCTATAATATGCCAATCTTTACTTATCCGAAACATTATTAACACTTTAGATTTATTCTAGTAATAATGGCATAAAAAAAAGAGCTTGTTTTAAAATATTAAGCTCTTAACTAAAATTTATTTTTGATTTTTTTCAATTACAATAAGCATAGGTGCCTCTTCACTTCTATTATGAAAGTTATGAATCATTACACCATACTGACTTTTATTAATTTGTTTAAGATAGGATAAAATTATTTCTTCCTCTTTTTTACCCTCTTCATGACCTCTATATAAAGCAATAGTCATTATTCCACCTTCAGCTAAAATCTTAAGACCTGATTTTATACTTTTTAATGAAGAATCGTGATTCGTTGTAATACTTTTATCTCCACCAGGTAAAAATCCTAAATTATACATGATGCAATCTACAGATTTATCCACATATTCCAATATATTTTCATGGGAGTTGTTGATAACTTTTACATTACCTGGGCATATCTTTAAATATTTATCACAAGCACCTTTTTGTATATCAAAAGAATATACTTCCTTAAAATTCCTAGAAAGAAAGTCTGTATCATGCCCATTTCCAAGGGTTCCATCTATAGCAACTTCTTTGTTTTGAATGAAATTCATTATTATATAATGAGCAATATTGGATATATCACCTACATATTTATACATAATTAACTCCTTAAATAAAAAAATTATACTAATAAAGTAACCATTATCCAAAATGTAAAGGTAGCTACAATACTATGTAACATAATAATTTTTATAGCATTATCAAGCTTTTTATATGACAATAATATATTTCTAATTCCTAAAAACAAATTGATAAAAAACACTAAAGTTACTATAAAAAATATAAAAATATCCATTTTAATCCCCCCAATGAATATATTATATTTCTTATTTTGACATATATCAACATTGAAATGTACTATTGTCTATAAATGTAAAATCATCTTTTATTTCATCAACTAATTTATATAATGCCATATCTTTTTCCTTACATTCTAGCATTACATCAAAATCTCTATCTATTTCTTTGGCTCTATATATAAAATCCTTAAAGTCTTCTGCATTAATATAAGGTGCATGACGCCTATCCTTTTTTCCTTCTAAAGGAGAAGAAAAATGAATTTTAGGAACAAATTCATCATTGTCCCAGGTGCTAAATATTTCATCTAATAATTGTATTATATCTTCATTATAATTATTGCAATTATGATGATGTACATCTAAAACCATTGGTATATTAAATTCCTTACATAGCTTTAAGGTTTCAGTTGCAGTATAAATTTTATCATCATTTTCTAAGATTATTGCATCTTTTATTTCCCCAGGTAATTTTTTGTATGTTTCTTTAAATCTTTCTAATGCAATATCTTTTCCTCCTGTTGCTCCTCCAATATGTAAAACCATTTTTCCTTTTTTGTATTCCAATGATTTAAGTATACTTAACTGATGATTTAAATTCTTTATTGTATTATTTACCACTTCTTTATTATTGCTATTTAAAACATTAAATTGATCTGGATGAATGTCAACTCTCATATTGGAACTTTTTATTAGATTTCCAATATGAATAAATTCTCTTTTAAAAATTTCCTTATGTCCATAATATCCAACACTTGGATGAGTAACTAATGGAATTAAAGCAGATGTTATTCTGTAGAAATGAATTTTGTTTTCAATATTATATTTTATAATTTTTTCCAAGTCATTAAGATTTGATAAGATAACTGCCTTTAGTTTTTCTAATTTCTTTTCTTCAGAAATTATTTTACTATAATTAGAAAAGGTTACAGTACTTGAACTTGTAACCTTTTTCCCTAACTTATTTGAAATTGCAACGTAACCAAGTCTAACTTTCATATAAATCTCTCCTATAGACTTAGTATATACATTTTATTCAATACTATTTATCTTTTTTAACTGCAATCCATACTTCTTGATGGTTTTCATCAGGATAACATTCAATTACAGGTAAATCTTCTAAATTGTATCCTGAGGATGGTAGCCATTCTGAATAAAATTTTTTATATACATTTTGTACTGCTTCTGGTAATTTTCCATCTGCATTAATTATTACCCAAGTAGCTTCTTGATAAGTAAATTCTTGCATACCTTCAGGAACAACTCCCTTTTCATTTCCTAAGCCATAAACATAATTTGTTATTCCTAAAATATAATTCATTTCTTTAGCTTTACCATAATCTCCACAATCTGCAATTCCTAAAAATCCAGAAGGCCTATAATTGTATTCTGGATAAACCTTACAGAAGGTATCCATAATTCCATCCTTCCATGCTTTCTCCCAAATTTGTGGAACTAATTTAAATGATTCCTCTGTTAGCATTTTGTTTGAAACACCAATTACACTAAAAGAAGGTATTTTTTCAATTTTATAATCCATAGTTTCCGCTCCCCTTATTGTTATTTGAAAGGACAACTTGGGACATGATTTTAGATTAACAACTTCCTTCTTTATTGCAGAAGGCAATACTCCATGAAAAGTCCTAAAGGCTCTTGCAAAAGAATCCTGTGATTCATAGCCATACTTTAAAGCTATATCAATAATTCTTCCCCTTCCATTTATAATATCAAAAGCTGCTAAGGTAAGTTTTCTACATCTTATATATTCTGATAATGGTTTACCAGCTATATAGGAAAACATTCTTTGAAAATTATATATAGAGCATCCTGCAATTTTTGAAATAGTATCATAAGATATTTCCTTATCTAAGTTATTGTCTATATATTCAATTGCTTCGTTAAGTTGTTTTATCCAATTCATATCACTATATCCTTTCATGAATAATTTTACATGGAAAGAAAAACAATAACTCGACTTTTAGTGCCTAGTATTATAGATTATTTGCAATGATGTTCACCTTCATGGTGTTTGCATGTAGCATCCTCTCTTTTTTTAAGAGTACCATTAATTAATTCATTTATTGCTTTATCAGCATCTCCAGATATACCTGGATATATAGAGATACCATATGATGTTACAGCATTTATAGCTCCACCACCAATACCACCACAAATTAAAACATTTATATTATTATTCTTTAAGAAATCTGCTAATGCTCCATGTCCACTTCCATTAGTACTTACAATTTCTTCATTAATTATTTCTTTGTTTTCCACCTCTACAATTTTAAAATATTCTGAATGACCAAAATGCTGAAAAATTTCACCATTTTGAAATGTAACTGCTATTTTCATTATTCACAATCCTTTCTTTATATAACTATTCAATACTTATTTTAAAGGATTTACTATAATATTTTAAGATATTAATAAATTTATAAGTAACTAATATTTTTCTTAGCTATTATACTCACAGCTTTTACACTTTGTTAGTAAACTATTATCTTCTCCATCATTATAGGCTGCTGACCACTGACATATACTTTGTAATATAGGGATAATTGAAAGTCCCTTAGCTGTTAGTTTATATTCAACCTTTGGTGGAATAACATTATATTGTTTTCTTTCAATTATTTTATCAGCAATCATTTCTTTTAATGTAGCAGTTAATACAGTATCTGTTATATTAATTAATTCTTTTCGTATTTCTCCATATCTAAGTGTTTTTTTATCAGATAATACACATATTATTCTAGCTTTCCATTTACCACCAAATATATTTAATCCGTATTCTAATGGGCATCGTATTTCTTGCTCCAATTTATGCTTGTACATACTATTACCTCACTTTATCTTAATTAGTAAGTAATTACAGTATATATTTGTTAATATTTATAGTCAATAATATGAGAAATAGGCATAGTAAATATTATTTCATCTCTTTTTCCTATATATTTTTTATCTAAAATTATTACTTTGTCCTTAATCAATTTATTGACTTTACTTCTTGATATATTAAGTATTTCAGCTATAATTTTATGACTTCTAATCTTCATTTCATAGGGATTTTCTATAATTATACTATTTTCATTTATATTATCCTCTTCAATATTTATAATGCTATACTCTAAGGCTTCTAAATTAATTTCTACTCTATTCTTAGAAAAAACACTCTTATTCATTCCATATTCTAATGATAATTCTTCATCATTACTAAGAAATTTTCTATATTCCTCTGAATTAATTAATGATGCTTTTACCCTTTCATAAATGGCAATATTTAAGGTACTTTTACATTTTTCACATTGATAAATTAACCAAACATCCAATAAACTGCCATTTGCGTTTATCCTAAAATTATGTGTATTAATATAATTGCTTTTCAATCCACATTTAGGACAATTTCTAACAGCCTTATAAGACTCTAATGGTTTTATTAAATAGCTCATTTTGCATCTCCTTTAACATTTTCTCTGGATTTGCAAAGGCTATCTCTACTTAATTATTGCAATAGCCTTTGCTATGCAATAAATATTGGTGTAGTCATAATTACCCCTCCTTACTTTCTTTAGAATAATTTATTTTTTTATAAATTAACACCTTAAAATTTATTATAAAAATTCTTTATCTAATAGTAATTTCTTTAATTGCTTTGGCCTATCTTACTATGATATACTTTGTAATATATTAACATTGATGTTTTATTTAGGAGGATTAGAGGTGGAGCTTTTTACGAAAAATAAAGATGCTAGTTGGGATAGAATTGTACATTTATTTATTAATGAAAATGATAATTTACAAACTTACATAAATAATAAAGATCTTTGCAAATTTGTACTTATTTTAGATGGAACAGGTATTGCAGAAATGAAAGATGAAACAATTGTAATTTCATCGCCTATGATTTTTTGTCTTACGCCAGATATTGAATTTAAACTTATAGAAAATAGAAATATTAATGCCTCTGTAGTTTATTTTAAACCGGAGGTAATTAATGATAGTTTTACCCATGATAACTTATCATCAGGATATTTTAGAAACATGACTGGTAGCACTATATATCAAGATTTTGTTCTTTTAAAAAACTTTTATTATGTTGACGAAGAAACTACTCCCATTTTAAAATCTACCCCCTCAGCAATGGTAGCAATACATAATTTAGTAATAAAATTAAATAAAGAATTGTCTGAACAAATTGATACCTTTTGGCCATGCCGTAGTAGATCCTATTTTATTGAATTATTATTTTTAATTAACTCGTCTCTTAACAAGAAGGAAATTACTACTAACAATGAAATTTTCAACACTGATAATACCCTTATTCCCCAAATCATCTGTTATTTAAATGAGCATATAAGCGAAAAAATTGTATTAGATGATATATCAAGAAAGTTTTTAATTAATAGAAATAAATTAAATGAACTTTTTCGTAATACTACAGGATTAACTTGCATTAATTATTTACTAAAAATGCGCATGAACCTGTCTTTACTTTTACTTACTGACACAGACTTGCCTATTTCTGAAATTGGTGAACGAGTAGGCTTTTTAGATACTACCTATTTTATTAAAACTTTTAGGAAGTTTTATAATTTAACTCCTGCCCAGTATAGGAGTAAGAGAAGTTAGAGAAGATCTGAGAAATGTTGAATTTATGATGCTTCCGTTGGACAAGCCCCAATATATACTAAAAGAAATCTGTGATTTCTATCCAATACTCATCTCTTCTCTCTTTGTTCTTCTCTCCTACTTTTAATTCAATTAATTAGTGTACTTTATACTTTCACCATATTCTAAAACAAGCTTACCTTCTGGTGTAAAGTTATCAGATTTTTTAGTATCTCCCATATCATTTTCATGAATTGGAATATTATTTTTCGCTCCTACTATATTTGCAACTTCTGTTGCTTCTTTTGCATCCATATTATAGTCACCATCTATTGGAAACAAAGCATAGTCAATTTTCATATCTTTTAAAGAATTCATTGTATCAAGCTTTGAAGTATCTCCAGCATGATATATTTTAACTCCATCAACAGTTATAATATATCCTACACAAATTTTTACACTGTGATTTTTATTGCCTCCTGCTGGAACTGCTTCTATCTTAATGTCTCCATCATCGTATTTTTGATAAACTTCATTTTTAAGAGCATCCCTACTTCTAATAACTGTACAATTTTCATTTTTAGTACACTTATCAATTTTATTATGATCGTCATGTTCATGAGTTACTAAAATATAGTCTGCACCTTCACTGTAGTCACCTTCACTATAATATGGATCAATATATATAACCTTTCCCGATTTTGATTTGATCTTTACTGATGCATGTCCCATATAAGTTAGTGTTTCCACTTCATTAGAAGATATTTTTTCTTCTTTTGGTGCTTCTGCTTCTTTACCACAACCTATCACAAATATTCCTAATAAAAGAATTCCACAGATAATTGAAAATTTTCTTTTCATAATTTATCCCCCTTCATACTTATTATTTATAGATAAATTCTATCAAAGTATATTAGGGGGATATAGGAAGAAAGTGCATAAAAAATAGTATTATTTGCACAATGCTAAAGTATGTATATATTTTTTCATAAACATCCCATGTGATATAGGTAATTTTAATTCAAAAAAAATGGAGATTATATTATATCTCCATTTTTTTCATTTTACGCACAATACCTTGAATGCTTTTTTCTGATAGGTAATATTTTTCTGATAGTTCCTTTATTTTAAAGCCATTTTTATAATCATGAAAAATCTTAGTATTCCTTTTTAATAATTCATCGCGAATTTTAGTTCTCTGTCCCCAATTTCTTCTGGAATTCTCTTTTCTAGGAATATAAATAATTTCTCCATCAATATAATTTTGTATTAAATTTATAATTTCTTTTGGCAGTATTTCTTCTGCTTTTCTATAGCTCATTTTGCCCTCCTAAAATATAAAAATTATTAGGATATAGCAAAGGCTATGATATTAATTGCAATAGCCCTTGCTATGCAAAAATAACTGGTGTTTCCAAAACAATTCCTCCTTTAAGATTTATTTTTTGTATAATACCAAGACAATGTAAATATTAATAACTGAAGAGAATAAATTACAAGTCTTTCTGTAATACCTAAAATATTTAACCCTACACCCATGAAAATAGGATTGCACATTCCACAAGCTGTAATTATAATTGCTAATATAAAAATTCTTTTCCCTAAGTTTTTAATTTTTTCTTTTTTTAAATATCCATAAGCCAAAATAAATGCTGAAGCAATTGTACTAAAAACTACAATAATTGTTACTACAATATGCATTATATTTTGGAAATTCATTTCTGTTTTATCTCCAGTTAGAGGGAATAATCCATATCCAAATAATGAAACTACCTCCATTATTAATAATAGAATATATCCTATAAATGTTACTTTATGATATTCTTTAAAAGCTTTTATTGTCATACTTAAAACAAATAAAATCATACAGATTCCATATATAGTTGTAAAAATACGAAGTAAAGAAGCATTCGGAGCTCCATCTGCTGTTAAAGAACTAATATCCATGGTAATAGGATTATATTCCTTCCATAATATATTTCCTAATAACGTATGAAATAAATAAAAAATTACCCCTACCATTCCTAGTGGCATACTGTACCTTTCAAATTTCCTTATCATTTGTAATCATCCCCTATAGGTTACTCAATGTTTATATTTGGATTAACATATCTTTCTTTGTTATATGTTTCATTTTTATAGTTAATTGCTTTTTTAGGGCAGTATTGAAGACAAGCTAAACAAAATTCACATTTATGGTGCCACACTGGTCTTCCAGAAACAATTGTAATGTTATTTACATTACATACTTTTTCGCATATAGAACACCCAATGCAATCTTCACTTACATTAAAATCCTTATCCTTAGATTTATATTTTGAAACAACAAAATTATTTAACATACTACCAAATATACCATCAACTACAATACCACTTTTTTCATAGGGCATATTTCTCTTTTCTTTAACATCATTACTTATTCTTAACACCTTTGCTTTTTCTTCATTCATGAATTTTTTAAGCTTCTCTTCTTTAGGTGGTTTATACATAAGTATATAATTATTCGGCATTTTTATATAATAGGCTGAATTTAATTTTTTATTTTTTTTCTTTAATTTTTTATTAATTTGTTTAAAAGATGCTCCAGGAACTTCTCCGCAAGTTGCAATAGCAAATAAATATGGATTTCCTTTTATATTTAATTTGTTTATAAATTCCTTCATTATATTTGGTAGTCCCCAAAAATATACTGGGAAAACAAAGCCTATTCTTTCAACTTCATCATCCAGAGTGCCCTTATAAGCTCCAATATTATGGACCTCAGCCTCTTCAAAATATTTACATAAATCAAGTGCAACTAATTTACTATTTCCTGTCCCACTAAAGTAAAAAATTACATTTTTCATTAAATATCCCCCTTCATATTGTCTATTATATCACTAGTTAACATTTTAAAAAATACCATATTTTATCATAAATATTGTTGATATAAATACATTTAACTTTATATTAGTTTATTTACTAAATGATACTAATTATGATATAATTGGAAACATATTGTAATAATGTTTATGGAGGTTTTATGAAGAATATAATTATTCCAACTATAATCATATCTTTATCCCTATTTTTAATTTCTTGTTCTTCTCTTCCAAATGATCCACCTTCATTAAAAATCACCACTAGTAATATAACTTACAATACACATACAAATGGTGGTACTTGGTTTAATAACTCAAATGATAATTGGGGTGGAAATAGTTTTGATTTAGGCATGTCCAATTCTGAAAAATTAAAACTAATTGAAGAAATTCAAATCCCTTGTGATACTGAAATTACACTAAATTTATCTTATTTAAAAGACATAGTCTCTTTTAAAGTGTACTCTATCCAAGGCGATGATCTTATTGAAATAGAAAATTCTAATTATATAATAGTAACCCCATCTACTTCTGGTGAATACGGTTATTTAATTGAAGCTAAATGGGATGAAACTCATAATATGAATTTTATTTTTAAAGTTAACTGTAAAACTATATAATATAATAAATACAGTCTTTTTCTGACTTCACACTTATTAAGTTATTCTTAAAACATTCTTAATATTTATAAATATTTCCATATTTTCTTGTATCCTCTATATACTTACTGTATATTGAATTTATGGTTTTTATAACCTAATTATATATATTAAGGAGAACTCTATATGACTAAACTTAAACTAAAACTTACTAAGGAAAATTTATTAATCCTTTCATTAGTATTAATCCTTTCATTAATACTTATTTATTCCTTAGTACTAACACCAGCTCTAGGTAAAGCCGATAATGGAGATTTTGCGAGAATGTATAAGCACTTTGGTCTTGGAGACTTGGGAACAACTTATAGTGAACAATATGACAGTTATTTTCATCAATTCTTTAAAACAAACCAGATTGTATTTGTACCTTTGATTAAGAATAATTGGGTTGTAGGCTGTTTCATTGGACAACTTGCAGTATTATTTAATTCTTTATTAAATTATTATTATCCAGTTATTTTTGATATTCGCATATTAGGTAGCCTTTATTCTATTTTTTTCATTTTAGGAGTATATTTCATTTTAAAATATGATAAACTTTCTAACTTCTCCAAACTTATTTCTGGAGTATTTATAATTCTATTTTTCACTGATGGAATTTATATATCATACTTTAATTCTTTCTTTGGAGAAGCTACCACTATCGCATTTTTATTTTTAACTATAGGAAGCTTTTTATTATTAATTAGTAAAAAAGAGCCATTAAAAAGACATTTTATTTTCTTTTTTATAGCCTCTGCTTGTTTTTTAACATCTAAAACTCAACAGTTGCCTTTACTATTATTTATTTTATTAATTTACATTGCATTATTTATTTTTTACCAAAATCATAAGAAGCTAATTCTTATATCATCTATTTTTGTAGTTACATTATGTATTACAACCTTTTTCTCAATTGATGAGTATACTAATAAGAACAATATTTACCAATCAGTATTTGCAGGAATACTTAATGATTCAGAAACTTGTGATAAGGATTTGGAGGAGCTAGGAATAAACCCTAAATTTGCTAGTAATGCAGGGGCTGGGTTTTATGCTAAAGACTTAAAATATGATCCTTTAGGAGATGAAATGTTAGAGGAATTTTATCCTAATATATCCTTAGGTAAAATTATTAAGTTTTATGTTACTCATCCTACGAGAATGTGGGAAAACATAAAATCAGCCGCAGATAATGCTTATTCTTTTTATCCAATTAACTATCAAAATTATGTGAAAGGTAGTAATTGTGAAAAAAAATTTGTAAATACCTTTAGATATAATTTATTAGACAATCATTTGTCCATGCATAGAAATATCTATATATATATTGGGTTTTCTTTTATATATTTAACAGTACTTTGCTTATACTTTTTTAATACCAAAAAGAAAGAAGTTAAATTATTGTGTTTATTACTTTTATTCTTACTTGCAGCAGGTGCCTCTCAATTGGTACTACCTATACTTGGTTCTGGTTTTTCAGATGTTGGTAAGCATTTATTTTTGCTAAATCTAGCCTATGATGTGCTACTTGGTACTGTATTAGTTTGGATTTGTAATTTAGCTTCAAAATATATTAAATATATAAAAGAGAAGAGCTAAGAGATTTCTATCCTCATCTCTTAGCTCTTCTCTGAAATTACCCATAAATAGCGAAAAATATTAAGATGTCCTATTTTTGTATATTCCTTTAGCTGTTTTAGGTAATTCTTTTATATGCTTAATAAACTCAAAGGTTTTTCTTGCTTCTTCATAATTATAGTCCTTCATATTGAAAGTTTCCATAAGCTTAGTCCATGTTTCATTATCTACATATATCTTTATTGGCAACTCCCAATATTAAATCAAATATTTCCTTTTCTGTTCTCATAATCCCTAACCCTTATTTTTTTACAAGAAATCTTTAATATACTGCAAATAATCTAATTTTTCAAAGCCTAATTTTTCATATAATTTAATGGCTCTTTCATTATCTTCTTCAACTTCAAGTCGGAATCTTGTTATTTCTTCCCCTTTATTTTCTTCTAAATATTTAAATAATTCTCTTCCAAGACCTTTAGATCTAAATTCTTCTCTAATATAAACTTCGTCAATCCAAAGAACTATTCCTCCAGCTTCGTGAGAATATTGCTTTGTTAATAATGCATATCCTGCTACTTTATTATCACTTTCAAAAATATATGCTGAAAGATAATTATCAGATGTCATTAATTCCTTAAAGGCTTTTTCATGATAATCTCTTGGTATATTGTGAAGTACTGCCTCAGAAGCATAAAATTCTGAGGTTAACTCCATAAATATATTTTCATCTTTATTTGTAATTTTTCTAATCATTTTAATCTCCTATTTAAGTAAGTGTACCATAACTGCCTTTTCTACATGTCTTCTGTTTTCTGCTTGGTTTAAAATATAATTAAGATTTTTATCTACCACTTCCTGTGATATTTCATAGCCTACATGCATTGGCATATCATGAAGTACTATAGCCTTACTTCCTTCTAATAATTCTGAATTTATTTGATATGGTAACATTTTGGCAATAGTTTCTTCTTTCTTTTCCTTAAATGCTGGATTATTGAAGAATTCCATATCAACCCAGGTATCAGTATATAAAGCATCCATTTTGTTAACTTCCTTCTTTAATTCTTCCTTTGACATATTTGAAGGTAATTCTACATAACATCCACTTTCTAACTTTTCTTTATAGAAATTATCATCTACTGCCATTTCATTTGTAATTGGTGTAACACCATATACTGTCCCACCTAAAAGTTCCATAATTTCTAGTAATGAATTAAATACATTGTTTTTAGCCCCTATATACATTAGCTTAACATTGTAAGTTCCAAACTGCTCTTTTAAAGCCATTAAGTCTGCTAAAGCTTGACATGGATGATATGTGTTATCACAACCATTAATAAATGGTACAATTGAATTTTCTCCAAAGAATTCAACCATTTCATTTTTCTTTAATCGCGCCATAATTATATCCACATTATGACCTACATATTTTATTTCTGATTTAGGATCGCCTAATACAAAATTACTATCTTCCCATTTTTGATTATAATATGTTCCACCAAGTTCTGTTATTCCTGTGGCAAAGGATAAAAAGGTTCTAGTAGATGTTTTTTCAAAAAGCATATATAACTTTTTACCTTTTAAAGCATCACCATATTTATCTGGATTTTTCTTCATATCTAAAGCCATATCTAATATACTTGTAATTTCTTCTTTACTGTAACCTTTAAAATTTAATAAGTTTTTCATTATTACCACCCCTATTGCATATTTATGCACTTTTCTTGCATAATCCTATTGTAATACTAATTTTTATGCATTGCAACTATATAATGAAATTGTCAAATATTATTTTTCCAAATAACAAAACTAATACTACCATCATCATTGGTCTTATAAATTTAGCTCCCTTTTTAATGGCAAAGCCTGATCCTATATAATTGCCAATAATATTGCAGATTGCAGCTGGTATTGCCACTTTATACATTACACTTCCAGCCAAAGCAAAAGTAATTAAAGATGCATAATTTGAAGCTAAATTTAATACTTTAGCATTTCCTGATGCAGTTTTTAAATCATATTTCATTATTGCTGTATAGCATAGTATAGCAATGGTACCAGTCCCTGGCCCTAAAAGTCCATCATAACCTCCAACTAAAAATCCAATTATTATAGCAAAAAGTACTTTTGTTTTATTACTAAACTTATATGAATTGTCTATTTCTCCATAATTTCTTTTAAAAAGTATTATTACTGCTACTATTGGAAGGATAATTATTAGTATTTTTTTTAATACGTCGCCATCTAACATTAATATTATTCTTGCTGCAATTGCTGCTCCAATAAATGAGGCTATTGCAGAAATAATAGCTGCTTTTATGTTAATTGCTCCATGTAAAAAGAACCTTATAGTTGAGAAGGTTGTCCCACAGGAAGATGAAAATTTATTACATCCATAAGCCATATGTGGAGGCATTCCTGTAAGTATATAAGCTGGAAGTGAAATAATTCCACCACCACCTGCAACTGAGTCTACGAATCCTGCAATAAATACCATAATACAAAGAAAAATTAATTGTTCCATTTTTATCCCCTAACTTTATTTCCTATTACCTCTAATCCATAGACTCCTAAAATAATTAAAGTTATTATACCAGAATAATGGTATCTGCCACTTACTTCTGTAATCATATGAGCCAAGGTTAATCCTATCATGAAAATGCAAATTATAAACATTTCTGAATTTTCATTTTTTCTTTTGCAAATATATGCTCCAAATATGCTAAATATAAAAATTATGTAGTAGAACAGATTACAAACATTATTAATAAGAATATTCTCTCCTTTAAAGGAATAATATACTGCTTCAGAATCATCATACCAAAGACTTCCTAGTTTTTTAGCTAATAAAGTAGGAAAGTTTATGTTACCTTCTGTTATTCTTTCTTTGGCATTTTCAAGCATCTTTTTCTGCACTTCACTTGCTGATTCTAAATCTATTCCATATTGGTGTAAAAGATTTGAATCCTCTTCACTCCATTTTCCACCTGTTTCTTCATTTAACCCCACATACACATTAAACCCTGGAAAAGATGAAGGTTCTTCCCCTAACCTATAAGTAATATATTTTTCAATGGAAAAGGAAGTTATTATTATACCAATAATCGCCAAAGTATAAATTAATCCTTTTATTTTTATGTCTATCTTTCTATCTACAAAGAAATACCATATGCCTAAGGCTATAAAAGCAATACTACCAACAGGCCTTATGGAATCAGTAATCCCAATTAATATACCTAAAACAAAACCTAGAATTATGATTTCTTTTTTTCTGTAATTTTTATTTATGAATATAATTAGTAATATTACACTTAATAGCATTGCAGTATATAAAGGTTCAGATAAAATTAATGTATTATAAATCGTTTGAGAAGGAAATAATATCCATATAGTACTTCCAATAACAGCAGCCTTTTCTGATATTGTGTTTTTACAAATATAATAAATTAATATCATAGAAATAGTTGATAATATTGCATTGGCTATTGTTGCTACTATAATACCTTCACCAAATACCTTCATTATAATACTTAAAAAGAATGCATATCCAAATAAATGTGGAAATATTGCTATGTATCTTGAATTCGGAATAAATTCATATGTATTTATATTTTTAGCTGTATCATAAAAAGTTCTAAAATCAATTTCAGGTTCTACTCTATGTAATATTACTATTGATATTTTAACTATTAGACATATTGCTATTAGCATCCATAACTTAATTTTAATATTACTTTTATAGTAAGCCCTAATACCTTTATATATTATGAAAATTAATATAGGTATTGTTGTTATAAAATTTATTACAGAAAAATATTTATTGGAAACTACAAAATTTCCTGCAATAACTAAGGTTCCAATTATAATATACAAAACATATATTATTTGTATGCTTAATTTGCTTATTAAATTTTTAACCATCTTTCTTCCACCTTTTGTTGTCTAAACTTTATTGTATTCCCCCAGGTTAAGATAGGTGATTTTTTTAAGTACTAATCTCCTATGCTGCTAATTTTCCAATTATCATCTTGCTTAACTAAATAGTATTTCTTTGTCTGAAAACCATTTTTATCTTCTGCTTCTTTTTCATCATTATATTGTAAATAGTATTCAACAGAATATATTCTTAAGTTATTCTTTGATATTTTCAATGTTTTCCCTTTACCATAAGTTAAATATACTTTGTACAAATTACTCTTGTTATCTATTAATTTGATATTTGATACATTCTTAAAATTTAAATTTTCTAGATTAAAGGAATCTTTATTGAAATCTTCTGTATAACAATTTAATAATGAATCTAGCTCTTTGTTATTTTCATATTCAAAGGACTCTTCTAATACATTATAAGAATCTCTATTTCCTTCCTCTTCTGTTTTTACCTTTATATATGTATAGCTACTAAAAATTATGGCTATAATTATTAATACAATAATGATTTTGTTTTTATATTTTTTCATGCATATTCCCCTTATTTATTATATAGCAATATTTTATTATTAGTATAACATAAAAGAGCCTCATAAGAAGAGACTCTTTTTGTTTACTTTTTAGATAAATTAACAAAGTAGAACTTTTATTCTAAAACATATCCAGTTATTCTTTTTTGAATTGTTCTTCCTGTTTCATCTTTAATCACAAAGTAAATATTATATTTACCTGGTTTACTTGGTGTCCATGTTACTTCATTATTCTCATTAAAATCTTGGATTACTTCTTTATATTCTCCTGCTTGGGCTACAAATCTATATTGAAGCTTTCCATAGCCTTCTCCCTCAGCTTTTAATTTTATTTTTTCATCTACCTTTTGTGGTGATGCCTTATCTACATTTATGCTGTTAAGTTTTAGTTCTACTCCTGAATTTACCACATATTCTCTAATGACTTTTTGTACTCTTTGTCCACTTTCATCTTGAGCAACAAAGTAAATATTGTATTTTCCTGGCTTACTTGGTGTCCATGTTATCTCATTATTTTCATTAAAATCTTGAATCACTTCTTTATAGGTTCCTGCTTGGGCTACAAATCTATATTTTACTTTTCCCTTTCCTTCAGCTACTGCTGCAAGGTTAACTGTATCACCTAATTTACAGTTTTCACTTATTAATAAATCATTTATTTTTAATGGTTTTATTATTTCTATTGGTTGAAATTCATAATAATAATTTTGGGCATACTTTTCAACATAAGAATCTTTTTCACCGTATATCACTGTCTTTTGATCATTATTATATAATTTCCTATCTATTCTTTCTACAGTAGAAGGAATTTGTATTTTATTTAAATTATCACAGTTATCAAAGGCATAATCTCCAATTTGTTTTAATCCATAAGGTAATTTGATAGCTTTTAATTTTTTGCAACCACTAAAAGCAAATTTAGAAATATATTCTAATCCTTCATTAAATTTCACTTCTTCTATTGTTTCATTACTTAAAAATGCCGCAATGCCTATTCCTTTAATCTCCTTTGGTATTACAACACTTTTTAATCCTGGATTCCCTATTATTAATTCTTTTTGAGATTTATTACATAAAAAACCACCAATAGATTCATAAATACTATTATTCTTATCTACATTTATTGAAAGTAAATTGTTACATCCCCCAAATGCACTATAACTTATTGAAGTTATCTGACTAGGGATATTAATAGTTTTTAATGAAATACAATTAGAAAAAGCATTATACTCTATTATTCCATTCTTTCCATTCCCACTTAAAAATTTAACATTCTCTAAGTTTTTACATTCAGAAAATGAACTTTGTCCAATTTCATTAACTGATGATGGAATTGATATTTCTCTAATATTGCTATAAGTAAAAGCAAATGCCCTTATTTTATTAACAGCTGAAATCTTTGAAGTATCAAGAATTCCACTTGGCCACTGAACTAATTCTGTCATATCCTTTGAATATAGTATTCCATCTTTACTTGTATAATTTTTATTATTTTCATCCACATTAATTTTTGTTAGGAATTGGCATCCTAATAAAATCCCATTACCAATTTCTTTAACATTTTTAGGTATATTTATTTCTTTAATATTATTTCCAGTCATAGCATAATTGCCTATTGTTTCTAAAGATTCTGGTAAAACTATTTCTTGTAAATTAGCACACTTATCTATTGCGCCTTCTCCAATTGTTTTAACACCTTCTGGAATATTTAATTTACTTGATTTAGTGTAAGTAGTAATTAATATGGACATATCTTTAGTATATAGAGAATCATCTTTTACTGTAAAATAATTAGAAATTCCTTTGAAAGATATAGATTGTAAATTTATACAACCCCAAAATGCTCCTTGTTCTATATTTCTTATAGTCTTAGGAAGCTCTATTGTCTTAAATTTACTGGAGTGAAAAGATAAATCTTTTATTTCCACAACTTTGTAACCATCAAATTCCTCTGGAATAATTATATTTTCATTAGTATCATTCTTATATTTACTTATTGATATACCTGTATGCTTTTCATTATTCTCTGTATATTCTACATATGAATACTCAAAGTCATTATTAGTATAAGCTGCAGTATTTACTATATTAGCTCCAAGTAAAGTAATAGTGAAAATAATAGTAAGCACTAATGGTATTATTTTTCTTGCTATTTTTTTATTCATTTTATCCCCCTTAATTTCTTATTATGTATATTTAACCTGATTTACCTTATTATGTCAAGAATTAAATTGACATTCAACTATTATTTTTCATTCTTTTTTATTATTACTAATATAATAATGATGAAAGGATACATATTAATTGAAAATGTATCCTTTCATCATCCTATTACTTATATTAATCTTAAATTTTAAAAATCTTTCCTACAAACTGTAATACTTTAACTAAAACCATAAATCCTGCTATTATTATAATAACTTGAATAAAAAAATACTTTAATACCACTGGTCTTATTAAGTTGTCAAGTTCACTATAATTTAAGACTTGTCCCCATCTTTTTTTATTACATTCAGGGCAATGAAATTTCTTTGCAAATGAATTCAGCCATTGATACCTGATATTCGTTTCCACATTTCTCACATTTAATATAAACAGGTGTTGGATCTGGTTTGAAAATATTTGTTACTTTGCGGTAATAATAAATAATATTTCCTATAAGCCATGATAATAATATTACTGCCATGATTATCATAAACACAATTGTTTTAGTTTTCATTAATAATCATACCTTTCTTTTGTAAATCCCAATGTATAAATTCTGAAGATTTTTCAAAACCAATTTTATAATAAAACTCTTGCTGTGATAGTACTATTGCCCGTTTAGCTCCTAAGGCTCTTGCTCTAATAGCAGCTTCATAAACAACTGCTTTTGCTAATCCCTTTTTTCTGCACTTTGGAATTGTTACAACTGGTTCAATGTATGCTGTATCACCTTCTGTATACCAAATGCCACAATGAGCACAGTATTCATTGTTTTTATCTATAGCAAAAACCTTTAAAGATAAGTTAAAATTAGGTGTTGGTTTAAAATATTCATCAGATAACTTTTCAGGTATTCCATCATGATCAAAACCTTTATGTATTACAATCTGATATTTCCATGAATCATAATGAAAATCTTTGGGACTAATGTTATATTCCTTTTGCAAATCATATTTTAGATTTTTACTTAAATCTAATTCAAGTACATTGTCTTTCCATTCAGTTTCAATAAATTTATTTTCCTTTAACAATTCTATTAATGCTTTATCTTTTGAATTTGCTACTATTGATATTTTATTCTTTATACTATAATTTCTAATTGCAAAATCAATCATTTTAGTTAATAATTCTTTATCATTATTAGAATGAAGAAGGTAAGTATTATCATCAAATCCAGTATCATATGTAACAATACCCACTATATCTCCCTCTTCATCTTTAAATATACCTATTTCATTTAGTTTATCTACGTCAAGCATAGTATGTGACATCATCCATTCAAATCTTCCAAAATGGAAATGTTCATTATACCCAGAATCACAATTATTCTTTAAGAATTTATATATTTCATCATATTGTTCATTAAATCTTACTTTATTTTTATATTTTTCTACTATATATCCCATATATTCACCCCTAATAAATATTTTAACTTTTGTTAAAAAAGAAGTAGGGGTATTATCTACCCCTATGTTTCTTCTTTCGTTTCTGCTGTTTTAACTCAAACTGACGTTGTTTTTCAGCTTCTTTAATAGCCTTTTTAATCTCTTTTCTCTTTGTTTTCATTTGTTCATGTTGTAAACTCAAAGCTTGCTGAGATTTTGTGCTAGTACTTATATTTTGTACTTGCCTTTTTATTTCTCTTTGTATCCTTTTAGGATTTGTCTTTGTTTTTTTCACATCAGTTGCCACAGCTGGACTAAATATTAAGTTGTTATAATTTTTCAAGATAAAATCATATACTTCATAATCCTTTGGTTCTGTTCCAAAAGTTACTTTACATACTGATAATTTACCATCTGATATTTTTTCAACTACTCCTATCCAAAATGGTTCCTGAAAAAATACTTTAACTATTCCTGATACTTTGTCCATAACGATTCCTCCTTAATTGTTATTAACAAAGAATGGACGACCAAGGAGGAGGGCTACTTATATCAATAATGATACTCTGGACTACCAACCAGAACTGCAAATTGCAGCTTGTGTTTTTATCTTTGTTATTTTTATATATAACGTATTTCTACGTAATATAACTATTTAATTTTTATACTTCAAAAATATAGCTACAATGTGGTTTTACTTTTATTTTCATATAGCCATTATTAATGGTATATTCAAGTTTTGTATTAAATTCATCTTTATCTTTATTAAAATCATTTTTTCCATAGGCTTTCAATGGAATAACAACTTCTCTTTCCATATCATCTACAGAACATATTATTACCCAAAGGGAGTTACTAGTAAATCTTACATAAGAAAATACATAATCTTCACAGGATACTATTTTAAAGCTGCCTTCAGTAAAAGCTTTATTATTTAATTTAATCTTTGCGAGTTTTGAGTAAAGATTATAGTATTTATTTTCTTTGTAATTTTCTTGCCAATTCATTGGGTATCTACAGCCTTCCATTTCTTCTATAGTACCATCTAATCCTATTTCATCTCCATAATATACATTTGTAGTACCTATAAAGGTAAATAGCATTATTACTGCTCCTTTGTAATCTTCAAAATTAACTTTTGGAATATTGTGAAGTCTTGAAATATCATGGCTATCTAATAAATTAAATTGATTTTCTTGTATTACTGTTGGAAGCTTTCCTAAGTATTCTGTTACTCTTTCCTTTAATGCTCTTGCATTTAATTTATAGTTTACCTCTTTAAATAAATTTTTTCTTTCACTAAAGTAATCTAATGAGCCTACAAATTCTCTTATTGGTCTGCAAAAGCCAAAGTAATTCATTGGAGAATCCCATTCATTACCTTGTAAAAATTCTTCACAATCACTCCAATCTTCTGCTAATATATAAGCATTATTGTTGGTATCTTTTATACTTTTTCTAATTTCAGGCCATATTACATGATGAAGTTGTATTTCATTATTTCTTCCCATTACATCTGCTACATCAAATCTCCAACCGTCAATACTATAGGGTTCTTTAAGCCATTTTTTTACTAAGGAATTTTCATTTTTGTATATTATGTCTCTAAGATCCATAGATGTGTAATTTAAAGTTGGCAAGGTTTCTACATCAAACCATGCCTTATAAGTGTTGTCTTCATTAAAGAAATAATAAGATCTTTCTTTACTATCTGGATTATTGTATGCTCCTATTGATTTATCAAAAAATAATCCTTCTTTATTGAACCATTTATTTGCTGTTCCTGTATGGTTTATGGAAACATCTAAGATTATTTTCATATTATTTTCATGAAGGGTTTTTGTTAACTCTTCCAAAGCCTTATCCCCACCAAAATGAGGGTCTACTGTAAAGTAATCTAAACAGTCGTATTTGTGAACTGTTGCTGCATAAAATATTGGATTTATATATATTGCATTAACACCAAGTTCTTTAAGATAAGGTATTTTCTCTTTTATTCCTTCTAAGTCTCCACCATAAAAGTCCAAGCAGTGACATTCATTATAAGATCCTGGCTTTTTGTTCCAGTCCTTAACTTTTATTGTGTCATATCCATCAAATTTATATTCGCCATCTTTTACATCATTATCTGGATTACCATTGCAGAACCTATCAGGGAATATTTGATAAAATACACTTTCCTTTGCCCAGGAGGGCTGACTATAGTCTGTTAGAATTTTAAAATCATAAGTTTCATTTGGCATATAGGTAGTTATTTCTTTTTGTGTATAGTAGTAAACATTATTTTTTGTAGTTATATAAAATTCGTATTTTAGCATGTCCTCATATATTTTCAAGGAATATTTAAAGTATGCAAGACCATTTTCTACTCTGTCCTTTTCCATTTTATATAAACACTCTGTTCCATTAATTTTAGCTCTTAATATAACATTTATAATTGGTGCATTATCATAAAGTCTAATGTATATAGTAATTTCTTCACCTTTTTTAGGTAAAGGATTACTTACAAAATATTTAGTTCCATCTGAATATACGCTTTCAAGCCATTGTTCCATATTTTATACCACCCCTTAAACTTTATCTTATATTTATTATATATTATTTATATTTCCATTTCCATAAAGTACAATTTCCTTCATAAAGTTTTGAGTGGCTCCTTTATCAATAAATGAAATATTTAAATCACCTTCATCTGTTATTAAGGTTAACTTGTTATTGTTATTTTTAATTTCCTTAATGTTATAAATTTCCTTTTCATTATAAGTTACTGTTACTTTAAAATAACTTATATCACTTGCTTTTATTTCCCACTTATCCTCTTTTAAATATGGATAAACCTCTTCTAAATATATTGGCTCTTTTATATCAAAATCTTCCATAATAGAAATTATTTTATTATAACATTCCTCTGGAATATTCATATTATTGCTTATTTTATAAAGCTGCATAAATGTCCTTTTACTGTTTATCAGTTTATCCATTGAAAGTTTATACAAGGATAATATATTACTAACTTGAATTTTTAAATTTTCATTTATAAAAACTTTTTTCATTTCCATGTTACATCTTTCAATTATTGCTTTTTTATATTCCATTATTTATTTACACCTCATTAAACCATTTTAAATACAGCAATTATACTAAATTCTTCTTTATTAATTTCAGAATAAATATCACCTTTCATTTTAAACATAAGCTGGCGACATATGTAAAGTCCGAGGCCACTACCAACATTATTTGAAACATTGGATCCTCTATAAAAACTATCAAATATATGTGGCAGCTCATTTTTATTTAAATTATTCCCACTATTAGTTATTTTAATAAGCTTATACCCTTCTTCTGAGCTTATTGAAATATTGATTTTTTTACCATCACCATACTTTATAGCATTTTCAATTATATTTTGTAATACTTCAATAGATCTATCTATATCACCATATAAAAGACAGTTTTCATATTCATAAATCATGAATTCTGTTTTAATTAAGGCTAACTTTTCTTTATAGTAAAAGTCTACTTTATCTATTAAATCCTTTAAGTAAAATTCAGAATTATTTACTTGCAAATCTAAAAAATCTTTATTTGATGCCTTAATTATATCACCAACAAAATTTTCAATTTCATCTGCTTTATCATTAATATTTTTAGCAATTTCAATTTGCTTTTCTTTGTCGCTATATAGATTTTTCATTAATGCTTTTGAATATAGCTTAATTGCGCTTAATGGTGTTTTAATATCATGAGATATTGATAATATTAAGGTTTTTTTATCTTTTTGTAGAGATAATTCTCTTGTTTTATGGTCTTCAAGGTTTTCTCTTAATAAATCAAGTCCCCATAAAAATCTCCCAAAATACTTGTTTTTGCTTTCTTTTAGTGAATTGGTTAAGTTACCTTTTGAAAGTTCATAAGGCATATCTTTAATTCTAACAAAAGGCTTAATAATGGTATTTCTAATGTATATTAATGCAAATATTAATAGTAATGCCATTGTACCTAAAGATATATTAATTATTGGGGCTATTTCTTTTAGTTTATTTGACAGGTTGTCCTTATACTCTATTAAGTAGTAGGAATCATTAATATCTCTAATAACATAATCCCATAACCCTTGATTTTCCTCAAAAGGATTATTGATTATTGTTACATTTTTAATACTTTCATATTCATCTAAATTAATAGATTCTAAACCACTTTCTGAAATACTGTTCACTACTCTATTTATTTCCACTCTGTAATTTCGAGAATAGTCTTTATTAATGGATTTGTAAACATATATATTTGCTATAAAAAATATTGATATTATTATTAATATAATAACAGCAAAAATCCTATTAAATTTCTTCATTTACATACGCTCCTAAAATATTTAGTATATTGCTTTAATAATTGCAATTAATATTAGTATCCATATAATAATTATAGGTATTGAATAATACCACTTTTTCGGCTTTCCATCCTTCCATATATCTTCAGCCTCTTCTCTACATTTTTTAAGTAATTCCTTTGGAATTAGTTTTATAATTATAGCTACTAATACTGGTAAAATTATTATATCATCTAAATATCCTAAAACAGGTATAAAGTCTGGAATTAAATCAATTGGAGATAGAAAATAGCATATGGTAATAGCTGCTGTAATCTTTGCTAATATAGGAGTTTCTTTCTTTTTTAGTGCAATAAAAACTGCTGGTATTTCAGCTTTTAATTTTTTTGCTCTTTCTTTAAGGTTCATTGCTTTTTCTCCTAAAATTCTACTTTGCTTTATATGCCTTAATAGTGAAATAAATAATTGACCCAAACATTATTATTAGAAATACTGGAACAAACCATATAGGCATGTCTTTACCTTGTATTGAATTAATAGTTAGGAATGTAAAAACTACTACCACCAATAATTTTACTGTAACAAGTAACTTCTTTAATATTGGATATACTCGTTCTTTATTTTCCTCTGTTACCTCCACACCAGTATTCCATAGCTTAGGGAACCTTTCTACAACACTCATTCCTAAATAAAGAACCCACGCCAAAATTGGAACCAATAAAAGCTCTTTTTTATTACCCCATCTATCTACTTCCCCTGCAAAATTATAATGACCCGGGATTTTCTCTGGAATATTAGTCCAATTTATACCTAAATATATTATAGCTCCTGTTAGTAATAGCAAGCATAGTATATTTGATATTAATTCATATTTTGTTTTATTAATTTTCATACCATAAATTCTCCTATATTATATATAATTTTATTATTCCAAGAATGATTAAATGAACTGGGTAAAAAATATAAAAAAACCATTTATTAAAGCTATTTCTTCTTCCTGATTGTCCATTGTATAAAAGTAATAAAGGAACTGCTATGAATACTCCTAATTGCCACAAGGCACTATACCATTTATAGTTATTTACTAATGCAAATATTATATTGGACATTACTAGTAAAACAGAGACAATTATATATCCCTTTATTTTTTCATTCTTGTCCTCTCTATACTTGAAAAATATTAGCACCCATATAGGTGCAAAAATACCCCAATCTCCAAAAAAAGATAAAATAAATAAACATCCAATTACAATATACTTTAGCACCTTGTTATCTATGTTTTCCTCCGCTAATAGCATTAAAAAGCATAGTAGCAAGGTAAAGATCATACTAAAATCAAAAGTAAATATTTTATTATAGTGTGAAAAGGAATATGCAAATTGTGAAATTACAGCAAATAGAAGTAATCTTAATCCATAGTCCTTCTTTGATTTAGTATAATAATAACCTTCTACTATAAAATAACACATAATAGGTGCTGTAATTCTTCCTATTACACGCATAATAAACCCTACTGGAGCTGAAACAGGTATAAAAAACATTGCTATATGATCTATTAACATTGCTATTATTGCTATATATTTTAATTGATTTCTATTTAGACTTTTCATGTATTCTCCTATTCTTGTTTCCATGTAGATGGAATTGTTAAATTGTATGGTAATAAAGTTTTACTATTGCCCAATGCCGAGTTAATTTGTCCTTGGGTTAAGAAAATAGCTTCTCTTAAATCACAATTACTAAAATTTGTATCTCTAGTATCTGCTCCTAAAAAATTAGTTCCATGAAAACTACAGTTTTCAAAGTCAGCAGCTATAAGTAAGGACATGCTTAAATCTACCCCATTAAAATTTTTATTTTTAAATTTTTTCCCTAAATAAGCTCTATTATTATCCTTATTCCCATTAAAATTAGATTTTACTGCATTACTAACTTTCTTTAATATATTATTTACCTTATCTCTGTATTCTTCAATGTTATATTTCAATATATCATCTTCTTGGCTATTACAAATCTTAATATTTTCATTTATTAATTTATCTATATCCTTCCATAAATTTTTTGCAAATATAATTGTTCTAGCCTCACCTAAATACCAAAGCATTTGATGAAGTTGAAATATTATTATGAAGACATCAAATATTTTTTGTGATTTTTTATGGTCTGAAAGCCAGGTTTCTCCAGAATATATTGTTTTAGTAACTTGCTGCCCTGCACCAAAACAATCATATCCAATACAGCCTTTCATTTTTTGTTTTTCAAGATCTGAGTGAATTCTACATTTAAAATCTTTATTTAAGTTAATGCAGGCCTTCCCTGCTTCTTTATTTTGTGGAAAACCATCCATTTTTGAAAAAAATAAAGCTACACAACATAAACCACTGCAATTAGAGCAGTCTATTCGTAATATATCTAATAAGTCTTTACTGATGTTCTCAACATGTACTTTCATACTGTATCCCCCTACTGTCTTATATATTATAATTGTCTATCTAAATCTTTAACTGTTAATCCATTTTCTTTTATCTTACTCTTCCATCCCATTTCTGCTGCTAATTTATATGCAATTCTAGGCAAATTTACAGAAATGAAAATATCTTCAGCGTAAGCGTCTTTAATAATATTATCTGATAATTCTTTGAATGCCTTCCCTAAGGATTTCTTTGGACCTTTAAATAGAGGACACTGCTCCATAGATGCAAGAGCTCCCCCTCCACCAATGCCTATTCCAAGCCCCCATTTTAACCCCACTTTATTACACCAATTCTTAAGAATATTAATAGCGATTCTATTTTGTAATCCTTCATAAAATCCTGAATTTACAATACAATATACTCTTATATTTTTATTTTTAAATCCTATTTCTTCCATATAACAAAGAACAGATAGTAAGTGTGAAGGTATTCCATCAACATAAAGTGGAAAACTAAATACCAATGAATCAAAATCATTTAATTCTAAAATGGTATTATCACTCACTTTAGGAGTGCTAAACTCATAGTTTTTTATATATATATCAGAAGAAAAACAAGTTTTAAGATCATTTATAAGTGCTCCACTTGAACTTTTACACTTTTTAGGACTTCCATTAATCATTGCAATTTTCAAAAGGAATCACCTCTCAATTCGTCAACATTATTTAGAAATACTACTTCTTTAACTATTCCATCAAAATTAACTGAATTAGCTAAAATTAATTTTTCTGCTGTTTCTTTTTCTAAATCAGATATATCTTCACCATAAAAATAGGCAGTTATTTTAATAATATTTTTATACCTTCTTTTATGGTGCATTTCACCATTTCTAATAACAAAATTAGGATGTATATAAGAAATACCTCGATCTAAAACATTTTTAACAAATGGACTTAAACTACCATAAGTACATTTACTAATAAGAATAAGCTCTGAGCATATACTTAGTTTTTTACCCATATCCTCATATCCATCCTTAATTAAGCATTGTCCTGGGTTTTTAACCCAACATCCAAAACATCCAATACAATTATGGATTTTCCCATTATCTTTAATAACAACAGTATCTTCACTACTACTAAATGGCAAATTATCTACATCTGATATAACCAGCTTCATAAAATCAATCCCTTCTATAATTGTAACCAGTAAGTTTGTATTTACATTGAAGTAAGAACTAAAAACTAGCTAATTAGATTATATCATGTTATTATTTTACTTTTTAATTTTTTTAATAATTCTTTTACATCCATTAAGATGTAACATTTGATGTCTTGAAAATGGCATTAATAAAAGACCTGCTTGAGTTTTCTTGCACCAATAGTCAACAAGCCAAAAAGCATTTTCATCAGTAGATACTGTGTTTAGTTTTAATAATTCTTCTTTTCTTTCTTGCGATATCTTTAATTTTGACTCAGAATAAGTCATTTTATTAATAATATTATTTGTATTTTCTAGTACATCTTCAGTATACTTTTCTAGTTCATCTATATCTAACATAGAACTAAATTCAATTAACTTATCTCTTTCAATTTCATTACCTGTAGTTATAATGGGAGAGTTAATAGACTTATTAAATCCATTTTTAAAGAAAATCTGCTCTTTCTCACTAATTAGAGTATTAGATGTAATGTCTTCTATTCTTGTTAAGTGATATAAATAATATGCTATTGTTTTATCATTTTTTAATGGCATTTTGCTAAAATCTTCTTTACTACAGGTACTGAATATATATTTATATATTTCTTGAATTTCACCTCTTAGCTCCAATAGTTTTGTTTTACCTATATTAAAAGTACTTTCTTTTTTAATATTACTTTGAAAAAGCCTAAATATATCTGCAAGCTCCTTATTTGTTTTCATATTTCTTCTCCTTTTATTACCGTAATAAAATAAATATGAACTAAGAACTAAGAGAGGTGGATATAAATTACTTCCACTCTTCTCTTTTAATTCTTAGTTCTTACTTATTCAAGGCTTACCGAGAAATCCTATTCTTACTTTTATAACTTTTCTACAGGAATCCATATTTCACTTTTATAATTTTCCGACATACAATCTCCATTACTGTAATACTCTATTTCAGGAATTTCAGCATGCTTGTAGCCTGAATTAGGGAACCACTCTGAAAATATTCTTCCAAATAGATCTTGCATTGTATTTGGTAATGGACGAATAGGTCCGATAACTTCAAATACTGCCCAAGTTGATTCTGGTATCTCCATTTCACATAATTCCTCTGGACACTCCTTATCAGTAATTGCTCCAACCCAATAATCAAAGCCATCATTGTACATATCAGCACAAACTCCTACAATTTCATTGTCTTTGTTAAAGCTCTTTATAAAATCCATTTTTTCCTTAGGAAATTCATCCCACATTTTAGGTATTTCTTTCGTTTGCTCACCATTAACTGCAGAAAACCATTTTTTAACTCCTACAATTTTCATTTTACCTTTTTTCTCAATACTATAATTCATTGCCTTCACTCCTTTTATTGATAATACGAAGGTAATAGGTCCATATGATTTTAATACAACTCCATTTTTCCTTGCTTTAGAAGGAGTAACAGAATGTATTGCCTTAAAGGCTCTTGTAAAGGCATCTACAGACTTGTACCCATATTTTAGCGCTAAATCTAATACAGAAATGTCTGTATTTTGTAACTCAAAAGCTGCTAAAGTTAATCTCCTTCTTCTTATATACTCTGATATAGATACATCCGTAATTGACATAAACATTCTCTGTAAATACCACTGGGAACATCCAGCTATTCTAGATAATTTATCATAATCGATTTTTGTCCCTAAATTTTCTTCAATATAGTCAATTGCTTTATTCATACCTTCAAGTAAATTCATATGTAATTATCCCCTCTTCTTTATAATACAAGTATTCGGCATTTTTATCTCGACTTCTTATGTAATTTACTGCAGGATTATTTTAGACAACTCCTGAACAATGGACTTAATAATATCATTTACTATTTCTCCTTTATATAAAGAATTAAATAAATTTGTTAAGTTTTCTTCAAAATTATTAGGTAGTATTTTACATTGTTCTTTGCAAATAGACATTAATCTTTTTTCTCCTGGATGAGTCATTTCATTTATTGCAAAAATAATATCAAAATAACTAGCTATAAATTCTGTTACTCTATGATTAATACTAACCATATCATTTCTTGATATAGCTTTTTTTATTTGCATATCATAGGAAGGCAACACACCACTTAATAAATTAAAGTTCTTCGATATAATATTCTCTTTCAATTTCTTAGGATATGGAACATTGTACCTCTCTTTTATTTTACCATAGGTACCATCCTTATCAAATACAATATCTGATGTAAGTAAGTTATGCCACATGCAAGTAGTATACCCATTGGAACTATTGAAATCACTTACTACACTTTTTATTTCTTTTTCAAAATCATCAAGGTTCCGATAAATTATATCAATATCTATACCATTATTTAAAGTACAATCATCTTCCATTTCAAAGTAGCAATTTTCAATCTCCATGTATTTGCAATATTTACTTAAGATATTTTTTCTTGTATCCTTTGGAATTACTGAATTCACATATATGTAAACATCATAGTCAGACTTTTTATCATATTTGCCAGTGGCTCTTGAACCACCAACAACAAAAGCTTCAACTTCATCTAATTCCTTATAGTCTTTTATTAATCCTTCTATATGGCTATACATATTATTTATCACCTCACTAAATTTATCCAATTAATATATTCTTAATCTCTAAGTCTGGCCAGTACCCCCAAGATTCTAGTATCTTGCCATTTACAACCTTAAAGTTCTCTAATGCTTCAAATGATATTTTTTTACCTGTAGCTGTAATCCCCATACATTCTCCTGTATGAATTCCTTCATACTTAATTCTTGTTGCTACCATACCATTTTCTTCAAAGAGATCTAAAATTTCAATTTTTAAACTGTCAAACATTCCTGCAACAATTTTTAATATATTAACAGCATCCTTATTACTTCTTGCCCCAGCTGGACTATGATCCACATAATTATCTGCAAGACATTTCATTATGAAATCATAATTTTTATTTTCATAACCTTCTATAAAAAATCCTTTTACAACTTCCTTATTATCCATTATTTTTTCATCTCCTTCTAATTCCTATTAATTTTGATTGATATATTTTTGCGTATATGGACAAACAACAAAACACTTTCCACATAATGTTATTTCCTTGCCAATTTTATTCATAGCTATTTCCCTTGCTTTTTTCCTACAAGAAACAATATTAAAGAAATCATCTCTATCTAGATTTTTATTCCATAATACTCCTGATATTGCTTCTCCAGGACAAGCATCATGGCATTTCATACAATTACCACATTTTGATTCTGTTATTGCAGTACCACAGGTTAATGGTGCATTTGTAAGTATTGAAGATAATCTAACAGCTGGTCCAAATTCTTCTGTTACTAATAATGCACTTTTTCCTATCCAACCAAGCCCTGAATTAGTAGCCACCGTTTTGTGAGGCATTTTTGTTCTATAATTACTAAATTCTTTTACTACTTCAGTGGTTTGAGGAAAGGCTTTAAAGCCCTTATCTTCAATGTATTTTGCTCCTATCTTAACTATATTATTAAGCTTTTCATTATAGTCATAATATAAATCGTAATACTCCATATTGGGTCCCTTATCAATGGAATTAATTAATTTAGGTGGTATTGCCTTTACTACTGATACTCCTATTTTAAATTCATTATCTATATAGTGCGATAAATCAGCAAAGCCAACTAAATCTGCTCCATTTTTAATTAATATTTCTTTTAATTCAATAGATAAATCATTCATAGTTCCCTCCTAAAAATATATGACTATGTTTTTAATCAAAATTTATTTTGTACAATTTCATTACTACATAACCTATTGGCGCTCCTAGAGTATTTAGTATAATATCTAATATGTCTACCGTTCTTGCAATATATACGAATTTAAAACAAGTTTCTAAATATTGTAAAAATTCTATACCTATAGAACAAAATAGTATTAATAAAGTTATATATAATAATTTTATATTTTTTATTCCATTTAAATGCAACAATATAGGCAATGGAGCAAATAATAATATATTTCCAAATATATTTATCATTGCTATTTTATTAAATCCATAATCAAATATGTCTAACACATTGAGATTTATACATGTTGGAATATCCCTAGCTATAGGTGGAATTCTAATTGGCATTAAAGTTAATCCAATTACCATTAAAATATACTCAATTAGAATTAATTGTAGTATTTTTTTTCTTACTATTTTCTTAGTAATCTTTGTTTTTCTTCTTAATAATAAGAGAACTAAACTTAGAAACCAACAAATAAATCCAATAATTAATATAAATTCTTTTTTAACCATTACTCCCGTCATTATTCAAATACCCCTTAAGAATTAATGTAATTCATGTATATTATTCAACATATTGGTTCGAATTCCTTTTTTATTTTTGAACTTACTATTTTTTTAAATAGTATTTTCTGGTAAAATATATATGCTTAATTTTTTAGTTTTGGAGGATTATTTAATGATAAGTTTTTCAGAATATATAGGCTCTCAATTTGGAAATCCTAGAGGTATTATTGGTAAGTTTTGCTGCATTTTAATGAATTCTATAAACAAGGCAATGTATATAAGTGTTGTTACAAGTCTTAAATTAAATGAACACTCAACATTATTAGATATTGGATATGGAAATGGATATTTAATTCAAAAGATATATAAGAAGTTTGGCTGTAATATACTAGGCATTGATATTTCACAAGACATGAAAAGTATTGCTTCAAAAAGAAACAGCAAGGCTATGGCTATTAATAAAATTCAATTACTTTTAGGTGATTGTTGTGATTTAAATTATGAAAATAATACCTTTGAGGCAGTAACTTCTGTAAACACAATTTATTTTTGGAATGATACTGAAAAAGGATTGTCTGAAATATATAAAGTATTAAAGCCAGGAGGTACATTTTATAATGCAGTTTATTCAAGGGAATGGCTACAAAAACTTTCATATACTAAAAAGGGATTTAAATTATTCCAAAAAGAGGACTTAATTTCATTAGGAAAAAAAGTTGGATTTTCAGAAATATCAATTAAAGATATTGCTAATGGGAAAAGTTATCTTATTATGTATAAAAAATAATATGAGTTAGGAGTTACGTAATCAATTTATTAAATATACAAACAATATTTACAATATCTAAACAAAGTCTTTTTATTTTCTTGTTATACTATTATTATGCAAATTTGGGCATATTAAGGTGGTTTGTGTAATGAAAGGAACATACATAACAAGAATAAGCAAAGTATTTAACAAATTATTACTTATTCTATTATCAATAATATTTACGCTAAACATAATAATCACATCTTCTATAATAATTAGCGACAGTAGAATGAAATTAAAAAATACCGCTAGTGAATATACTTCTCAAGTTGATTCTTATCTGTTAGAGCTAAAAACAAGACTTAACTCAGTTGTTGCAGCTTTTCAAAGCAATACAATAACAGAATATAATAATCGAGTTACTTTTTTAGATTCAATTGCTAAGGAAAATAGTTTCATATCTGCAACATATTTAGTAACATCAAAGGACAAGAAAGTTATAATGAACAACGGTTGGACCCCTCCAGATGATTTTGATGTTACTACAAGAGAATGGTACAATAATGCAATTTCAAGTGATGATATTTATGTAAGTGATCCATATGTAGATGAACAAACAGAAAATTTATGTGTTACAATATCAAAGCGTGTTATGTTAGACGGAGAATTGCTTGGTGTTGTAGGAATTGATATGTACCTTGACAAAATTGTTCAAATTATTTCTGAAAGTTATAATGGAAACAATTATTCTTTCTTAACAACAGCTTCAGGAACTATATTAGTTCATCCAAAGGAAGATTTAATGCTTTCAGCTGATAACACTCAAACTTTAGAAAGTGCTTTAAATGGAAAGTATCAATCTTTAATAGGAACAAATATGACTCCAAAAATTATTTTAGATTATAAAGGTGGTTTTAAATCAATAATTTTATCACCATCTAAGGAAAGCAGCTGGCAGATAGTAAGTGTTCAGTCAATTTCATCTATCTGCATCTCTATAATTTTTATTATTTTAATTAATATCTTTTTATATATATTATCCTTATTTATAAGTAAAAAATATATTAATAAGGAAATGTTAAAATGGTTTGCTCCTATAAATTCAATCAGCAATAAGGTTAATAGAATTGCAGATGGTGATTTAACTGTAACTTTCGATGAAGAACAAATAACTGATGAAATAGAATTATTAACAACTTCTCTAAATACAACTGTAAAAAGGTTAAAATATTATATTGATGATATAAATTCTGTTATTGAAAGTATTTCTAATAATGATATTTCTATTTCAATAAATTCTGAATATCATGGTGAATTTGTTAAAATAAAAGAGTCCTTAGAAAAAATATTAAATGAGCTTAATTCTTCATTTAAAATTATTAAGCAACACTCTAAAGATGTTTCAAATTGTTCCTTTACTGTTAAATCAAGTACAGAAAAGGCTTCTGAAAACGCTGATAATGAAAGTGATGCTATTAACTCTGTTGCAAATAATGTTAGCATTTTAGCAGATAAGCTTAAAATAATTAATGATACTGCTGAAAATGCAAGTGAAATATCTAAAATTACAAATGAAAAGCTTCAAGTTCAAAATGATGAAATGAAGAATCTATTAAATGCAATGGACACTATAAATGAAAATTCTGATAAAATAAATGAAATAGTTACTACTATAAATGACTTAGCAGAACAAACTAACCTTCTTTCATTAAATGCATCTATTGAAGCTGCAAGAGCTGGTGAGGCTGGTAAAGGTTTTTCAATAGTTGCAGAGGAAATAAGCAAATTAGCTGATGAAAGTTCCAATGCAAGTAAAAAGATAGCTAACTTAATATTAAATTCAAATATTGCCGTTGAAAAAGGGCGTGAGCTTACAATAACTACAGCGGAATCCCTTAAAGAGGGAATTAATAATTCTTTAAAATCCCAAAATGGTTTATTGGAAATAACTGAATTGGTTAAAGAAGAAAATAAATTCATAATGGAAATAAAAGCGGAAATTGATAATATATCAAAAATATCCTTAGATAATGCAAATTATTCTAAGAATAATATTGCAATCAGTAATGCACTTATTAATAAATCTAATGACCTTAATAAAACAATAAATGAGTTTAAGCTTAAAGATAAGGAATAGGTTTAAAAAGCAGGATAATCCTTAGGAAAATCCTGCTTTTTTCTTATTTTTTTGCTTTTCTATATCCAGCTGCAATTGCTTCATCCTCACTGCTAAAATTTACTAGATATTTAGAATTAGCCATTTCTTCATAATTACTTTGACCGGGGCAGTGATATATTTTGGAATTTGAATTTCCTCTAATAACTCCTTGATTGCTAACTGAGTTATTATCTGAAACAGAACTATTTGAAGAATTATCACTTGCTAAAGTGCTGTCTCCTGTAGCATAATCTATAGTAATTCCAGGTTGAATATTATATACAAAAACATTAAATGAAATAGATTCACCTTTATCTTCTACAGACATAGCTTCCATTTGAACTCCTTTTGCAACTAAATTATTACCTTCAAATATTGGAGTAACTCTATATAATACATGATTATTACTTTCTTTTACATAATCTGCTACCATATTTTCAAAAGGTAGCATTCCTGTTACATTCATATATCTTGTCCCAGTAATTAAATTTTTTTCATTAGCATTTTCAGCTGTTAATTGATAACCAATAAGATGACATCTATTGTATAAATATTTACCGTCAATATTATCATACTTTACTGTATGCCAGCCACTTGGCTTAACTTGTCCTATTGATCCTCGCTCTGTTACAGGCATTATATCTGTGCCTATATTGGCAAAAGCAACACCACATCTTCCAAGAGAATCTAAATTACTATACTTTTCAAAGGAAGTAGTAGTTAAATCTGACTCTGAAAAATTTGGAACATTTCCATTTATCTGAACATAACTATTTCCTGAATATTCAGGTATATTAGAAAGTGTATAGGAACTGGCAGAATTATTATAAGATTCCTCTTTACTAGAACTTTCAGTATTATTGCTATAATCTGAATTACATCCTATAAATGTACCAAATATTAAAAACACTCCATATATTAATGTTATTAGCTTAATTCCTTTGTATCTTCTCTTCACTGTATTTTCTCCTATATATTTCTTTTGTTATTTTATCATGAGAATTACCCTTAAATTCTTGTTTTTTTATTAATGTCCACTTTTCATCCTTAAGATTTATATCAAATTTAAAATCAGAGGGATATTCTCTATTCCACTTGTACACAATTATTGTATCAATTTTATCAATATATGAAATCAGTTTTTCACTTTCAACTAAGCAAAAATCATTATCCTGACATCTATTAAGAAAATCATTAGATACTTTAATGTTGCCACAATCAATGTCCTTATAAAGTTTGTAAGAAAATTCATTCATATAAAGAATACTTTTTTTAGTAAGATTTTTTATATCATTTCTAATTACTATATCTTGACTTTGTCTTCTTTTATTAAACATCATTCCATTATTATTATCAAGAGTTACTATAATTTTCAAAATGCAACCTCCTTTTTAATAATTTAACTAGACTTATGCAGTAAATAGGAAAAATTTAAGCTACTAGTCCTAATTTGGAAATAGTAGACTCTAGATTAATCCCATTATCCGCACATTTATGTGCAAAGGCAACTATTTTTACCAAATA
>JAAYPK010000068.1 GCA_012519845.1 Clostridiales bacterium
GGAAGCCTGATACAGATGGAACTTATAGTATTATGGCAACAGTTCAAGACGAAGCAGGATATATTACATTGCTTACTTTAGGAACTTATGAAGTTAAAAATAAGGCACTAGAAATAGCAAGTATTACCTCAAGTAAAGGAACTACCATTAAAAATGGTGAACCAACAGAGATTACAATAAACGCAGTAGGGGGAAAAGGAAGTTATACTTATGAACTTTATTATTCCCTATATGGATCAGGTAGAACTTACTATATCTTAAATGGTACAAGCACTAACAAAGGAACATTTACACCAAACTATCCACAAGAATGGACACTTTATGCAAAGGTAACAGATGAAGCAGGAAACTCAGCAACAAAACAAATAAGAATAACTTCAAAAGATGTAACAAGTAATATAACAACAATATACTATAAAGGTTATGATAATCCATATATCCATTATCAAATAGGAAATGGAAGTTGGACTAATGCCCCAGGAGTAAAAATGACAGCATGCAATGATGTAGATGGCTATTACTATAAAGCAGAAATTGACTTAGGAGATGCAACAACTCTTACAGCATGTTTTAATAACGGAAATGGAAGTTGGGATAGTAACAATGGACAAAACTATAATTTTAATGTAGGATACTATACTTATAGTAATGGAGTAATTACAAAGATAGATGAACCAAGTCCAATTTCAATTTCATCAAGTGCAGGGGATGTTATAAAAACAAATACAGAAACAACCTTAAAAGTAAATGTAAAAGGTGGAACAAATGTAGGTTATACAATATCAGTTAATGGTACTAAAATATTAGATAACTCATCATCAAACACTGTAACATGGAAGCCAACAAAAGCAGGAATATATAAAATAACAGCAGTAGCAACTTCTGGTTCAGAAACAATAACAGCAGAAAAAACAATAACAGTAAAAGATGTAACAAGTAATATAACAACAATATACTACAAAGGTTATGATAATCCATATATCCATTACCAAATAGGAAATGGTTCTTGGACTACAGCCCCAGGAGTTAAAATGACAGCATGTACTGATGTTTCAGGTTATTATTATAAAGCAGAAATAGATTTAGGAGATGCAACAACTCTTACAGCTTGCTTTAACAATGGAAATGGAAGCTGGGATAGCAATAATGGTAATAACTATAGCTTTGGAGTTGGAAGTTATACTTATAGTAATGGTGTAATTACAAAAATAAATAACTAAAAAGTTAAATAAGAATTAAGAGAGAAAACTAAGAGTTAGTTTGTATACTACTAGCTCAAAGCTTTCTCTCTTTTTTTTAGTTTATCAAATGGCGTTCATAGATAGGTCTTAATATTTACAAAAAATTAATGTAAACGATAATATATTAACAATTGATTAAAAATAAAGAAAAAATATGGAAATTTCCACATAACACATTATACTGAAATAGACCATTATTTGGTTAATAAGTATAAAAAGGGGAGAGAAAATGAAAAAATTATTTTCAAGGTTATTACTAATTCTTATGTTATTTTCTTTAACAATAGGAAATTTAGGAATAACTACAAAGGCTACAGAAGAAAATTCAGGAAAAGGACAAGGACTAGAAGTTTTAGGACCAAATGATGAATTTGATGCAACAAATTATCATGACAATTTCTTAGACTACAATGAAATGTATGGTCCAGAAAGTGCAAATGGTGAAATTCAAAATGCAACAAACAAGTTAACAGAAAGTAATATTAATCCTGTTGTAGTATTAATAGACTTTCCATCATCAGAAAGTGATTCAACAAAAGGTAAACTAAATGTCAATTCAATTTATCCAAGTAGTATTATTACTTCAATTGATTCAGCATTTAATGGGACAAGCAATTCCTTAAAAGACTATTTATCAAAGGTTTCTGGAGGAAAATGTTTAGTAAATTCCTATTTAGCTTATAATATTAATAATAATGTTTATGTCTATACAGCTGAGCATACAAAAGAATATTATATGCCATATGATAGTGCAACCAATCCAATTGGATATAAAGATTATGAACAATGGGATAGAACACAATTATTAGTTGATGCTTTTGCAGCAATAAAAAGTCAAATTCCTTCAAGTTTAGATTTAGATGCTAATGATGATGGATATATTGATGCTGTAGATTTTTTTGTACCTTATCAAACAGCTTGGAATACATTTTTATGGCCTCATAAATGGAGTGTTAAAACAGATACTGAAAGAAAAACAGAAGTAAATGGAGCTATTTTAAGTGGATATAATTTAATAACAGCAAGCTATTTTAATAATTCAAAATATCAAGTTGTTACTCATGAATTTATGCATACATTAGGATTCCCAGATATGTATGTATATGCATCAGGCACATTTACAGATCCAATAGGTAGTTGGACAATGATGGCTAACAATACTGGATATCCTACAGTAAGAGAAAGAATTAAATATGGTGGATGGGTATCTGAAAGTAATATACCTACAATTAGTAAAAGTGGAACATACGCTGTAAAAGGATCAACTTTAGATTCTACAACCAATACAATTGCTTATAAGGTTACAGTTCCAAATAGCAGTGAATATTTTATGATTGAATATAGGGATAGGTCTTCTAATATCTATGAAGCTGAGGTTCCGGCTACTGGATTAATTGTTTATAGAGTAAATCCAAACCGCACAGGAAATTCTTATGGTGATCCGGAAATATATGTACTTAGAAATGCAAACCAAGGGTCATATGGAGCATATTTAGATGGAACTACTAATCATCAATCTTTAGACTTAACATTATCTTCAGGTGCAAGTACTGGATATAAAGTAGAATATGTTAGCAATACTAGTGGAGAAGCTAAATTCAATTTAATTTCTAATGATATTTCAATTACATCAATTACAAGTAGCTTAGGAACTGCTATGAAAATTGGTAATTCTACTAATTTAACTGTAAATGCAACTTCAACTAATGGTGGATTAAAATATTCTTTAGATGTTAATGGAGAGTCATTATTAAAAGATTCTACTTCTAATACAGTTTCTTGGACACCAACTAAAACTGGAACATATACAATAACTGCAACAGTTACAGATAGTGCTAATAATTCTATTACAAAAACTATGACAGTAAACGTAACTGAACCTAATAAGACTGTAATATACTATAAAGGTTATGATAATCCATATATTCACTATCAAATTGGAAATGGAACATGGACTACAGCTCCTGGAGTTAAAATGACAGCTTCTACAGATGTATCAGGATATACTTATAAGGCTGAAATAGATTTAGGAGATGCAGAAAAACTTACAGCTTGTTTTAATAATGGAAGTGGAACTTGGGATAGTAATAATGGAAGTAATTACAGCTTTGGTGTAGGATATTATACTTATAGCAGTGGAATTATTACTAAAATAGCAAAACCAGAGAAGTTACTTCAAATTGACTCCTTTACAGCTACTCCTGCAGATAAGACTGTATCAGGAAATGAGGTAATATTAAAAGGACAAGCTTCAAATAATACTGGAGATGTTCAGTACAAATTCTCTTACAAAAATAATACAACTGGTGAAAGTGGAACCTTTAGAGATTATTCTTCTTACAATACACTTTCATGGCTTACAGGAACAGTAGGAAATTATACTTTAACCTTGGAAGCAAAGGATTCTAAAACTACAGTTAAAAAAGAAATAAATTTCACAGTAGAAGCATATAAAGATTTAAAAATTAATTCAGTAACATCAAGTGCTGGAGATATAATAAAATCTAATACTGCTACTACATTTACTATTAATACAGAAGGTGGATATGGTAATAATTCATATAATTTATCAGTAAATGGTGTGAATTTATTAAGTAATTCATCATCCAATACAGTAGCTTGGACACCAACTCAAGCTGGAACATATACAGTAAGTGTAACAGTTGCATCAAAAAACACTATAGCAGTATATGATAGAACTATTAAGGTTGAAGATAATAAAACAACAATTTACTATAAAGGCTATGATAATCCATATATTCATTACAAAATAGGAAATGGAACATGGACTACAGCACCAGGAGTTAAAATGACAGCTTGTCAAGATGTAACTGGATACTATTATAAAGCAGAAGTAGATTTAGGTAATGCTACTACACTTACAGCCTGCTTTAATAATGGAAGTGGAACTTGGGACAGTAATAATGGAAATGATTATACTTTTGGTTCAGGATATTACACATATAGTGGTGGAGTAATTACAAAAATAGAAAAACCAAGTTTAATTTCAATTTTATCAAGTGCAGGGGATACTATTAAGACTAATACTGAAACTACCTTATCAGTAAATGTACAAGGTGGAACAAATCTAGGATATACAATATTAGTTGATGGCACAAAGGTTTTGGATAACTCAACATCAAATAATGTAAAATGGACACCAACAAAAGCAGGAACATATAAAATCTCAGCAGTTGTAACCTCAGGATCAGAAACAATAACAGCAGAAAAAACAATAACAGTAAAAGATGTAACAAGTAACATAACAACAATATATTATACAGGATATAATATTCCATACATTCATTATAAAATAGGAAATGGTTCATGGACTGCTGTGCCAGGAGTGAAAATGATAGAATGTCAAGATATCTTAGGATATTATTATAAAGCAGAAATAGATTTAGGAGATGCAACAACTCTTACAGCTTGCTTTAATAATGACCTTGGAAGCTGGGACAACAATAATGGAAACAATTATACATTTGGTGTTGGAAGGTATACTTTTAGTAGTGGAGTGATTACAAAATTATCTAATTAAATTAATAATTAAGTAGTAAGAGTGGAATAATATTCCACTCTTTTTATGTAAAAATTTCTAAAGAGTAAATATTTATTTAATACTTCATAAACATTGAAATACAAGGGCTTCAGGGTGATATAATTAATTTGTGGAATTAATAAAAATAAACAAAAGAGGTGTTAATATGGAGAATAGACAAATATTGAAAAAGAATAAATTAATATTAATTGAATCAACAATAATACTAACCTATCAATTTTTAATAATATTATTGCAACTGATTACAGACAAGGTAAATCTTTCTATATTAATAGAAGGGATATCAGCTGGAATTGCTATAGTATTATCCTTTATAACTTATGCAAAATATAAAGAAACTGAAATTTTCACAAAAGTATCATTAATTTCCACATTAGTAGTTTATGCTATATTTATGTTATCTTCTGAGAGAGCTTTTGTCAGTATATATATAGTGCCTACGTTATTTACTGTTATTATTTATTTAAATCTTTTTTATGCTAAGATTACAGCAATTACAGTATCTGTACTAAATGTAGTACATTCTGTAAGGTTATCCATTACTAATGATGTAGGATCTTCTGCAGCACAGGAAGCTATTGTTTTTTTACTTATATCATTAATATTAAGTTATTTATGTGTTATTGCAACAAAGTTATTAGACAAATTTCAAAAAGAGAATATTCAAATTATTGAAGAAAAGGCAAATGAACAAAAAGTATTAGTTAATAAAGTAGCTGAAGTAGCAGAGGAAATGTTAAAGGATTTTGATAGTTCAAGAGAATTAAATGATAAATTAGAGGATATTGTAAATACTAACAAACAATCAATGAATGATATTTCTATTGCTATAGAAGATACAGCAAAAACTGTACAAACCCAAAGTGAGATGACTTTAGATACAAGAACCTATATTTCAAATGCTAAGAAGTCAGCAGGAATTATGGTAGACTCATCTAAGGCAGCAGAAGAGGCAGTTAAGGAAGGAAATGAGGTAATAGAAGATTTAAAGGATAAATTTAAAGATGTTAAAGAAGCAAATATGGTAACAGTTGAATCTACAGAAAGATTAGTAAATAGAATAAATAAAGTAAAAGAAATAGTGGATGTTATTATGAATATATCAAGTCAAACCAATTTACTAGCACTAAATGCATCTATAGAAGCTGCAAGGGCAGGAGAAGCTGGAAAAGGCTTTACAGTTGTAGCAGATGAAATAAGAGGGTTATCAGAACAAACAAAGGATGCAACAAATGAAATAACAAATATAATTAGGACACTAATTGAAGATGCAAGACTAGCTAGCGATAATGTAAATAAATCAACAACTTCAGTAGAAAATCAAAATGAAATGATAGATTTAACAAGTGATAAATTCAATAAGATAAGTGAAGAAATAAAAGTTCTAAATAATCAAGTTATGGAATTAAATAATGTTATGGATGAAATAGTAAGTGCAAATAACAAGATTTCAGATCATATCGAAGAACTATCTGCAACAAGTGAAGAAGTAGCAGCAACATCAAAGGAAGGATTAAGGACAACAGAAAGTTCTGTTGAGGTTCTAGCAGAATATAATGTATTAATAGATAATGTATACAAATTAGCAAATAAATTAAAAAAATAATATATTTAAACAAACTAGTAGTTAAATTAAGTAGAAACTACTAGTTTTTTAATATAAAAAAGTATATAAACAGTAAACATTTAATTAATAGTTATTAAACATTGAGAGAATAAGCCCTTTGTAATGATATAATCAAAATATATTTATAATTATACTAAATGGGGTGGAAATATGGATGGCAAACAAATTCAAAGAAAGAATAAACTAATATTAATACAATCTACATTAATACTAGGTTATCTATTTTTAATGGTATCATTACAACTAATAACTACTGATGTAAAATTGGCACAGATATTAGAAGTGGTTTCTGCTGGAATTGCCTTAATATTAAACATATTTTTTTATGTAAAATATAGAGAAACAGAAAGATTCACAAAAGTAGCACTGATTTCTACATTAGTAGTTTATGCACTATTTATGATTTTTGCTGAAAAAGCTTATGTAAGCATATATATAGTACCAACATTATTTACTGTTGTTGTATATTTAAATATGTTTTATGCTAAGTTAACTGGAATTGCTGTAATAGTATTAAATGTAATACACTCTGTTATATTAACTATTAACAACCAAGTAGGATCTACACAAGCTGAGGAGGCAATAGTTTACTTACTTATTTCATTTATATTAAGTTTCTTATGTATTAATGTAACAAAACTTCTACTAAAGTTCCAAAAAGAGAATATAGGAGCAATTGAAGAGAAAGCAAGTGAACAGGAAGCATTATTTAAAAAGGCAACAGAAGTAGCAGAAGAAATGTTAAAGAATTTTGATAATTCAAGAGAATTAAATGAGCGATTAGAGGATATTGTTAATACTAATAAACAATCTATGAGTGATATTTCAATGGCAATAGAAGATACCGCTAAAACTGTTCAAATACAAAGCGAAATGACTTTAGATACAAGAAATTATATATCAAATGCTAAAAAATCAGCAGGAATTATGGTAGATTCATCAAAAGCAGCAGAAGTTGCAGTTCAAGAAGGAAATGAAGTTATAGAAGATTTGAAGATTAAATTTGTAGATGTAAAAGAAGCAAATAGAATAACAGTTGATTCTACAGAAAGATTAGTAAATAGAATTAATAAAGTAAAAGAAATTGTAGGTGTTATTTTAAATATTTCAAGTCAAACAAATTTACTTGCATTAAATGCATCTATTGAAGCAGCAAGGGCAGGAGAAGCTGGAAAAGGCTTTACAGTTGTAGCAGATGAAATAAGAGGATTATCAGAACAAACAAAAGATGCAACAAATGAAATTACTGATATAATTCAAACATTAATTGAAGATGCAAAGCTTGCTAGTGAAAATGTAAATAAATCAACTACATCAGTAGAAAATCAAAATGAAATGATAGACTTAACAAGTGATAAGTTCAATAAAATAAGTAAAGAAATAGAAGTTCTAAAGGATCAAGTTATGGAATTAAATACTGTAATTGAAGAAATAGTAAGTGCTAATGATAAAATATCAGATCATATTGAAGAATTATCTGCAACAAGTGAAGAAGTTGCTGCAACTTCAAAGGAAGGCTTAAGAATAACAGAAACTTCTGTAGATGTTTTAGCTGAATATAATAGGATAATAGATAAGGTAATTGAATTAACAAATAAAATGAAACAAGCTTAGAATATTTAATTTATAAAATAAATCTCCTAGTAGTAATATAAAAAAAAGCTATTAGGGGATTTTTTTAAAATATAAGTAGGACTTTAATTTTTAAAAATTTGTACTATAATAATAACATAATACATTTAGGGGAGGATTAATTTATGCACAATACTCTAACAGAAGAAAATATAAAAAAATTAAGAGAAGAATTAGATTATAGAATGACTGTTAAGAGAGCTGAAATAGCAAAAGAAAAACTTATAGCAGCTGCTCATGGAGATAGATCTGAAAATGCTGAATACAAGGAAGCTTGTGCAAACTATAGAGAAAATGATAATAGAATACAATATTTAATGTCCATGATTTCAACAGCTACTGTAATAAGTAGTGATAGCGAAGATAAATCTGTGCTTGGAATTAACAGTAAGGCGAGAATTAAATTTATAGAAGATGATGAAGAGGAAGTAGTAACACTTGTTACTACCATGGATTTAGATCCTGAAAACATGCTAATCAGTATAGAATCAGATCTTGGTAAGGCTTTAAAAGGGAAGAAGGTCCATGATATAGTTGAAGTAAATGCGCCAGGAGACAATTATACTGTAGAGATTTTGGAAATATTATAAAGAAAAAAGATATATAGATTACACATCATTGGAATTTAAAGATAGGTGTGCAAACTGCAAAAAAACAAACAGCTTCTTTTTAGTAATAATTTAGTTAATATTATTACTAAAAGGGAGTTATTTTTTTGAAAAATTTTTTTACATAGTATTAGTGTTAATTATGAATAGAGCTAAATTAAATAAATATAAAATATCTATTTAATTTAAGATAAGAATAAAAGTAAAATACAACAATTAATTTTAACAAATATTACAATATATGATAAAATATACATGAAAGAGGTGAATTTATGGGGAATTTGGAGAATACTCTTCGATTATTATTTATGCTTAAAACAAACAGAATAATAAAATGTAAGGATATTGCAAAAGAATTAGAGGTAAATGAAAGGCAAGTTAGAAAATACAGAAATGTATTAGATTCATTTATAGAAATTGAATCAATTCCAGGGAAAGATGGAGGGTATAGATTAAAAGAAGATTTATATTTTCCATTTAAACAAGTATTAACTGATGATGAGCTATTTATATTAGAAGAGTTTATTAACGGGTTGGATAGTAATTATTTAGAGAACAACAAAGAATTGTCAAGAGCAATAAAAAAAATAAACTTTTCAATTGAAAATAAAAATGAGAATAAAGAAAGTGCAATTATTCCATATTCTAGGGTAAAACCAGTTGATGAAGGATATAAAGAAATAGAAGAAAAATTATCTGAGAGTATTAAGGAGTCAAATGAAGTAATCATAGAATATAAAGGGAATGAAGGAAAAGTTACTGAAAGAAGAGTACAGCCATATAAAACAATAACTTATAAAGGTGATAAATATTTAATTTGCTTTTGTTTAACAAAAAACGAGGTAAGATTATTAAAACTTAGAAGAATAATAAGGTGTGTATGTACTAGCCGTAAATTCAAAAAAACACTGGATATTAATACATATTTAAAAGAGCAAAGAAAAAACAATATAGGAATATTTGGTGGGAAGGAATATAACTTAAAGCTATATATTAAACATCCTATGGCAAATACTATTCAAGAGAGAATTTGGGTTGAAAATCAAATTATAGATGATACAAAATATGAAGATGGTATTTTGTTTGAAGCTAAAATGAAAGGCGAACCCGAGATATTATCTTGGTTATTAAGTATGGGAGAATATGTAAGAATATTAGAACCAGAGGAACTTAAGTTGAAATATAAAAAGAAATTGGAATTGATGATGAAAAATTTATAATTTTTTTCTTTTGTATCTCATATATGACCGTGTTATGTTTTATTATTTAACTAGACTTATGCAGTAAATAGGAAAAATTTAAGCTACTAGTCCTAATTTGGAAATAGTAGACTCTAGATTAATCCCATTATCCGCACATTTATGTGCAAAGGCAACTATTTTTACCAAATA
>JAAYPK010000069.1 GCA_012519845.1 Clostridiales bacterium
CATCATCAACATTGAATGGAAACGATGGGAATGATACACTAAATGCAATAGGTGGAAATAATTCTCTATATGGTGGAGCAGGAAATGATAGACTAAATGGATCATCAGGAAATGATATATTAGATGGTGGAGTAGGAAAAGACACCTTAGTAGGTGGAGCCGGAGAAGATGTATATGTATTTGGAAAAGGATATGGACAGGATATAATATCAGATGGAAGTGGAAAGAGTACTATAAGATTCCTTGAAGGAATAGAACCAGAAGATTTAGTAGTAAGCAGAGAAGGAAATTATCATGTAAAAATACAAATAAAAGGAACAGAAGATAGTATAGTACTAGAGTATTTCACATATTCAACATCATACCAAAATATTGTTCTAGAGTTTGAAGATGGAACAACTGGCAAAGTAAATTCATCTTATAATGACTTTGAATTAACTAGACCTGAGCCGATTATTTCAGATTTAATAATACAATCAAATGCAGATTTACTTTCATCTATATATGAAGATAATACAATTTCTTCAAATAAAATGATTGATGTAAATATTGCAAATGATATAGTTGCAAATGGTTCGGTAAAAGAGTCATATACTAATAGTAATTCAATTTCACAGCAAACTACTATTCAAACTAATATTTTAATTGATAATATGGCAGCATTTTCAAATGAACAAAATATATCAGAAAATAGCGTTAATTATTCTGCAATGCAAAATGAATCAGAACTATTGATGGTTAATGTAAAATAAAAATAAGGGAGTGTGGAACCAAGAATTATGGAACTGCACTCCTGTCCTTTATAAGTATAAAGCAGTAATTAGTTAATATAGTTTATATTAGTGATATGCTACATAATATAAAGTTGATTTTATATAAATAGTCTAACTTTTACAATAAATACAAAAATAACAAATAAGAGGAAGTGAAAAATGGATAAGAAACATGATAGCGGATTATCTTGCTTAATGATTGTTATGAAGTTTCTAGGTATATCTATTACAAAAGAACAAGCAGAGAAACTGACTGTTCTTGATGAGAATCAAAAAATAGGTGAAATAGAAATAATGAAATCTGCAAAAGTATTAAAACTAAGTTCAAAAATATGTAGATTAAATATAAAGAAGCTGAAAGATGTATCACATCCCATAATTGCAAAAGATAGAAATGGAGATTTTTTCATTGTCGCAAAATCTCAGGAAGATAAATTTATGATTTTGTTTACAGATAAAACTCAGCCAGAGATAAAGAGTAGTAATGAACTTTTAGAAATATGGGATGGTACAGCTATTATAATAAATAAAAAAGGTATTCTTGATAGAGAAGCAATTTTTAGCTTCAAGTGGTTCATACCAACAATATTAAAATTTAAAAAAGAATTTATTCAAGTACTAATTGCAGTTTTTACAGTGCAAATTTTAGGTATATTGACTCCAGTAATGACACAAGTAATAGTAGACAAAGTACTTGTACATAATAGTATTTCTACATTAAATGTTCTTACAATTGGTATAGTGATTGTATATATTTATGATTTAGCAATAAGTCTTGCTAAGAACTATGTATTTACACATACAACAAATAGAATAGATGTTATGTTAAGCTACAAATTATTTAAACACTTATTTGCATTACCATTAAAATATTTTGAATCAAGGCGGGTAGGCGAAACTGTAGCAAGAGTTAGAGAACTTGATAGTATAAGAAACTTTCTTACAGGAACTCCCCTTTCATCTATGATTGATTTAATATTCATTATAGTATACATCGTAGTACTTTTTTTATACAGTCCATCTTTGACAGTAATTGTTTTACTATCTATTCCAATATATGCAGTGCTTTCAGCAATTGTAACGCCTCTCTTCAAAAAACGGCTAGACGAAAAGTTTGAAACAGGGGCCAATACACAATCTTTTCTTGTTGAGTCAATAACAGGTGTTCAGACAGTTAAGGCATTTTCACTTGAACAAAAATTCGAAAAAAAATGGGGGGAATTGCAATCAGATTATGTTAGGGCAAGTTATAGGACATCAATGGTTTCTGCAACAGCAGGTACTACAGGACAATTCATACAAAAAATTTTTGATTTACTTATTTTATTCTTTGGTGCAAAAGCAGTAATGGACGGTAATTTTACTGTTGGTCAGCTAGTTGCATTCAGAATGCTTTCAGGTAGAGTTAGTGGTCCTGTTCTTCGTCTTGTTCAATTATGGCAGGAATATCAACAAGCCTCCTTATCAGTAAAACGAATAGGAGATATTTTCAATACAGCAACAGAACCTGTATTAGATACAAATCAAACATCATTGCCTAGAATAAATGGTAAAATTGAGTTTGATAAAGTAAGATTTAGATATAATCCTGAAGGGGCAGAAATTATTAAGGGTATGAGCTTTGATATTAAGCCAGGCACAATTGTAGGGGTAGTTGGAAGAAGTGGATCGGGGAAAAGTACAATTTCAAAATTAATTCAAAGGCTTTATATACCTGAAGGTGGGAAAATTTCCATTGATGGAATGGATATTTCACTTGTTAATCCAGCAATGTTAAGAACACAAATTGGTGTTGTTTTGCAGGAAAATTTTATGTTTAATGGAAGTGTTGCTGAGAACATTTCAATTCATTATCCGACTGCATCATTGGAACAAATTATTAATAGTGCTAAAATTGCGGGGGCCCATGATTTTATTCTTGAATTACCCAATGGTTATAATACGATTATTGGAGAGAAGGGCATGGGACTTTCAGGTGGACAGAAGCAGAGGGTTGCAATAGCAAGAGCAATTCTTGCAAATCCAAGAATCCTAATTTTTGATGAGGCCACATCAGCCCTTGATTATGAATCAGAGAGTATCATTCAGAATAATCTTAAGGAAATATGCAAAGGAAGAACAGTTTTGATAATTGCTCATAGACTTTCTACACTTAAAGATGCAGAAAAAATAATGGTGGTAGATAAAGGAAGTCTTGTTGAATATGATACACATGAAAATCTAATGTTGAAAAAAGGACTTTACTTTTACCTTTATAATCAGCAGAAAAGAGGGGATATTGATGACTAATAGCATGACGGAGTATATATTAAAGCATAGTAGGAAAAAAGATAAAGAATTGAAATATGACTTCATGCCATCAATGCTTGAGATAATCGAAAGACCAGCACATAAAGGTGGAACTATAATTATTATTGGTATATTCACACTGATTATTGCTGCAATTATATGGACATGCCTATCTAGAGTAGATGTTGTTGTCACAGCCAATGGTTCACTACGCCCTATTGGAGATTTAAGTGTTGTAAAGTCATATTCTGGAGGGGTTATTGAAGAGATTCTTGTATCTGATGGACAGTATGTTGAGAAAGGTGATACATTAATAAAAATGAATACAAACTCAATTGAAATTGATACTCAAAAAAATAATACACAGATTGAAGTAGTTAATACACAGATTGAGTTTTATAATAAAATTCTTAATGGAGAGGATGTTACTAACATTTCATTAGAATTATATTCTAATGAGAGTAAATCATATATTAGAAGTATCATAGAAACTGAAAAAAGTTATTTAAATACATTGGAAGATTTGGAGCTTGATAAATCTACTGCGGATCTAAATAAACAAATTGCACAGCTTAGGTTAGAGGAATATATAAATGCAGGGATAGAATCGCAAGAAAAATCACAAGAGTTAATAGTTCAGCAATATGAAGTTGCATACAAAAAGGCTGATGTCACTATTAGAGATACTAGAGTTCAGCATGATCAAAAAATTAATTCTAGTATTTCATCTTTGAATCAACAATTAACAGAATTGAAGACAAATCTTGAAAAATATAAGCTGAACAAAGCTTATCAACAGATAATATCCCCAATAAATGGATATGTGAATAGCATAGGAGTAAATACCAAGGGTGATGTTGTAACTACTGCACAAGAATTAGTTACAATTGTTCCTGAAGATTCAGAAGTTGAAATGGTATGTTATGTAAAAAATATGGATATAGCTGATATTAAAGTTGGTGATGAAACAGCAATAAAATTAGAGGCATATCCTTATTCAAAGTATGGCACAATTTCTGGTATTATTACATATATAAGTCCAAGCTCCTTTACAAATGAGCAGCTTGGAAGTGTGTATATGATAAAAATCAAGCCTGATAATAATAATGATACAATTGATATGATATCAGGACTAACAGGAATAGTGGAGATTAAAACTGGTATGCGTTCAATTATGGATTATTTCCTTGAACCTATTATAAAAGGATTTGATGAGAGTTTGAAGGAAAAATAGGTTAATTGGACTTATTATAATTTAATTAGAGAGAATAGTTTCTATTTAAAACTCATTCTTCTAGAAAAAGCAAAAGAAATATAATAATAATATTGACTATAAAATAATAATAATAGATAATATAATAAGAGAAAGATATTGATAAGGAATAGTATTTATTGAATATTTTTATAGAGAGCTAGGGGTAGGTGAAACTTAGTAAAATATCATTAAAGAAGCAGCCTTTGAATCGCTTGCTGAGAACTAAGATTAAATCTTAATGTAGGCAATGCCGTATCCTTACGTTATAAAGGAAAGATAATATAATCTTTACTGAGAGAGTGAGTTACAATACTTACTTAATTAGGGTGGTACCGCGGAATTTAACTTCGTCCCTTTATTAGGGATGGAGTTTTTTTAATATATTAAATTGTTTAGGAGGAGTTTTATATGGAGGAAATATTAGAAATATTAGAACAGAATAGTAGATATACTGATGAAGAAATTGCAATAATGGTTGGAAAGCCAGTAGAAGAAGTGAAAAAAATAATAAAAGAATATGAAGAAAAAGATATTATTGCAGGATATACATCATTAATAAATTGGGAAAATACTGGAGCAGAAGTAGTAACAGCATTAATTGAAGTTAAAATAACGCCTCAAAGAGGAGATGGATTTGATAAAGTTGCAGAAAGAATATATAAATTTGATAAAGTAAAGGCATGTTATTTAATGTCTTCAGGAGGTTTTGATTTAACTGTTATAGTTGAAGGAAAAACAATGAAGGAAGTAGCTTTATTTGTTTCAAGAAGTCTTGCATGTCAGGAATACGTAACAGGTACAGCAACTCATTTTGTAATGAAGAAATATAAAGATCATGGAAGAATATTTAAAGATAAGCCAGTTAAAGAAAGAGAGGACATTTTTGTATGATACTAGAAAATATGATAAAAAAAAATGTATACAATACCCCACCATCTGGCATAAGAAAATATTTTGATTTAATTAATGAAATGGATGATGCAATTTCCCTTGGAGTAGGGGAACCAGATTTTATAACACCTTGGAATATATCTGAAGCAGCTATATATTCTTTAGAAAAAGGACATACTCATTATTCTTCTAATGCTGGATATATAGAACTTAGAAAAGAAATATCGAAATATTTAACAAAATTTGATTTGGATTATTGTCCTTATGATGAAATATTAGTTACTGTAGGTGGTAGTGAAGCTATTGATATTGCACTAAGAGCATTAGTTGGTCCTGGAGATGAGGTAATTATTCCCGAACCAAGCTTTGTAGCTTATAAAGGATGTACTGCTTTTACAGGGGCAACTCCTAAAATAATAAATTTAAAAGCAGAAAATCAATTTAAATTAACTGTTGATGAATTAAAAGAAGCTATAACAGAAAAAACAAAAGTTATTATTATGGCTTTTCCTAATAATCCAACTGGTGCAATTATGACAAAGGAAGAATTAAAGCCCATTGTTGATTTCTTAAAGGATAAAGATATAGTAGTAATTTCTGATGAAATATATGCAGAATTAACTTATATCGGTAAACATGCATCAATTGCAAGTTTTAGTGAAATGAGAGATAAAACTTTAGTTGTAAGTGGTTTTTCAAAAAGTCATGCTATGACAGGTTGGAGACTTGGATATTTATGTGGTAATAAGGTTTTTATAAATCATATGAAGAAGATTCATCAATATGCTATTATGTGTTCACCAACTATGTCACAATATGCTGCATGTGAAGCTTTAAAAAATTCTCAAGATAGTGTGGATAAAATGAGAAGAGAATATAATAGGCGAAGAAGAGTTCTTGTAGATGGATTTAAAAAATTAGGTCTATCATGTTTTGAACCTTTAGGAGCATTTTATTTATTTCCATCTATTAAATCTACAGGATTAACTTCTGAGGAATTTTGTGAAAGGCTGCTAAAGGAGGAAAAAGTGTTAGTTATTCCAGGTAACTCCTTTGGAGAATGTGGTAAAGGTTTCGTTCGAGCATGTTATGCATCCTCAATGGAGAATATTATTGAAGCATTAAAAAGAATTGAAAGGTTTTTAAACACATTATAATTTTAAATTTTATTTGAAGAAATAAGAAAGTGTGATATAATCATTCTGAAATACAATATTTTGGTATTCTTGGGGGTAAAAATGGAATATAGCAGGGGGAAAATAATAAATAATATAATTTTGTTAGTATTAACAATAATGCCTTTTATTTTAATGGATAGTAAATCTCCATTATTAGATGGTAAATATTATTTTATGCTAATTACGGGGATAATACTATTAATACTATCATTAAAAATTGAAAAGATTAATATAAAAATAATTGATATAACGGCTTTATTATTTATATTATCTATATTTATATCAAGTGTTTTTTCGCCAGATAAATTTACAGCTTTTTGGGGAAGTGCTAACAGAGGTGAGGGGTTTTTCACCATATTAATTTATGTTATTTTGTTTTTTTTATCATCAAAATATTTAGATATTAATGAGAAAACCTTAGATATTATTTTAATTAGTTCTTGTATTATGGCACTTCATGGGATATTGCAATTTTTTGGATTTGATATAGTTCAAATTATTTATCCTTTATATAATAATTTAGCTAGTGATGCAATAGGCACTATAGGTAATAGAAATTTCTTTTCAAGTTATATATGTATATTTTTATTTTTAGGAATGGGATTATACATTTTTAAAGGCAATAAAAAATATTTAGTTTACAGTTCGATTTTATTTGCAGCATTACTTTGCTCCTTAACTAGAAGTGGATGGCTTGCATTTATAATATATTCAATATTAGGATTACTATTTATACTAAAGCGAAAAGATGCTTTGAAAAGGTCTGCAATAATAATCTTATTATTTACAGTTATTTTTGGAGTCTTAAATATTTCTACAGATAACAGTATTATAAATAGAAGTAATAAAAATCAAGTAATTTCAAGTCAAGGATTATTAGTAGGTAGTGTTGGGGGAAGAGCTGAAATATTAAGAATGTCTTTTAAAGCCTTTTGCGATAGACCATTATTAGGATATGGACCAGATACTTTGGAAATGAGACTTTCAGAAGATTATACTGAAGATTTTATTAAATATAAACTTGCTCATGGTGTATATGTTGACAAAAGCCATAATGAATTTTTAGAATATGCTGTAAGCTGTGGAGTATTTACATTAATATTTTATTTAGTGTTACTAGGATTAATTGTATATGGATTATTTAAAAATAAAGAGAAGGATATAAATAAAATATTGTTAATTACAATTATAGGATATTTAGTTCAATCATTTTTTAACATAAGTATGATTGCAGTAGCACCAATTTTTTGGATTTTATTAGGAGTATCTTATAAAAATATAAAAACAAATAAAAAGGAAATGTTGCAATAAATGTAAAAAAATATTAAAATATAAGTGAATGGGGGAATATGATAAATGGATTACATTTTTATAGTAATAGTAGGTTTATGTATAGGAAGTTTTTTAAATGTATGTATTTATAGAATACCTAATGAACAGTCCATTGCATTTCCTGCATCTCATTGTTTTAATTGTAACTATAAATTAAAGTGGAAAGACTTAATACCAGTTTTTAGTTATGTAATATTGAAAGGGAAATGTAGAAATTGTGGGGATAAAATTTCAATTCAATATCCATTAATAGAATTAATAAATGGTATTTTATATTTGTGCATATATATTCAGTATGGATATTCAATAGATACAGTAAAGTACATGATATTAACATCTATAATGATAGTAATAAGTATTATTGATTTAAAGACAATGTATGTATATCTATCTACCATTATTTTTTCTGCTTCTATTGGTGTTGTGTTTTTAATAATAGAGTGGGTTCAAAATGGTAAAATACCACTTGATAAGATAATTGGTGCTGGTATAGGACTAATAATAATAGGGGTAATAGTATTACTAACAGGTGGAATGGGAGAAGGAGATATTGAAGTTGCCGCTGTTTCAGGATTGTTTTTAGGTATTAAGGGAATAACATTTATGCTTTTTACTTCTTTTATTATTGGAGGCATAGTTGCAGGAATTCTATTATTTACTAAAAAGAAAAAAGGTAAGTCTGAAATAGCTTTTGGACCATATTTAGGAGTAGCAACAATAATAAGTATATTTGTTGGTAACAATTTAGTTGAGTTGTACTTGAATTTACTATAAATATGAACGAATTGTAAACATTTTTAAAAAGCATTAATAAATAGTAAATTTTTATGGTAAAATAAGTATAAAAGGGGTATAATTATGAATAAGTAAAAGATAGTATTGTGAAGGTGGGACAACATGGCAATAATTCAGAAAAAAAGATTAGGGCAAATATTAGTTGATTCAGGGAAAATAACAAGTGCCCAATTACAAGAAGTTTTGGCTATACAAAAACAACAAGGTAAAAAGCTTGGGGAAATACTTTTAGAAAAAGGGTTGGTAACAGAATTAGATATTGTACATGCAGTTGAAGAACAAACAGGGGTTAAGGCCATTGATTTAAATAATGTACAATGTGATAAAAAAGTATTAAAAATTGTGCCTCAAAGATTATGTAACAAGTATACCTTAGCTCCTTTTGGATTTTCAGAGGGGAAAATAAAAGTTGCCTTAGCCGATCCTTTAAATATATTTGCAATTGATGATATTTCAATTTCTACTGGACTTGAGGTTATTCCTTTTATATCTTTAAAGAAAGATATAAATAAGTTTATAGAAGTTAATTACAGTACTGAACAAGTGAATAATGCTGCAGAAGAATTAATTAAAGAAAGTAAAGAAAGTAAAAGCTTAGAAGTAGATGATGATACTTTTGATGATATAAAAAATGCTCCTGTAGTAAAAATGATTGATAGGTTATTTAAAAATGCTATTGATATGAGGGCATCTGATATACATATCGAGCCTTATGAAAATGAAATAAGAATCAGATATAGAATAGATGGTAAACTTCAGCTTGCAAATAAATTAGGAAAAGAAAGTTTAGGTCCTTTAGTTACAAGAATTAAAATTTTATCTGGAATGAATATAGCAGAAAGAAGAGTTCCACAAGATGGAAGAATAATTACTAAAATTGGGGATTCGGAAGTGGATTTAAGAGTATCTGTATTACCTATAGTTAGTGGAGAAAAGGTTGTTATAAGAATACTAAGTAGAGATAATTATAGGTTTGGTAAAGAAAGAATGGGGATAAGTAATGAAAACTTAGTGAAACTTAACAACATCGTATCTTCTCCTTATGGAATAGTATTAGTAACAGGGCCTACAGGTAGTGGTAAATCAACAACCTTATATTCTATATTAAGTGATCTTAATTCAGATTATTCTAATTTAATAACTGTAGAAGATCCAGTTGAATATACTTTGGAAGGTATTAATCAGGTAAACGTAAACACAAAAGCAGGTATGACCTTTGCTGGAGCCCTTAGAAGTATACTAAGACAAGACCCAGATATAATAATGATTGGGGAAATTAGAGATAATGAAACAGCAGAAATAGCAATAAGAGCTGCTATAACAGGACATCTAGTTTTAAGTACTCTTCATACAAATGATGCACCATCATCAATTACAAGACTAGTGGACATGGGAGTTGAACCATTTTTAGTTTCTACTTCTGTAGCAGGTATAATAGCACAAAGGTTGGTAAGAAGGGTATGTACTCATTGTAGAGAGGAATATGAAGCTACAGAATATGAAAAAAGAATATTAAATGTAGATATAAATAAACCTCTTAAGTTATATAGAGGGACAGGCTGTGGATACTGCAATGATACTGGGTATTTTGGCAGAATTGGTGTTTATGAAGTTATGGAAATTAATAGAGAGATAAGAGATGCAATAAATAATACAAGGGATCCTAATGTAATTAAAGATTTGGCTTTGAAAAATGGAATGAAAACATTAAAGGATGAATGTAGTAAACTTGTTATGCAAGGAATAACAACAATGAATGAGCTTGCAACAATTACGTTAATAAAGGAAGAAATAGGGGGTGATTCATAATGAAAAAATTTAATTACAGGGCAATGACAAAAGATGGAAAGAAAACTGAAGGCATTTATGAAGGAAATTCAAGAGAAGAAGTTATTTCATTAATTGCGGCTAATGGTTATTATCCTTTAAAAATAGAGGAAGTAAAGGTTAAACCACATATTGAATTGAATTTTACTAATAGAGTAAAAACTAAGGATATAGCTGTGTTTTGTAGACAATTCTATACTATGCTTGATGCAGGAGTATCCATAACAAATTCATTAAGTATGTTAAGAGATCAAATCCTTAATAAAACATTAAAAAGAGTACTTGGTGAAATAGACGAAGATGTAAAAAAAGGAGAAATGCTTTCAGAGTCTATGAGCAAATTTCCAGATGTTTTTCCACAGCTTCTTATAAGCATGGTTCAATCAGGGGAAGCTACAGGAAATATTGATGAAATGATGCTTAGAATGTCAGTTCATTATGAAAAAGAGAATAAAACAAATAATAAGGTAAAATCAGCTATGATATATCCAATTGTTTTAGCTATTGTAGCAATTGTTGCTGTAATGGGAATAATGATTTTTGTTATGCCAACCTTTAAAGAACTTTTTGATACTGAAGGCATAGAATTACCTTTTATAACAAAAGCTTTATTAGCTTTAAGTGATTTTTTATCTTCTTATGCATTACTTATTTTAGTAATAATAATAGGATTAATTGTAGGGTTTAATTATTATAAAAAAACAGAAAATGGCATGAAAGAAGTAAGTAAATTGAAATTAAAGTTACCAATAATTAGAGGGGTTACAAGAAAAATAATAGTTGCTAGATTTTCAAGAACTTTATCTATGCTTTTATCCTCTGGTATATCATTAATAGAAGCAATGCCAATAGTATGTGCTGTTCTTGGTAATAAGGTAGCAGAGGAAGAATTAACAAAAGTTAGAGAAAGAGTAATTAGAGGAGATGGGTTAAGTACACCTTTAAGTGAAACAACTGTTTTTACTGATATGCTTAATTCTATGGTGAAAATAGGTGAAGAATCAGGCTCCTTAGATGCAATTTTAGACAAAACTGCAGATTTTTATGATGAAGAAGTAGATCAAGCAATAATGGCTGCTACTTCAATGATAGAGCCAGCGTTAATAATAGTAATGGGTGTAGCAATAGGAATTATTGTAATCTCCATTATGCTACCAATGTTCGAAATGTATACTCAATTATAGTTTATATTAAAAATTAATATAAAGAAAAAAAGATTATTAGGAGGGGTTTTATTATGGTAAGAAACATAATGAACAAAAAAAGAAAAAAGAAAGGATTTACTCTTATAGAGTTAATCATTGTTATTGCAATTATTGCTATATTAGCAGCAGTAGCATTACCAAAATTTATGGAGGTTAGAGAAAATAGTAACAAGAAGACAGATCTTGCTAATGCAAAGAACATTCATACAGAAGTATGTGCTTTAATTGCAGATGATAAACTTAGTGTTAATACTGGATTTAAAGCTAATTCTAATGCTACTTTAGTTGCAGGTTTACAATCAACTTCAGTTTTAAAATCTTCAGCAGATAAGGGTAAAGAGTTTTATGTAAATATTGATGCTAGTGGAAATGTTAAAATTACTGTTGACACATCAACTGGTAAAGAAATATATCCAGATACTGATAATGCTTTCAAATAAGATATTATTATAAGTTTAATATAGTGTAGGACGTAGGTCCTGCACTATATAAAATAAAAGGGGGGAAAGAAATGGCATTAAAGGCTCTAAGTAAAGAAACAAAATTATCAAAACACAAAATAAAGAATAAAGTTGAAAGACCAAGAGATGTTGTATCTTTTGATATAGGGTCTAATACTATTAAAATAGTTGAGGGGAAATATTCTAGGAATAAACTTCAAATATATAGACTAATGGACATGGAAACATCTGAAGGTGCAATTGAAGATGGGAAAATTGTTAATGAGAGAGATTTATGTGATGGCATAAAGGCATTTTTAAAGAAAAATAACATAAAAATTAAAGATGGGGTATGTACAACCAATTCTTCTTCAATCATTAATAGAGAAATAGTAGTTTCTGCAATGGTTAATGAAGATGAAATGGATACAGTAATAGAATACGAGATAGAACAATATTTACCAATCAAACTAAAAGATTATATTATCCAATATACAGTGTTAGATAAAGTGGCAGATAATGAAGGAGCAAAAAACAGAGTTAATGTAGTATCATATCCTAATGTAGTTGCAAAGGGATACTATGATTTATTATATTCACTTGATATTAATCCTTACGTATTAGATGTAAGTTATAATTCAATAAAAAAGCTGTCTTCATATTCACAGCTAACAATGGGAGGTACTGTTGCTTTTGTTGATATGGGGGCAACATCAATTAATGTAACTATATTTAAAGGTGGAAAGCTGGATTTTACAAGAATAATTAAATACGGCGGTGATAATATAGATTACGCGTTAAGTACAAAATTAGACATGTCAATAAAATCAACAGAATCTGAAAAAATAGAAAAAGCAAGTTTAGTAAACGTAAATGAAGATGATATATTAAATATAACAGTACAGGAAACATTAGATGAAATTTTAGGCGAATTGGAAAGAATATTGCAATTCTATAATAACCAATCTGTAGGTAGAAAAATTGAAAACTTATTAATATTTGGTGGGGTATCAAATATATTAGGAATAGATAAATATATGGAGAAAAAGCTAAATATAAGAACACAAAAAATAACTGAATTAAATAATATAGAATTTATAAACGGGTGCAATAGAGGTATAGAAATAGGAAAGTACTTAAATGCAATAGGAGCTATAATTAGGTTATAATAGGGGGGTGATACCGTGAATAGAGATATGAATTTCTTTAGCCAATTTCAAGGAAGAAAAAATGGGGAAAAAGCTTATGATAAATACTTATACATTGGAATTGGAGCATCGGTAGCTTTATGTGTAATATTATCAATAATTAATTATGTACAAATTCTTTTTATAGATAATAAAATTGATTATTATCAAAAAGAGTTGAATTCAACTGAATTTAAAGAAAAAATAAAAGAGTCAGAAGAAGTTAATAAAAAAATAGGAGCATTATCATCCTATGATTCTGATATAAGTAATGTATTAAAGGCAGTTGATAGCAGAGCAATTATAAGTTCAAGTTTAATAAATGATATTAAATCAACTATATCAGTTACTATTACCAATATAAATATAACTAGTTCGGATGTTATTATTGATGGATATGCTGATAACAGAGATGATATAGCAGCATTTCAATATAATCTTGAACAACTTAAATATATAAATGGTACATATGTATCATATATTAATGAAGTGACTGCAGATAGTAAATACACATTCAATATAAAATGTACATTAAAGGATGTTGAGTAATATGAAAATAAGTAGACGTGATAAGAATTTATTATTAGTATTTGCCATAGTGTGTATTTTATTTTGCTACTTTTATTTTATTTTTACAGGTCAAAGAGATGATGTAAATGAAAAGGTAAGTAAAAGAGATGCATTAGAAACTGAATATAATACAGCTAAGTCGGAAATAGAAACATTAGAAACGAGAAAGACACAAGTTAATGAATTAACAGCGCAAGCAGTTGATAAAGCTTCTGGATTCTATCCTAAAATACTACAATATAAATTAACATCAGAAATTAATAAATTATTAGTAGATAATAAAATAAGTGGAAGCATAGCTTTTAATGAGAGGGAAATAAAGGGAGTTGAGGACTTAACTCCAAAAACAACTATAGAAGGATCTACTACATTTAAGCCTTATGTTGATACAGTTAAAGATCCTGATAATAGTAACAGTAATAATATTAGTAATAATGTGACTGCGAATAATACTGTTGAAAATGATGCTAGTAGTTCTACAGATGTAAATCTTACTGCACAAACATGTGAACAAATGAAGGCTGTTATTTCTTTTACAGGTACAGATGAAGCTATGATGAATTTTATGAAAGCACTTGAAGCTTATGATAGAAGAATAGTAATAAGTGAATTTACAGCAAGACCAAAGAATGCAACTGAAATTATTGGAGCAATGAAATTAGAATTCTTTGCAATTCCAAAAGTAACAGATATTGATAACGAATATTCTAATTGGGCATATGATAAGGTATTTGGAAAAGCACTACTATTTAGTCCAGAAGCAGCAACAGGGGCAGTTAATGATGAAAGTAATACTGGAGACAAAAATGATTTTGTTGCAGCTATAAAATCATCGAAATCTGATTCAAGTACATTTAAAATGGGACGTGCTAACGATAATACAAAATCAACTTATATTTATGAAGAAAGTAATGATACAATTAATGTAGAGGTTGAATTTACAGAAGTTGGCGGTAAATTTTATTACAAATATAAATCAGGAAATTCAACAAAACCAGGTAATGGCAACCAAAATGGTACTGAATTTAATCCTAAAACTTCAGATATAAACTTACAGGTATTTAGTGAAGCTAGAATTGGTGATGATGACAAATCAGGTGTAGAATTTAAAATAATTAATAACACTAGTAAGCCAGTTAATATTATTGTAAGTGATGATGATAAATCAAATCCTAGAGTAAAGGTAAATTCAGAAGGATCTGGAGTTGTAAACGTAAAATAAGGTAGGTGATAGAATGAAAAGGAATAAGAAAAAAGGTATTACTTTAATAGAAGTAATAATTAGTATTGCAATTTTAGCAGTAATTATAGTTCCTCTATCAGCAATGACAATTACAACCAGTAAGAAAAGTGAAGTGTCAGAAGAAAGACAAAAAGCAGCAACAGTTGGGCAACAGTATTTAGAAGAAATTACTGCATATAGTTCAACAGGTATAACTTTAGATGCTGATGATAAATTTGCTTTATTAGATAATAATGCAAATGAAAAAAAATTAGTAGCTACAAGAAATGCATTAGGTATTGTAACTAGCCTTAATAGCAGTTTTAACTTAAACTCAGATAATCCTGATACACCGTATAATGTAGAAATAGATTTACACAGAGATGCAAATGCATCTTATAAACAACAAGATACTATTACAAATGAAACTTTAGATGATGATTGCGATTATGTAATTAAACTTTGTAATAACAATGTAATAGAGGTAAATGGGATTTCATATTCATTTACTTGTAGTAATTATATTATGAAGATAAATGAAAATATGGAATTAACCATTAATGATGATCCTTCAGGAACAAGTGCAAGTTTTATACCGAGGTTTCCAACAAATATAAAAAATACAATTAAGTTTAAGTATGATAATGGTTATGATTTTAATTTAAATCCTATAAGATATTTTACTATTGAAAGTACCTATAGAGCTCATGATATCTCTATTGAAAAAACTTTTAATAGAGATGTATTAGCAGATGGAAATAGGTTAGTTGACTTTGATGTAGATAGTGCATATACTACTATTTCGGTAAAGAATAATGTCTTTACTGAAACTAATGTTAGAGAAGGAGACTTATATAAAATTAATGTTATAGTTAAAAATGAAAAAGGTGATACTCTTTTTGAAGGGTCTTCGGCAACCAATATTTTAATTAGATAAGGGGGAGAGTTTATGAGAAGGAGGAAGAAAAAGGGGTCAAGTTTTGTTATGGTAGTTTTTATTACTGCCTTAATATTTACAATGGGTACTACAATGTTAGCAGTAGTATCTACAGATTATAAAACAAGAATTAATCAAAGTAGAAAATTACAAAATTTGTATCAGTCAGATGCGGGACTAGATTTAGTTTATAATTCAATAAATAAAAATTCAGATGCAGCAATAAGGTATGCAAATTACAGAGTTAAAGAAGCAATAAGGCCAAGACAAGTACCAATAACAATGACAAATGATGAAATTAATGAACTATTTAAAGAAGAATTTATTAATTTTTTAGGTACTACTGAGGTTAATAATCTTAATCCAATAAATCTAGGTAATATACAAGCAAATAGGTTAGATAATATTTTATTATTTGGTGTTCTTAATAGAGAATATATAGTGCCAAATATAGCTGACACAGATCCTGACTATGAAACAAAAATAAGAGATAAGAATTCAGATGCATATACTGGTGCTATATGGAGACAAATACAAAATAATGCAAATGCAAAGCAAAATGCAGATATAGAGGTTATTGAATGTAATGTTGAAAATGTAAATGGAGGAGACCATTATATTTATTTGAAAGTTAGGTCTACTTTTACAACTATTCAAACAAATGTTACTGAAAATGCAAATAGAAAATCTATTGAAACTAGTTTTACTATAAAAGCACCTGAGTACAGCCAAGCAGTGGAAAAAACATCTAGATATGTAGGAATTGAAGCACAAGGTGTTTTAAAGACAATTACAGCTGATGGTAATCTATATGCAGAAAATTGTGGAGATGTTAATATCAATGGAAATGTTTGGGTCAAAGGAAAAGAAAGTGCTATAGATGATCCAGTATATGATAAATATAAAAATGGTGTATTTGTTAACAATGCTAAATTAACAATGCAAACAGGTGATTTATTTACAGCAGGTACATTAAATCTTAATAATAATGGTCATGTAGAAGTTAATAATAATGTATATGCATTAAATGCAAATGTTGGTAAAACAAGAGTTTCAGGTAATTCTTCTTATAATAATTTATTTGTTAATAACTTAATTACTAATAATGATTTAACTCTTAATTCAACAGACAGTAATATTGAATTGAATAATTTTTATGGAATAAATGATATAACCATAAATGAAACAGATAGTCAGTATAATACTGATCCTACTCTTTTAGCAAGACAATCAAGTAGTATTATAGTAAATGGTTCTAATTATTCATCAATAAGAATTAATAATGATGCATATATTATGGGAGTAGCATATTTAAATACAGCGAATAAATATCAAACAGGTGAATCAGTAGCAGTTAAGGGAAATTATAATGCATATATAAATGTTGATAATAATAATGGAAATCTTGTAATGAAAAAATATGATGGAGAGAACTCAAAGTCTATGATATTTTCAATTAATGGAGATTCTTCAGCAAAAGCAAAGGCAGAGTATTTTAAGGAGTATTACGAAAACAATAACAATTCTCAAGATCTAGATTTTGGGGGGGTTAGTATTAATAAAGTACATGCAACAGGTGCAGTAGTAAACAATAATAAGGTAACTTATAATGAAACTACAGTTGAGGAGCAAAATACTGTTAAGGAATATAAGAAAACATTTGCTACAGAAGTATTTGGTATGGGTACATTAAATGGTATTCCTGGAATAGAAAATGTAAATGCCTCTCAAAAAGCTATGGCAGCATATAATAGAAATATTGTAGCTAAAAAAGTTTATTCTGATGATGAAACAAGGGCACAAGGACAAATTAACTTTAGTATTATGCCTAGATTTGTACCAACTACCAATGAGGCTAATGAAAATTATGGTAAAATAATATTAAATCCAGATGAAACTAAGAATGTAATAGTAGAAAATGGTTTAATTAAAGTTGAAAATGCTCAAGGAGGATATGATGAAGTAGTTTCAAGACCTGCTAATGATAATCCAAATAGAAATATACAAGCAGTGATTGTAACTAAAGGAAATGTATATATTAGAGGTTCAGTTAATTATGAAGGATCTATTATTTCAGCAGGAAATGTATACTTTCAAGGAGCAGGAGAAAAAAATATTACTAAAACTAATGATACTACTAATGAAGTAGTAAATAAGATAATCGGAAAATATTATGATTCTTTACACTTAGACGATATTTTTTGCGGATCTCCTATGAGTGTTACACCTATTGATGTACAAGTAGAAAGTTATTATGAATTAGATAATATATATAGTGAAATATATGATGCTAATAAATATTTAAGAAAAGGCTTATGGAAATTAGTTAAATAAAGAGGTGATAAATTTGAATAAAAGAATAAAGGGCTTTACCCTAGTTGAGGTTATTCTTGCATTATCACTTACTACGGTTATACTGGGAATAATAGGTACATTCTTTTTCATAAATAATAAGTCATTAATTAATACTGAGATAAAATCTGATTTACAAAAAGAAGGAGAAAATATTCAAAATGAACTTATCAATATAGGGCAACAAGCTCGTAGAATTAATTCAATTACTTTTGCAGGTGATATTACACCAACAGATGCAGCTACAGGAGTATATAGTGATTTTTTGGATATTTCATTAACAATTAAGCCAACAAATACTATAATAATAAATCAGGCAATTGACAATAATGCTGCAAATGATATACATTACACTTTGGCTTTAAATGGGAGACAATTAACTATAAGTCATCAAGAGGGAGTAAACATTATAAGTAAAGTATTATCAGAAAATGTTCAAAGTTTTGAAGTAATTCCTCTTGATTTTAATTCAGTAAGTGATGCAGATAAGGGGATAAAGCGAATTAATTCTTCAGAAGGAATTCAAGTATCTATTACTCTTAATAGAGAGAGAGGCTATAGTAATGTTACACTTCCTATAAAAACCATAATTCAATTTAGGAATTTTAATCTATAATAAAGGTAAGGAGGGGGAAAAATGAGAAAAAAAAGAATGAGAAGTAAAAGAAATCCTTTTAAAAATATTTTACTTAGAAAATCTATTTGGATAGTATTACTAGTATTTGTTTCATCAATATTTTGTATACCAACCTTCTCTTCTAAAGCAGATGATAATATATCATTAGATATACTTGAAATAAATCCAGGAAACAAACATTCTTTAGATAGTACTGGTAATATAAAAGTTACTCATATGACTATGGCTGAGTATATAAGTATGGTTGATGAAATAAATGGTAAGTATGATGTAGTAGTTATAGGTAGAAATAATTCAGGATTAAATAATTACTTTGATACTAATGAAGCCTATAGAGATTATACAGCTCCATTTTCACAAGAAGTTACGGACATGAAAAGTTGGGGAAGTTATACTAGGGATAATTCAGGTTCAATCGATGGCGTAGGAATAAAATATGCAACAAAATTATGGTATATACAATCTGACGTTGCAACAACTAAAAAATGGGGAGATTTTGAAGGGAAAAATAGTGGATATTACTACGATAAGGTATCAAGTGAAACAGGAAATTATGTAGAGTATTTATCTGAAAATGATATAACTAATAAAAGAGCAAAAGAGATATTAAACTTAATTAATAGCGGACAGCTAGTATATATTAATAATAATATTTTAGATGATTCTAATTTAAAAAATTCAAAGCTTCAAAGTAATTTTAAAAATATTTATAAAGATAATTTTAAAAGGTTTACTAATATCTCAATTGATACTATCAAAAGTGATTATTCAAATATAGTTAAAAATAGAAATAATTCTAGACCCGGGCTTACAATAACAAAGAAACCTACTGATGATGGGAAAAGTGCTGAAAAAGGAAATTTGAATAACAGAAATATGACTTTTTCATTTACAACTGCAGGTGTTGATGAAAATGCTACAGTAAAATTGTATTTAGATTACAATGGAGATGGTTTATTTAAAGATGATGAAGAAGCATCTATTGGAGGAAGCAACAAATTATCTCTTTATAAAACAAATGAGAATAATTATACTATTTCACATAATTTAGATACTACTTTTATTGGATACTTACAATGGAAATTAGTAATAACAAATTCTAATGGAGTTAATAACTATGCTATTGGTGATGGAATATATAAAGCATTAGATGGAAAAAGACAAGAAATAGACGTTATGCAGATACATCCACAAAGTAAAACTCAAATAAAAGATTTGTATTTAGATGGAACTTTTTATAATGAATACTTAAAGAATCTTCCAGATTATAAAATTACAATGGATGTAAGACCCGTTCATAGTTTAAACGGTGTTACAGGGTTTAATGAATTAGTAGCTCGTGAAGGAAAAAACTATATATTAGATAAATATGACATGCTAATTGTAGGATTTTCAGATGGATATGGTAATGGAATAAATAATGAGTTTAGTAAGGCAGCTTGTGAAACTATTAGTGCATTTATTAAACGTGGTAAAGCAGTTATGTTTACTCATGATACTATGTCATTAAATTCTTTTGGAGGTAATGATTGGAATGATGAATGGGATAGTTTAACAGGACCTAAATATTTAACTAAAGTATTTAGAGATGCTATAGGACAATCTCGATATGCTGATCCATATAATCCATCAGGAAAAGATTTGTTAACTTTGACTAATGAAAATGGTGAAGTAATTGAAAAAACAATTACTCATGATAGTGTTCTTACAAGTGAGGTTCAAAAAAACCATTCAAATGTAGAGGCTTCAAAAATTAAAACTCTTGGCACAACATTATTTGCCAATGTAGCTTTTTGGCAGGATAAAACTTTAACCAATCAAATAACACAAGTTAATAAGGCACAAATAACAAGTTATCCTTATGATTTAAATTCAAAACAAATATTAAATGTTGCTAGTACTCATACACAATGGTATCAATTAAATTTAGAGGATGAAGATGTAGTGCCATGGTATAATTTAAATTCTAGTAAGTTTGATACAGGAGATTCAAGAAACTTTTATTATGGATATTCAAAGGGTAATGTAACTTATTCAGGAACAGGACATTCAACTGTTAATAATCCTGATGAATTTCAGTTATTTGTAAACACTATAGTTAAATGTATAAGGGGAGCAAATGCTAAACCTAATGTTGTTAATAAGAGAGTTGATATCAAAAACTCAGTAATCGAAAATGAAAATATAGAAAAAGTAACTAAAGGTGAAGCATACAAATTTATAGCTTTACCTACAGATATTAATGGTGATCTTATGACAGTAACAATTAAGGTTGATAACAAGGAATTTTTATCACATGATAAAGTGAGAAATAATACAAAAATTAATGTAGAAATTCCTGCATACTTAACTGCAAATAAAAATAAGGGTGATAAAATTAAAATCGAAACTCAAGCAAAAGATTCTCATGGTGCTGAATCTGAGGTAAAGACTTTTTATGTAGAAATTACAGAACCGGATTATAAGCCTATAGATAGAGAATTATTTTAAGAAAATTTAAAAATTAAAGAGCTGTGGCAATAGTATATATTTCTATTAGCCACAGCTTTTCTTTTTAGTCTAAAGAAGTCACAAAAAATTCACTTTATAACCCTTATAGTAGCAAGAATCATAAGAATAGCACCAGATAACCAAGATAGATTAATGGTAGTTTTCTTAGCAATGACTTTACCAATAATTACCCCTAAAAGTATGGATATAATACCAATTAAGAATGATAAAATAATAACTTCAAAATAATTTGTCATAGTTAAGCTTGATCCAAAACCTACAGCTATACTATCAAAAGATAAACCTAGTCCAAGATAAATAGCTTCTTTAAAAGAAAGAGTTTTAGAATTATCAAAATCAGCTTTTATTTCATCGGCATATACCTGTAATACAAAATTCATGTCAAAAATTTTAAATTTAAGGGGACTATCTACTATTTTTTTACTTTGGATAAATAATTTAAAAATTCCTTCGAAAAACCTATAAATTCCAAGGCACATTAAAATAATAAAGGAAAAAAAAGTGGCTATATGTGAAGGTAAATAATTTTTTAATATGTCGCCAAAAAACAAGGATACTCCAAGGGATAAAGAGCCTATAATGCATATAATTAATGTTGACAAAAAAGGGATTTTTATTTTATTAGTACCATAAGAAATACTTGCTACAAAGGAGTCTATACATATAGATAAAACTAGTAAAAATGATTGAAACATAGTTAGTATACCTCTTTGTTATTTTTATATTATATTATGATAAAAAGTATGTAAAAGTTACAAAAATCAAATAGATTATGCTATAATACAGGTAATTAAAATAGGCATGGAGGTAAAGAATGTATAAAGTATTAGCTTTAGATATGGATGGGACTTTGCTTAATAGTGACAAAGTAATATCAAAGAAAACAAAAGAAGCTTTAGTTGCTGCAAAAGAAAATGGGGTAAAAATAGTATTAGCATCTGGAAGACCAATAGATGGATTAAAAAGATATTTAAATGAATTAGATTTAATGGATGAAAATCAATATGTATTAAGCTATAATGGATGCTTAGTTCAAGAAACTAAAAGTGAAAACATAATTCATGAAATAGGATTAACAGGAAAAGATCTTCATAAAATATATAATTTAAGTGTTAAATTAGGAGTGAATATTCATGCATTTTCCCCAACTAGAGGACTGATAACTCCTAAAATAAGCAAATATACAGAAGTTGAATCAGAATTAAATGGTATAGAAATAAATGTGGTGGATTTTAATTCAATAGGAGAAGATGAACATATTATTAAAATAATGTTTGTAGATGAGGCAGAAGTTTTAGATAGAGCCATTACTAAGATTCCAGAAGAATTTTATAGTAAGTATAACATTGTAAAAAGTACACCTTTCTTTTTGGAATTAATCAACAAGAATGCTAATAAAGGTGTAGGATTAGATGCACTAGCTAAACATTTAAATATTAGTAATAAAGAGATAATTGCTGTTGGAGATGCAGGTAATGATTTGGAAATGATAAAATATGCTGGCTTAGGTGTTGCTATGGGTAATGCTATTGAAGAAGTTAAGGAAGCAGCAAACTATATAACAAAATCAAATAATGAAGATGGTATAGCACAAATTATAGACGAATACATACTATAAATAGTAGAAAAAAGGCGTGTTTCATAAATAGTATTTAGTTATGAGACACGCTATTTTCATACATTTATATAGAGAAAGAATTATTGTTATATTTTCCCCTTAATGGTATAATTAAAAATATGTTAATAATTTCTTAATATTATCATAAGAGGTAGATTGAGAGGGCATTTATATGAAGATTATGCATGTAGTTGAGGGGTTTGGAGGAGGAGTATATTCATTTTTGGTAGATTTGTGTAATTCCTTATGTGAATCCAATGAAGTTATTTTAGTATATAGTGAAAGAGAACAAACACCGAAAAATTTCAAAGATGATTTTAATAAAAAAATAAGACTAATAAATTTAGAAATGAGTAGAGCAATTAGTGTTAAAGTAGATGGAAAAGCATTTTTTAGTTTATTATCATTAATAAAAAAAGAAAAACCTGATGTAATACATCTACATTCATCTAAGGCTGGAGCCCTAGGAAGATTGAGTAGTAAACTTCTAGGTTATAGTAGTAAAAATGTTTTTTATAATCCACATGGATACGCTTTTTTACAGGAGGATATTTCTAATAAAAAACGAAAGTTTTATTATTATGTTGAAAAAATTTTAGCAAAAATAAATGGTACTATTATTGCAGTTTCAAAGGGAGAATATGAGGAGAGCTTAAAGCTTACTAAAAAGTCAATAAGAATAGATAATGCAATAGATAATGAAGAATTAGATAAAGTAATTACTGAAAGTACATATAAAAGTAAGCCAACCATAGGAACTATTGGTAGAATTTCTTATCAAAAAAATCCTAAGGCTTTTAATGAAGTAGCAAAAAAATTTCCGGATTTAGAGTTTATTTGGATTGGAGACGGAGATTTAAGAAATGAACTTACTGAAAAGAACATTAAGATTACAGGATGGATGGATAGATATGAAGCAATTAAATTAATGAACAAGTTAGATATTTATTTACAACCATCATTATGGGAAGGATTACCTATAGCTCTTTTAGAAGCTATGTATATGGGAAAACCAACAATAGTAAACAATGTAATTGGAAATAAAGATGTAATAGTTAATAATGTAAATGGTTTTATATCTAACAGTATAGAAGATTATGAAAAATACATTAATGAACTTAAGGATAATAAGGATAAATACGAAGAGATTTCAAAAAAAGCAAAAGAATATATCGTCCAGAATCATTTAGTTAAAGATATGATAAATAAATATGTACAGGCATACAACCGTTAATTATAGAATGAAGGGGATGAATTAATGACAAAAAGAGGGGTAGTCATTTTAAATTATAATGATGCAGACACAGTATTTAATTTAATGGAAGTAATATCAAATTATAAAGCTATTGACCAAATAGTAATAGTTGATAATTGTTCTACAGATGATTCATATATAAGATTAAAAGAATTTGAAAGTGATAAATGTAAGGTTATTGAGTCAGATAAGAATGGTGGATATTCTTATGGAAATAATATAGGACTTAAATATTTAGTAGAAGAATGTAAATGTGATTATTTATTTGTTGCTAATCCTGATGTTTCTTTTGAAGAAAATGTCATAGATAGAATCGTAGAATGTTTTGAAGAAAATAAGGAATATGCTGTACTTTCAGGAGTAATGACCAATGTTAATGGGGAAGTATTTAGAAATGCTTTTATTCCAATGCCTACATATAAAGATGATATTCTAAATTGTACAATAATAACTAGATTAATAAATAAGCGAATACATAAAGCAAAAATAGATTATTCTAAGAAAATAATGAATGTTGATATTGTTCCAGGATCTTTCTTTTCAATAAGAGCAAATGTTCTAGTTGAAATTGGATATCTGGATGAAGGAACATTTCTTTTTTGCGAGGAAAGATTTCTTAGAGCTAGGTTAAATAGTAAAGGGTATTTGTCTGGAATAATAACTGATATAAGTTATTTACATCTACATTCAGTTTCCTTAAAGAAAAGCGTTAAGGAAATGCAAACATTACGTTATTTACAGAAAGCACAGCTTCATTATCATACTAATTATACGAAAATAAAAGGATTTAAAATGGGATTTTTGAAATTTATGTTTAAATATGCTCAATTTGAAACATATATATTGCATCCAATAAAAACACTTGTTAGAAAAGTAGCTAATTAAGGGGGATAAATGAAAGAAAGAAAGAATGTCGGAATAATAACTTTTTTTAAATTTTATAATTATGGGTCATCATTACAAGCCTTTTCAACTGTAAAAATATTAAGTAGACTGGGGTATGATGGATCGGTTATTGATATTAATAGTGGTAATAAAATATGTAAAATACTTATGTATATTAAATATATTATTAAATCTATTAGGTATCCATATTTAGTTAAAGCAATGTTTCAATTAAAAAAGGCAAATAAAATTGCAGATAATAGAATTAGTAAAGAAACAATAAGGAAATTTGATGAATTTACAGAGAAAGAGCTTAACGTGAAGAAATATACTTATTCAAGATTAAGTAAAGTTGCTAAAACTGAAGAATATTGTAGATTTATTGCTGGAAGTGATCAAATTTGGTCTCCACAAAGGGCAATTATAAAAAAAGAATATTTTTTAAGATTTGCACCTAAAGCAAAGAGAATCGCATATGCTCCCAGTTTTGGAATAGATAAAATACCAGAATATAATAAAAAATGTATAAAAAAATATATTAATGATTTTCTAAATATTTCTGTAAGGGAAGAGGAAGGTAAAAAAATATTAAAAGAATTAATTAATAAAGATGTTCCAGTAGTTTTAGATCCAACTTTGTTATTAGATAAGGAAGAGTGGAATTCTATTATTAATAATGAGTCTTTAGAGGAAAATCAATATATTTTCTGTTATTTTTTAAGTACTCCATCTAATAAAGCAATTGAATATATTAAAGAATATTTAAAAGAAAACAAATGTATTATTGTATATTTAATGAATAATTATAAATGGAATGATATTGGAGAAGCAAAGTATTATGATGGAAATCCTTTAGATTTTGTTAAAGGAATTAAGGGGGCAAAAATGGTGTTTACAGACTCTTTCCATTCAGTTGCCTTTTCTTTAAATTTAAATAAATCATTTTATGTATTTAAAAGGAATTATAATCATAAATTTGATCAATCATCGAGAATTACTTCTATTCTAGGGAAAGTTAAAGAGGAAGATAGATATATTTCTCAAGAGGATATAGAATGTAAAATTGAAAAAATAAATGATTTTGAAAGAATTAATAATATTTTACAAGAGGAAAGAGAAAAAAGTTTAAAATGGTTAAAAGATAAATTGGATAGTGTTTATTAGGGGGAAGTAAAATGGAACCAATAAGAGTATTGCATGAAGTTACAAGAATGGATGCAGCTGGTCTTGAGACTTTATTAATGAATATATATAGAAATATTGATAGGGAAAAAGTACAGTTCGATTTCATGCTTCATAGGGAACTTGGTGGATTTTATGATGATGAAATTTTAAAATTAGGAGGAAAAATCTATCCTGGATTACCCTTTAATCCATTAAAACATAATAAATATATGAATAGTATAAGTAAGTTGCTTGATGAACATAAAGAGGAATATAGGATTATTCATGCTCATAATGATTACAGTATGTTCACATTAAGATGTGCAAAGGAAATAGGAATACCAATTAGAATAGCACATTCTCACAATTCGAAACCTGTTTTCAATTTAAAGAAGGATATATTTAGAAGGTATAATAACAAGCATATAAAAGAATATTCTACTCATTTGTTTGCATGCTCAAGAATAGCAGCTGAATGGGTTTATGGTAAAGAGGCATATAATAGAGGACAAGTTAAAATAATAAAAAATGGCATTGAGCCACAAAGGTTTATTTACAATGAAGAAAAAAGGAAAGAAATAAGAAAATCTCTTGGATTAAAAGATGAATTATTAATAGGACATATAGGAAGATTTGATAAACAAAAGAATCATAAATTTTTAATTGAAGTTTTTAATGAAGTATGCAAAAAGAACCCTAATTCAAAACTTTTATTAATAGGTAAAGGTGATTTAGAGATAGAAATAAGGAAACAAGTACAGAACCTTGGAATATATGATAAAGTTATTTTTTTAGGCGTAGTTTCCAATGTAAATGAATATTTACAAGCTATGGATGTGTTTCTATTTCCTTCATTATATGAAGGATTGGGAATTGTTGTGATTGAAGCTCAAGCTGCTGCTTTGAAATGTATAGTATCAAATGCAGTACCGAATGAGGCAATGATAACAGATTATATGCAAGTAGTACCATTAGCTGAATCAGCCGAGAATTGGGCAGAAATTCTTTTAAACACATGTAAGCCTTATATCAGATCAGATACAAGTAAACTAATTACAGAGTCTGGATTTAATATAAAAGCTGTGGCAAAGGAAATGGAACAATTTTATTTGGATTGTTTTATGAGGGTGAAGTAATGAGAGAAAGAGAAATAGATAAATATGCTATAGTTAAATTTCTTTTATGCATAGCTATGTTATTAATTCTAACAAATGGTGGAGGTGGTGCGGCTGAAAGCACCTATCTATATAATGTAGAGTTCAAATATGCATTAACATTTATAGGTTTTTTAGAAATTTTAGCATTATTATTTGTGATGTTTATAAATAAAGAAATAAAAATAGATATAATTGTTATATTACTTTTTTTGAAGTTAATTTTATTCACAGTACAATTAATATATAATCCTAACTCATTAGATAGTTTGAAGACATATTTAGCAGTAATTGAAGCATTAATTTTTTATATTATTTTTATTTCTGTTCCTAAAGAATATATGAACAGATTTGCAATTAATTTCGTAGAAATATTGCTTATTGTTATTTCATTACAAACAATGTATATTACACTAAAACTTAATTTTTCCGGAATAGAGTTTTGGAGAATAAAGGACTATATTTCAATACCTATCGGACGATCTAATAATATAGCGAGTTATATTGTAATGATAATTGCTTTTGTTATTTGCAATGAGGAAAACAAGATAAAAAGGAATTTGTTAATCATAATTTCTTTAATAGGTATATTATTTACTACATCAAAGTCAGCTATAGTTGTTTATGCAATAGTTTTAATAACTGAATTTTTTAGTTTTAAAAATTTAAAAAGTGATAGAAAAAAAATTTTTGTAGGAATTTTAATTGCAATTGTATTCTACAGTATAGTAAAAATATTAATGGATATATTTCCAGATTTTTTTGAACAATATAAATTAATGTATGATCGCCTTTTATCTGGTACAGAAAGTGGAACGGAAATGGCCTTTAATGGAAGATTTGATATATATAAAGTTGCCATTGAAGAAATCAAAAATAATTTTTTCTTAGGAGTAGGATTGAATTATCCATCAATAGTAATTGGGACATTAGCACATAATATTATTTTAGATGCATTTTTAAGAGCAGGTGTTTTTAATGTTATATTGATGATGGCATATTTTGGAGTTATCGCATTTAATTTGTGGAAATTTAGGAAAGTCAATAACATTATTAGAGGAACTGGTAAAATGTTATTCTTTGTTTTGTTACAAAGTCTTTGGGAACCCAATATAGGTGGATTTATGTATGACTTTACTTTGTGGATGCTAATAGGACTTGGAGTAAGAAATATTTATGAAACAAAGATTAATCAGGATGTAATAATAATGGATAATAGGGAAAAGGGTGTTGCTAATGAAAATTAATATTTTAATTCCATTTACTTTTTTAACTGGTGGAATAAGAGTAGTTTTTTTGTATGCAAATTATCTAACTTCGAAAGGACATGAGGTAGTTTGCTATGTACCAATGAAAGCATATAAATTTTCCAATAAACCAATATTAAAAGTAGTAAAATCTTCACTAGGGAATGTTTTAAAGAGAGGATCAAAAGTTAATTGGTTTAATTGTAATTTTAAAATTAAACTTGTGCCTGTTATAAGTAATACTTTTGTAAGAGATGCTGATATATCAATAGCAACTGCTTGGCCTACAGCCTATGATTTAAATATGTTTAAAGAGAGCAAAGGGAAAAAGGTATATTTTGTTCAAGATTATGAGACTTGGAGTGGGGACAAAAAAGAAGTTGAGGATACCTATAGATTTTCCTTAAATAAAGTTGTAATTACAAAAGAATTACAAAAAAAGATGTTGGAAAATTTCAAGGAAGAATCTCATTTAGTTTACAATGGATTAGATAGCAATGAATTTATAAGTGGAAAAAAGATAAGTAATGAAAATATAAAAATATTAATGCTTTATAACAGAGCTTCTAATAAAGGTACGATTGAAGGAATTGATGTATTAAAGAGAATTAAAGAAAAACACAAGAATGTTCATATTAGATTATTTGGCTTTAAAAAAGGTAATAATATTCCAAGTGATTTTGAATTTTTTGAAAATCCAGAAAGAAAGGATTTAATTAATTTATATAGAGAGTCAGATATATATGTTTTTCCAAGTAAAAAAGAAGCTTGGGGATTACCAGTAATGGAAGCTATGGCTAATAAATGTGCTATAGTTGGAAATAATGTTGGATGTGTAAAAGAATTGTGCACTAATGGTGAAAATGCACTAACTGTTGACAATTTAGATTATAAAGTGATGGAAGAAAAAATAGAAGAGTTATTTAATAATAGAGAATTATTAATTAAAATTCAAAATGGGGGATATGAATTAGCTAAAGATTTTAAATGGGAGAACTCCTTTAAGAAGTTTGAAGGCTACTTAAAAAGTTTAATTTAATTCACTAAAAAGGGGGATAAAATGGACAAACCAATTTTAAGTATTATAGTACCGGTATATAATGTGGAAAAATTTATTAAAGAGTGTATAGAATCTTTAATTAAGCAAAGTCTAAAGTCTGTTGAAATAATAGTAGTTGATGATGGATCATTAGACAATAGCATTAATATAGTTAATAGCTTTAGCTGTGAAAAAATTAAGGTAATACATAAGGAAAATGGAGGTTTATCCTCAGCAAGAAATGCAGGGATTAAGGTTGCAACAGGGAAGTATATTGCTTTTGTTGATAGTGATGACTTTATTTCAAGTAGTACTGCTTATGAAGATATAGTAAACTTATTAGAAAAAAATAATGGGGATATAGCAGTTGGAAAGGGTTCATGGTATTATAATGAAAATAAAATTATACCAATGAATAAAGACAACAGTATTTTTATGAAGGAACAGCTTTCAAATGAAGAATATTTAATAGAATCTATAAAGCAAAAACGTATATTTGTACCAGTTTGGCTTAATGTTGTCAAAGCAAGTCTTATTATAGATAATGAATTATATTTTACAGAGGGAATTTTACATGAAGATGAATTGTTTTCGCCACAATTATTTTTAAAAGCTAAAAAGGTGATTTTATATAATAAGGAATTTTACATGTATAGACAAAGAGAAGGGTCTATAATGAATTCTAAAAATAATAGAAGTAAAAGATTACAGGATTCAATATATATATGTGAAGAATTAAGTAAAGTAAGTAGAACTATAGAAAATCACGAATTAAAAGAAGAATATAAAAATTATATAGCTTATCTTGGATTATGCTCAATATATAATGTTAAAGGAAAAATACCTAAAGTAATTAAAGCTTTAATAAAAGAAAATAGTTCAAGAAAGTCCTTGAGAAGAAGTGCATTTTTCTTGAATATAAATGAAAATTTATATTATGGATATGAATTTATTAAAAGAAAGCTTTGGAAATATGTAAATAAATAAGGAGAAGAAATATGAAAAAGAACAGGATGCTAATTAATTTAATTGCTAGTATAGTTTCTCTTCTTATTAATATGGGAATTAGTTTTTTTCTAACTCCTTTTATAGTAAATAAAATTGGAAAAGAAGCTAATGGATTTATACAATTAGCTAATAATTTTGTAAGCTATGCTACAATTATTACTGTAGCATTAAATTCAGTTGCAGGTAGATTTATTACAATAAAAATTCATGAAAAAGATGAGGACGGAGCTAATGTATATTTTAATTCGGTAGTTGTTGCCAATACAATTATTTCAGTATTTTTAAGTTTAATATCAATATTTGTAATAATTTATCTTGACAGAATACTGCAAATTTCAGATTATTTATTAGTTGACGTAAAGATAACCTTTGCAATTGTATTTATTAATTTTATATTATCTGTAATGACATCAGTTTTTAACGTAGCAACCTTTGTTAGAAATAGATTAGATTTATCTTCATTAAGAGATATAGAAGGGAATTTTATAAGAGTATTAGCCTTAATTATCTTGTTTTATTTCTTAGAACCAAAGGTATTTTATGTAAGCATAGCAATATTGTTAATGAAAATTTTTACTGCTACTAAAAATTTTCAATATTTAAAGCGACTTGTACCTGAGATTAAATTTAATTTTAAAAAAGCTAGTATTAAAGCCATAAAAGAAATGGTTTCTCTTGGAATTTGGAATAGTATTCATAATTTAAGTACAGCTTTGTTAACAGGTCTAGATGTTTTTATTGCAAATATTTTTATTAGCTCAGAGGCAATGGGGACTATGTCGGTTGCTAAGGCAATACCAACAGTATTTACAACATTTTTATCTACAATAGGAGGAGTTTATATTCCAAAATTCACAATATTATTTGCAGAAGGAAAAAGAAGGGAATTGATTGATGAAATTATGACATCAATTAAAGTACTTGGCTTAATAGCAACAGTTCCTTTAGTTGGATTTACAGTATTTGGTACAGAGTTTTATACATTATGGCTACCTAAAGAATCTATGGAGACAATAAAGCAAATACAGATTTTGTCAATACTTGAAATAGGCCCTAGGTTTGTGAGCCTTTTTATATATACCGTTAATAATGTATTCACAATAACTAAAAATGTTAAAATCCCTGTATTAGTAACTTTATCAATAAGTATTTTAAGCACTATAGTTGTTATTATATTACTTAATACAACTAATTTAGGCGTTTATGCTATAGCAGGAGTAAGTTCAATTTTCTTGATATTGAGAGTTATTATTTTTGTACCAACATATGCTGCCTATTCGTTAAAAGAGAAATTAACAATTTTTTATAGACCTATGTTAAGAGGATTGTTTTCTTTTGTTATAGTAACATTATTATTTATTTTTATCAGAAGTTTTATAGTAATAAATTCATGGGGAGATTTATTCTTAGTTGCATTTTTTGTTGGAGCATTAGGATATATAGTTAATACTTTTTGCATTTTAAATAAATCAGATCGAAAAAAAATAATAGGTAGTATAAAAGCAAAATTAATAAAATGAAAAGGGGAAAAATAATGAAAATTGGAGTAGTTACTGTACATGATTCGGCAAATTTCGGATCATTCTTACAAGCGTTTGGATTAAAAGAAACATTAGAAAAAATGGGACATGATGTTTATTTTATTAAAACAAGAAGTAGAAAAAAAGTTTACAAATTATTTTTAGGAAATAGTAAAAATATTAAGAAATATTTTTATAATAAAAAAAAATATAAAATATTCATGAAAGAAATAGAAGAATTTAAAGAAATTGAATTACTAAAGCTTAAAGAAAATCCTAAACTTGTGGATTTATTAATAATAGGTAGTGATGAATTATGGAATGTAGACACACCTGTTTTTAGAAATGAATTTTTCTATGGAATATCAATTAATACTAAAAGAAAAATAGCATATGCTATAAGTAGTGGTAGTGCTACTTATGAGAAGTTAATGGAGTATCCAAATCTAGTTAAAGGGATAAAGGAAATAGATAAAATATTTGTAAGGGATAAATTAACAGGAGATAATGTAAGGAGAATAACTGGAATTAATCCTGAGTTCACCTGTGATCCTACTTTTTTAGTAGATGTTTCAGAATTTAAAAAGAAGTATAGTAATCCAATAAAAGATAAATATTTACTTATATACTCATATACTTATTCAAAAAAGCAAAAAGAATATATTGTTAGGTATGCAAGAGAAAATGATTTAAAAATAGTTTCTACAGGTCTATATTCATCATGGTGTGATAAAAATATAAATTGTTCTCCTTTAGAATTTTCAGAAGTTATTTGTGGTGCTGAGGCTGTTGTTACGTCAACTTTTCATGGAACAATTTTCAGTATACTAAACAAAAAGCAATTTGTAACATTTAGTGGAAGGCAAAAAGTTAAAGATGTTTTAGAAAAAACTAATTTAAGTGATGCGATATTTAATGAAAATGATTCATATGAAAATTTTAAGCTACAATTTGATAAGAAGCTTGATTTTAATGAAGCTCATAATAGGATTTTATCTATGAGAGAAGAATCAATAGAGAAATTAAGAAAAGAGTTATGCAAGGAGGAGAATTAATGAAAATAGGAATACTATCAATGCAAAGAATTAAGAATTATGGCTCATTTTTGCAAGCTTATGGATTAAAGGGGATAATTGAATCACTTGGACATGAAGTTGTATTTGTTGATTATCAAATTGAAAAATGCATTGTAGACAGCAATGATAATATAAATCCAGTACATAAAAAAATCATAAGAGAATTAAAATATATATTAAGAAGATTATATATTTATGTAAGACAAGGTAAAAACAAAGGGAAGAAATTAGAAGTAGAATATAATAATTATTTAAAGTTATTAGGTATTACAGATGAATATAAGTATAGAACAAAAGTAGACACTTTGGTAATTGGAAGTGATGAAGTCTTCAATTGTTTACAAACTAATAAAGATGTAGGTTATTCAAAGGAATTATTTGGAGAAAACAATAAAGCAAAAAGGTTAATTTCTTATGCGGCTTCATGTGGGACAACCACTATTGAAGGTTTAGAAAAATATAAAATTAAAGAAGAAGTAAGTAGTTTATTAAGGAAATTCGATGCAATATCTGTGAGAGATAATAATACAGGTAAAGTAGTTAAAGAATTAACAGGAAAAGAGCCTTACTATAATTTGGATCCAGTATTTATGTATAATTATGATGAATTGATTCCTAAATCAATAGATTTAAAAGATTATGTTGTTGTTTATGCATATTCAAATAGAATTACTTTAGAAGAAGGAAAATACATAAGAGATTTTGCTAAGAAACATAATAAAAAGTTAGTATGTATAGGTGCAGAGCAAAAATGTTGTGAAATATGTTTAAAAGCGAATCCATTTGAACTTTTAGCTTATATAAAAAATGCAGACTATGTAATTACTGATACGTTCCATGGTAGTGTTTTTTCTATAAAGTATAATAAATTATTTGCAACCATTATAAGAAATAGTAACAAACAAAAATTATCAGACTTATTAAATAGATTTGATTTATCTTCTAGAGAAGTAAGTGATATGAATAAACTTGAGGATGTTCTTGTTAGTGACATTAAATATGATAAGGTAAACGAATTTTTAGATAAAGAGATTAACAAAACTATTAAATATCTTAAGGAAAATCTATAATTTTGGAGGAGAGTAAGTTGCCAGAGATTATTTGTGAAGAAAATAAATGTTTGGGTTGTTTTAGTTGTTACAATTCATGTCCAAAAGAATGTATAGAGATGGTAGAGAATAAATATGATTGTCTTGTACCTAAAATAAATAAAGAAAAATGTATAGAATGTAACTTGTGTGTAAAGAAATGCCCAGTTAATAATAAGTTTAATGGCACAGAGCCTTTAGATACATATGCAAGTTATAATTTAGACACTAAAGATAGAGAAAGTTGTTCATCAGGAGGTTTAGCAACTGTATTTTCTAGAAAAATAATATCAGAAGGTGGAGTGGTTTATGGATCTGTTGTAGATGAAAATTTAGAGGTAATTGTTAAGGAAATCAGTACCTTAGCAGATGTTGAGAAATTAAAAGGCTCAAAATATGTTCAAAGTGCTGTAAAAGACAGTTTTAAAAAAATAAAAAAATGTTTAGAAGAAAACAAGACCGTATTATTTACTGGAACTCCTTGCCAGGTAGATGGATTGTATAATTATTTAGGAAAAAAATATGATAACTTAATTACATTGGATTTAATATGTCATGGTGTTCCACCATATAAATATTTAAGAGAACATGTGAAGAAAGTTTCTAAAGTGGATTTGGATAAAATCACTAATATTACTTTTAGAGGGAAACAAAATTTTTCATTATCTTTATATTCAGATAATAAAATTATCTATACCCAAAAGAGTAATTGGGATTATTATTTTATTGGATTTTTAAAAGGATTATTTTATAGGGAAAATTGTTATTCATGTAGATATGCGGGAAAAAAACGTGTATCAGATATTACATTAGGTGATTTTTGGGGACTTGGAAAGAAAATTCCCTTTGAAAATAAAGATAATAAAAGAATCTCAGCAGTAATTATAAACACTAAAAAGGGAGAAAAATTATTATTTGATAGTAAAGAAGATTTATTTATAGAAAAAAGAACATTGGAAGAAGCAGTAAATGGAAATCCTCAATTAAGAGGAGCATCTCCCCAAAATAGAAGAACAGATAAATTTAGAAAGTATTATTTGAAATATGGATTTGAAAAAGCTTTGTTTAAAGCTATTTATTATGAAAGAGGAAAATCTATAATAAAAGAAGTAGTAAATCAAATTAAAAAAGTCATTTAAGTCTATAAGAGCATTATTTATATGAAATTTTATTATAGTTTTTAATATTGAGAATGTGGATTGTTATTTAATAAATTATGTGTTCAATAAATAATTTATTAAGTAACAATCAACATTTTTTATTTACATACAAAAATTAATAAAAAATGAACAAATGTGACATAAAACATTAAAAAAATACATTGAATTAATTTGTTTTAAAGAATAATTCAAATAAGATATAAATTTAGTAAAAAAAATACCAAGTATAAACATTATAATAGAAATATAATTATGGATAAAACAAATTATACAAAATAATGAATTTAATATTAACAAACTGTTAATATTATGATATAATAAAATCACAAGGAAAATACAGGGGATAATTGATAAAAAGTGAGGGGGAGGCTATTTATGGATAATTTAGGTGTTGAAAGGATTGGAAAAACATATAAATCGTTTACAACAGAAGAATCTCAAGAAATTAATATTTCATTATTCTTTTATAATATGATTAAAAGAACTATTGATTTATTTTGCTCTTTAGTAGGTTTAATTTGTTTAAGTCCAATATTACTTTTGGTTGCTATTTTAATAAAAATAGATTCTAAGGGGTCAGTGTTTTTTTCTCAAGAACGTGTGGGATATAAAGGAAAACATTTTAAAATGTATAAATTTAGATCAATGGTAGTAAATGCAGAAGATTTAAAGAAAACCTTAGAAGATAAAAATAATATGAGCGGACCAATGTTTAAAATGAAAGATGATCCTAGAGTTACAAAAATAGGTAAATTCATTAGAAAAACAAGTATAGATGAATTGCCTCAATTGATTAATGTAATAAAGGGTGACATGAGTTTAGTAGGTCCACGACCATCATTACCTAAAGAAGTAAGTAGCCTTGATTCATGGATGTTAGAAAGATTAGATGTTAAGCCTGGATTAACATGTATATGGCAAGTTTCAGGAAGAAATGATATTGATTTTGAAGATTGGATGAAGCTTGATATTAAATATGTGAGAGAAAGATCTATAAAATTGGACATCAAATTAATATTTAAAACATTTTTTGTATTATTTGGTGATGAACACGCATGTTAAATATTGTAATGTAAAAAAGCTCTATTTATTGTGATTAATGAGGTGACCCCTAAAAGTTAGACTTTATTAGCGAGACAGTTTTGACTGCCTCGCTATTTTTTATGCAGCCATTAGATGGACCCTGTATTGTACAGGACTCATCCATCCTAGTTTTTGTTTAATACGTTGTTCATTATAATATTTTATAAATCTTTCAATTTCTGATTTTAATTCTTTATAACTGTAGTAAACAACCCCATAGTACATTTCCTGTTTGAGCAATCCAAAGAAGTTTTCAATCACAGAATTATCATGGCAATTCCCTTTTCTGGACATACTTTGAAAAATTTTTTCTTCTTTAAGTCGATTTGTATATGCTTTCATCTGATATGCCCAACCTTGATCTGAATGAAATGTTCGTCTGTAAGTGCAATCTGACGGTACTTCTATAGCTTCATTTAACGCATTCATTACATTTATTGCTGATGGGTGTTTGTCTATTCCGTAGCTTAATATTTCACCATTACACATATCCATAAATGGATCTGGTGTTAGTATAAAGTAGTGGACACATTAAGTCGAACTAAGTAAAATAATATTTAGTTAAGAAAGGATGTGTCCATTATGGGAAAGGGCAGAAGATACGATCAAGAATATAAATATATGATAGTA
>JAAYPK010000070.1 GCA_012519845.1 Clostridiales bacterium
GTGTATAGTTCACCCCAACCCATTTAGGTAACAATAGGGGAAAAAAAGGTTCATGTTCATTTTTTATTCATTTTTAATTTTATTTAAATACTATTTTTGTTATTAGCTTTAATTAACACTCTTATTTATGCCTATATTTCTCATTTCCAAGCCTTAAAAAGTGTATAGTTCACCCCAACCCATTTAGGGGAAAAATAGGGGAAAAAAAGGGACAAATTCATTTTTTATTCATTTTTAATTTTATTTAAATACTATTTTTGTTATTAGCTTTATTTAACGCTCTTATTTATGCCTATATTTCTCATTTCCAAGCCTTAAAATGTGTATAGTTCACCCCAACCCATTTAGGGGAGAAAAAATCCTCATGTTCATTTTTTGTTAGGTGTCATATCGGAATGTTTTTTACTTTCGACATTATTTTACAATATATGTATTCTTTTGTCAATATTTTTATATTATATTTTTAAATTATTTTTTTATGTAAATATACTTTTTATCATAGATTATATTTGTTATCATAGTATTGTAATTTCAAATTATTTGTAAAAGAGGTGATATAATGCCAAGTTACAAACAATTATCCAAGGGTAATTGGAAGGTTTCAATAAGTCTTGGATATAAAGATGGTAAAAAGCAAATTCATCGAAAACAAGGCTTTAAAACTAAAAAAGAAGCTGAAATTTATGCGACTGAAATCTTAAATAAAAAAAACAAAGGCTATGTTGCTCCATCAGGTAGTAGTAATATTATATTTAAAGATTTTATTATAAAGTGGTTTACTGAATATAAATCAAAAACTATAGGTATTAATACTTATTCTAGGTATAAAAGTAGCCTAGATAAATACATAATACCTAATTTAGGTTCATATAAGCTAATTGAATTGAATAACGTTATTATTCAAGATTTCTATAATGAATTAATTTGTACTGGTCAAAAACCATCTACTGCTAAAAAAACACTTGAAGTTCTTAATAATTGTTTAAAGTACGCTAAGAATCTAAAGCTTATATATAATTTACCTACGGATATAGAAAAAATTAAAATAGTAAAGCCTATTATAGAATACTGGAATGAAGAAGAGCTAAGTTATTTCTTGAATCAGATTAAAAGTCACTATTTATATAAACCAGTTCTAATTTCAGTGTTAACTGGTGTTCGTATAGGAGAATTATGTGGAATCCAATGGAAAGACATTAATTTTGAAAAAGGAACTATTAGTATCAATGGTCAAGTACTTTTCAATAAAAATTCTAAAGAATTGATTTACACTTCTATTCTAAAAACTGATACAGCCTATAGAATTATTAGTATACCAAAAATACTTATTGATTACTTAAAACATATTAAAGATAACATTTGTCCAGCCGATAATGATTTTGTTGTTTTAAATAGAAATGGATCCATGTGTACACCTAAAAATTTATCTGAAAATTTTAGTAAAGTAGTATGTAAATATAAAAAGTCAATAGATGAAATAATCCAAGAAGGTAAAAAAGTTCCTAGTAATTATATGCAACTCAAACAAATTTCATTTCATGGATTAAGGCATACACATGCCACATTATTAATATTAAATGGTGACAATATAAAATCGGTTTCTGAAAGATTGGGTCATAAAGATATAACTACAACACTAAACACATATACCCATGTTATGGAGGAAATGAAAGAAAACACTGCTGCTTTATTACAAAATATTTTTACTCAAATAATCCAATGAAAATATCAATAAATATTTTTAGTACCCTTTTAGTACCCTTATTAAATAAAAAGAATGGCTATACACCAGTTATATAGCCATTCTATAATATTTTATGGTACCCTCAACAGGGATCGAACCTGTATCTGTCCCTTAGGAGGGGACTGTTCTATCCATTGAACTATGAAGGCTTACATAGAAATTACATATTTGATTGTATTATAATTACTTTTCATTGTCAATATAATATATATCCTAATAAATATTCCCTTTATGCTCTGAAAAATTATAAAAATAATATTCCAGAGCATAATTCTATACTTTCATTAATTTTCTAACTATCTTAACTACATTAAATATTAATGGCACAGATATTGCAATTAATATTAAAGATATTATCCAATCTCTAATATCTATAGGAGTAAAACTAAATACTAATCTTCCTATTGGTGTAACAAAACATATTAAACAGCATAGTGTCATTGATAATAACAATATAATTTTTGATTTCGTTAATGGCATTGAAACTCTAAGAACTATAACTAAACTTACTCCTGTCATTACTAAAACTGATACGGTCTTGCAATAAGCTGATCCATGGTTACTTGCATAAGAAATCATATATGCCACTGTTACTAAAGCCCCCATTATTACACCATTAGGAATGCTAACTGATAAAATTCTCTTTAAAAAATTATCCTTTATTTTACCCTTATATGGTAACATAGCCAAGAAGAAAGAAGGTATTCCTATAGCACAACTTCCCACTAAGGATGACTGAATAGGATCCATAGGATAGGATAAACGTAAAATGGAAAAGATAATGGATAATAATACAAATAAAGCCGTCTTAGATAAAAACAATTCTGATACTCTTTCTAAATTATTTATCTGTTTTCTTCCTTCTGCTACTACTTTAGGAAGAGCCCCAAAATCTGAATTAAGTAATACTAATTGTGCAACTGCCTTTGTGGCATCAGATCCATTAGCCATTGCTATTCCACAATCAGATTCTTTTAATGCAAGTACATCATTTACTCCATCACCAGTCATAGCAACAGTATGATTTTTAGCCTGAAGAGCTTTAACTATATTTTTCTTTTGATGTGGTGTTACTCTTCCAAATACTACATAATCATCAACTACCTTTTTTAATTCTTCACTGTCCATTGGAAGCTCTCTAGCATCAATATAATTATCAGCGCCTTCAACACCAGCTCTTAGTGATACAGCTGATACTGTTACTGGATTATCTCCTGATATAACTTTTAGTTCAACACCTTGCTCCTTAAAATAATTAATTACCTCTGGAGCCTCTTCTCTTATTACATCTTCAATTAAAATTAAAGCAGCCTCTTTTACATTTTTTATAATCCCATTTTTAAGACTTGGCTCCTTTAGTCTCCCTAATAATAAAACACGCCTACCTTTTTTAGCTTCTTTTTCTACAAGTTCTTTATATTCATCATATCTGCCA
>JAAYPK010000071.1 GCA_012519845.1 Clostridiales bacterium
TCCTAAATGTAATACTGCTATAATTAATAGCATAAATGAAGAAATTCTATGAAGTGATAATAAAATAGTATTTGAAATACCAAAATTAAAAACAAATTTAGAAATTATTATTCCACTTATTAAAGAAATACAAAATAATGCAAATAGTATAGTGTTTAAAATGAAAATTACTTTATGTTTGCTATTTATGTTTCTACTTGATATATTTTTAATTAAAGAAGTAATCCATTTTCTATTAAGTAAAAGGTGGGCAATAATAAATAATGTAAGAACTAATCCAAGAATTTCATGGATATCATTACCTGTTATTTTTATAAAAAATAAAAAAAATAGTGTTATTAGTGATAGCATATCAATTATTAATTTAAAAAAAGAATTATTTTTCATCTTTGTGGCTCCTTTCATTATATGGATTATTTTACTTTAAAAAGCTTAAAAGAAACTTAAAATAATTAGGAGGAAAAATGGAAATAAAGGCTGTTATTTTTGATATGGATGGGGTTATTTTTGATACAGAAAGAGTATATTTAGATGAATGGATAGAGATATTTAAAGAATATGGATACATAATGGAAAAGGATTTATATATTTCTGTAATGGGAAGAGGCAGAAAAAAGGTTAAAGAAATATTTAAAGGGTATTATGGAAAAGATCTTCCTATAGAAGAGATGTATATTAAAAAAGATAAAATGCTGAAAGTAGCAATAGATAATAATGAAGTTCCATTAAAAAAAGGGGCTATTGAAATATTAGATTATTTAAATTCAAAAAAAATAAAGGTGGCATTAGCAACTTCTGCTAAAAGAGAAAGACTTGAAAAACAATTAAATGCATTTAACATTAGAAATAAATTTCAAGGTATAGTTTCTGGAGATGATATAGAGAATTCCAAGCCTAATCCTGATATTTTCTTAAAGGCGGCTAAAATTTTAGAAGTAGATCCTAAAAATTGTATTGTTATTGAAGATTCACCTGCAGGAATAAAGGCGGCTTATAATGCTAAAATGATGCCTCTTCATGTGGAAGATTTAAAAGAAGCAGATGATGAAATAAAAGAATTAAGCTATGCACATTTTAAAAATTTAGAGGATATTAAAAATTTTATTAATGAAAGAATTTAATCTTACAATAATGTTATTTTACAAAATGCAAAAAATATAGTTTAATTTAAATATAGTTATCGATATATTAAAAATTAAATTAATAAGTGGTTTTTTGGAATCCTAGAAATACTGTCAGCAGGTATTTCTGGGATTCTCGTTTTTTTATTGTTAAATAATGTTGAAATATGGTATAATTTGAAGTGTAATTATAATAGGGGGCATATAATGGAAATCTTAAATCAAATTGTTATTATGTTCATACTCATACTGCTAGGTATTGTGTGTTATAAATTTAAAATAATAAGTGATAAGGACAATAAAGCGTTATCCTCTCTTCTGCTTCTTGTAATTAATTCAGCAGTTATCATTTCAGCCTTTCAAATGGAATTTAGTGAAGAATTATTTTATGGATTAAAATTATCATTTCTGTTTTCTTTTATTGTCTTTATAATTTCAATACTTGTAGTTAATCTGCTTATTCACGATAAAAATAAAGTTAAATTAGGAATTGAAAGATTTTCTGCAATATACTCTAATTGCGGATTTATGGGTATACCATTAGTGTACAGTATATATGGGAAAGAAGGAATATTTTACTTATCAGCCTTTAGTGCTGTATTTAATTTATTTGTTTGGACTCATGGTGTTGTTATTATGAGGGGAAAATTTAGTTTTAAGTTATTTTTAGAGTCTATGAAATCACCAGCAATAATAAGTACCATAGTTGGAATACTATTGTTTTTAACGAAAATATCTTTGCCAAGCATATTAATGAAGGCAGTAGATTATGTTGGGTCTTGCAATACTCCATTGGCTATGATAGTAGCAGGAGTTACAATTGCACAAACTAATATAATAAAATCATTAAAAAATCCAAAGGTATATTTAGTATGTTTATTAAAATTAATTGTACTACCAACAATAATTATAATTATTTTAGCGCAATTTCCAATAAATAAGATTATAAAAGGAGTTATAGTACTTGCAACAGCATGTCCAACAGCTACTACAGGAGTTTTGTTTGCAATATGTTATGACAAAGATCCAGATTATGCTTCTCAGCTTTTTGCAATTTCAACTGCTCTTTCAATGATGACTATCCCATTTATAACATATTTAAATAACATTATATGAAAGTGAGGAATTATAATGTTTTCAAGGAAGAATATAAAAATATTTATTTTGTTATATATTTTAATTTTATGTGGAGCTTTTTTATACCAATATGCAATAGGTACATATGCAGCCTCAGATATAACACATGTTAGCACTGAAGATAAAGAATATTTAGAGAAGAATACATATGGATTCCAATTCCCAAAGGGATATAATATAAATAAAGCCAAATTAACTAAAGGTAAGGATTCAGGAATTTGCCTTCAATTTAAGAGTAAAGTATCTTTTAATAATTATATTAATCAGGTAGTGAGTTCCGAAAACAACAATACGTTCTATGTAGAGCAGTATAAAACTATAGATGGAGTTACTATAGATGCGGAAACGATGACAGTAAAAATAAATGGAAATACAGTATATTTTAGAATTTATACTAAGGATAATGAATATTTTTTAGAAATGTTTAGTGGGAAAATTACTAATGAAGTAACTAATATATTTACATAAGATTGAATGAGTTAATGAATAGATAAGAACTAAGAGAGAAGAGTGGTGGAAATTTCTCAGACAAGCCGAGAAATATTGGATTTATATATGCTTCAGTTGGACAAGCTCCAATATATATTAAAAGAAATCTGTGATTCCTATCCAACACTCTTAGTTCTTACTTAATTTAAAGCAATAGTTTAATTTTATTATTCAGATAAAGAAACTGAATTGTCCAACTTATTAATTTTCAATTGGGAGAAAGATTTAATAAAGTTTGAGAATTTAGAATAACCATAATTTTTTATGTTAAAATTATTAAATTCTTCATGTAAGACTTGACTTAGTTTGCCAAGACCAATACTTTTATTTGGAGACTCATCAATTAAAGATATAATTGAAGATAAAATAGTATTTACATTTAAATCAGATTCCTTATAATGAGCAGTTACAGTTCTGCCGGAACCTTCTAAAACTAATGATTCAAAACTTTCAAGAAATTTAGATAATTTAGTATAACCGTAATTTCTAACATCAAAATCAGGGTATCTGTTAATTATTCTGCTACCTAATTCACCAATATTAATGTAATTGCCATCTTGACCATTTTCAATAATAATTTTAATTACAGCTTTCTCAATTACTTTTCTATCTGTCATATTTTTATTTTTCTTAATAGGAGATTTAATGTTTAAATGATTATCCTTAGAGGATGAATTTTCATCTAATTGTTCTTCATCTTCTTCAACCAAAATATCAAGATACTTAAAAATATTACAAGCAGCACTAAAAGGTTTAGGAGTTTTTTCTTCTCCCATTCCAATTACAATCATACCTGATTCTCTAAGTCTCATAGCTAATTTTGTAAAATCACTATCACTTGAAACTATACAAAAGCCATCAACAGTTCTTGTATACAGAATATCCATAGCATCAATTATCATGGCTGAATCTGTGGAATTTTTTCTTGTTGTATATCCATATTGCTGAATTGGAGAAATAGCATTTTCAAGAAGAATATCCTTCCAACCAGATTTGTTAACCTCTGTCCAATCCCCATAAATTCTTTTATAAGTAGCCACACCATAATTTGACAGCTCATCTAATATGTATTTTATATATTTAGCAGACACATTATCAGCATCAATTAAAACGGCAAATTTTTTTTCTTCATTCATACTAAATCCCTTTCTATGACAAATTTAAAATAAATTATATACATATATTATAGTACTTTATAAAAAACAATACAAACAATTTACTTAAAAATACATAATAGGGAAAGGAAGTATGCAGTAAAAAATAAATTTTAATACTTTACATACGAACATTTGTTCGATATAATATAAAATATAGTTATATGTATTGGGGTGTTTAAAAGTATGGGTAGTATTATTTTCCATATAGATGCCAATTCAGCTTATTTGTCATGGATTGCTATAAGTAATATTCAAAAGGGAGGAACCTTAGATTTAAGAAATGTTCCATCAGTTGTTGGAGGAGATGTGGAGTCAAGACATGGAATAGTTTTAGCTAAATCTATTCCAGCAAAGAAATACAATATAATAACAGGAGAACCTATATATAAAGCTATTAGTAAATGTAAAAATTTAATTGTAGTTCCTCCAAATTATAATATTTTTATGAAATGCAGTAATGCTATGGCAAATATTTTAGGAGAATATTCACCTATGCTTCAACGTTTTTCAGTAGATGAATGTTTTTTAGATATGACTCATTTTAAGGATAATTATATGGAAAAGGCAGAAGAAATTAAAAGCAGAATATATAGGGAGCTTGGTTTTACTGTTAATATTGGAATATCAACAAATAAGCTTCTTGCAAAAATGGCATCTGATTTTCAAAAGCCTAATAGAATTCATACATTATTTCCTGAAGAAATTAAAGAGAAAATGTGGCCTCTCCCTGTAGAAGATTTATTTATGGTTGGAAGTAAAACAAAACCTAAATTAAATAAACTTAATATTAATACCATAGGGGAATTGGCTAATTACGATTACAATATTTTAATTAGTATATTTAAAAGTTTTGGAAAAACTCTACATGAATATGCCAATGGAATAGATAAATCGGAAGTTAGAAAAAGTAATTATTTGGGAGTAAAGGGTATAGGAAATTCAATAACAATATCTAAAGATTTAACTAATAAAGAAGAGGCATTAAAAATATTATTAAGTCTTACAGAAACAACTGCTGCCAGGCTTAGGGCTTCAAAAAATTTATGTGGATTAGTAGTTGTTTCAATTAAAACAAATAATTTTATTAGTTATAGCCATCAAAAACAGTTAAATAATTATACAGATAGTACAAATATAATTTTTAATGGTATAAAAAAAGCCTTTAATGAATGTTATAAAGGAGAAGCTATAAGACATTTAGGTGTAAGAGTAACTAACTTTACCAATAATGATTTTTATCAAAGCTCTTTATTTGAAGAAAAAAACATAGAAAAGTATAGAAGTCTTGATAAAACAGTAGATAATATAAGAAAAAAATATGGTGGTAATGCTGTAATTAGATCTACTTTTCTCCATTCTGGTATTAAACCATTAAGTGGAGGTAATGGTGAAGATGATTATTTATTTATGTCAAGTATTTTATAGGAGGTATTAATTTTGAAAGTTTTAGCAAAACCAATAGATATGATAGCATGGTTTAAGGATTCAGGAAAACTTAATCCTATAAAATTTAGGCTTGAAGGAGAAGATGGAACTATTAAAATTATTAAAATTAATAAAATTATAAAAACAGCAAATGAAAAAATAGCAGGGAATCCAATGCAAATATTTACTTGTACTGCTATTATTAATGGAGTAGAAAAAATATTTGAATTAAAATATGAAGTGGAAAAATGTAGATGGTATCTATTTAAAATATAAATTTCTTTACAATATATAAAAGTTATGATAGAATGTCTTAGTAAACCGCTCACGCACAGGTTTTATACAAAACAAATTCTAGAGATTTGTACCTATAGTGGCGAGACCGTTATGAGGAGGTGTTTTTTTATGTACGCAGTAGTAAAGACAGGTGGAAAGCAATATAGAGTTCAAGAAGGTGACGTTCTTTTCGTTGAAAAGTTAGATGCTGAAGTTGACTCAACAGTTGAATTAACTGAAGTTCTTGCAGTAGGAGGAGAAACTTTAAAAGTTGGAACTCCAGTAGTTGAAGGAGCTAAAGTTGTAGCTAAGGTTTTAGCTCAAGGTAAAGCTAAAAAGGTTACAGTATTCAAGTATAAGAGAAAGAAAGACTACAGAAGAAAGAATGGTCATAGACAACCTTATACTAAACTAACTATCGAAAAGATTGAAGCTTAATTCTTATGATAGAAGTTAAAATTAAAAGCCAAAATAAAAATATAATATCTTTTTCAATTAATAATCACGCTCTTATAAATAGAGAAGCAATTATTGCTGGAGAGGCTTTTGATATGGTATGTAATTCTGTATCGGTTTTGTCTCAAAGTGTTATTATTGGTTTAGATGAAGTTTTAAAACTTAATGTAAATTATGAAATAAAAGATGGTTATATTTCTCTAGATCTTACTGGTTTTAATAAGGAAGAAATAGATAAGGCACAGGTTTTATTAAAAACCTTTGAAAAAAGCTTGGAAAGTGTAATTTTAAGTTTGGATCAAATGTTTGGAGTAAATAAACGTAATGAATATATTACTTTAATAAATGAGGAGGTGTAAATTATGCTAATTATGAACCTTCAATTATTCGCTCATAAAAAAGGAGTGGGTAGTTCAAAGAACGGAAGAGATTCAGAATCAAAGAGACTTGGAGTTAAATCAGCTGATGGACAATTTGTTTTAGCTGGAAACATAATAGTTAGACAAAGAGGAACTAAGATTCACCCAGGTAACAATGTTGGAAGGGGTAATGATGATACTCTTTTTGCTAAGATAGACGGAGTTGTAAAATTCGAAAGAGTTGGTAAGGATAAGAAGAAAGCAAGTGTTTACCCAGTAAACATCGAAGAAATAGCTGAATAATTATTCTTTTAAGAAAGCATCCTAGCTTACTAGCATAGGATGCTTTTTATTCTTTCAATAAGGTTAAGACTCTTGTAAGATTTATAAAAATATGTATGATATAATTAATTCAAATAGGAATAATAAAAATAAGAAGATTTTACGTTAGGACGTGATTAAATGTTTATAGATAAGGCAAAAGTATTCGTGAAATCTGGTAAAGGTGGAGATGGTGCTATTTCTTTTAGAAGAGAAAAGTACGTTCCTCTTGGTGGACCAGATGGAGGTGATGGTGGAAAAGGCGGAAGCATTATATTTGAAGTAGAAACTGGTATGACCACACTTCTTGATTTTAAATATAGAAGAAAATTTGTAGCGGAAGAAGGACAAAACGGAGGAACATCAAAGTGTTACGGTAAAGATGGAGATGACCTTCATATAAAAGTGCCTATGGGTACAATAATTAGAGAAGCTGAAACAAATAAAATAATTGCAGATCTTTCTCATAAAGATGAAAAGTTTGTTTTATTGCAAGGTGGAAAAGGTGGAAAGGGAAATTGTAAATTCTGTACACCTACAAGACAAGCGCCTAATTTTGCAGAACCTGGAATGCCGGGAGAAGAAATGAATATAATTTTAGAATTAAAACTTCTTGCAGATGTAGGACTTTTAGGGTTCCCTAATGTTGGTAAATCCACATTTTTGTCAATGACAACAGCAGCAAAGCCTAAAATAGCAAACTATCATTTTACAACATTAAAGCCAAACTTAGGGGTTGTGGCTCCAGATGGAACAGAACCTTTTGTAATGGCTGATATTCCAGGTATTATTGAAGGAGCTGCTGAAGGTGTTGGACTTGGAATAGAATTTTTAAAACACATAGAAAGAACAAGATTATTAATTCATGTAGTAGATATTTCAGGAATAGAAGGAAGAGACCCATTTGAAGATTTTCTTAAAATAAATGAAGAGTTAAAGAAATACTCTGTAAAGCTTTGGGATAGACCACAAATAGTAGTAGCAAATAAGTGTGATATGTTATTTGATGAAACTGTTTATGAAAACTTTAAAAAGAAAGTTAATGAATTAGGTTTTGATAAAGTGTATAAAATGTCTGCTGCAACAAGAGAAGGTGTCGATGCTGTAATTAAAGAAGCAGCAAGAATGTTAAAAGATATACCGGTTACTGAACTTGTTATATCAGATGATGAAAGATATATTCCAGAAGAAAAGAAATTTACTTATGAAATTAATATTGAAAGAGGAGAAGAATTCGATACTTATTATATAACTGGAAGCTTTGTAGATAGGTTACTAAATGCTGTTAATGTAAATGATGCAGATTCTTTAAGGTATTTCCATAAAGTATTAAAAAATAAAGGAATTCTAGAAGAACTTAGGAATATGGGCATTAAGGATGGAGACATGGTTAACCTTAATGATTTCGAGTTTGAATATGTATTATAGGAGAGAGAGAACATGATAACAGGAAAGCAAAGAGCTTATTTAAGAGGACTTGCACAAAATATAGATCCTATTTTCCAAATTGGGAAAAGAGGTATTGAAGATACTTTTATAATTCAAGTAGAAGAAGCTTTAGAAAAAAGAGAAATAATAAAAATTAAAGTATTAGAAAATAGTGGACTTAATACAAGAGAAGCTTCAGATATAATATGTGAAAGAGTAAATTGTGAAGGAATTCAAGCTATAGGAAATAAAATAGTTTTGTATAAAAAATCAAAGAAAAATCCTAAAATAGAATTACCTAAGGGTAGGGATTAATTTGGAAAAGTGGGGTATAATTGGAGGAACCTTTGACCCTATTCATATTGCGCATTTGTATATAGCAGAAGTAGCAATGAAAAAATTAAACTTAGAAAAAGTTATATTTATGCCAGCAGGAAGCCCACCTCATAAAACAGACAGGAGGATTACAGAGGCTTCCCTTAGGCTTGAAATGGTAAATGCAGCTATAAAAGGGAAAAAGGGATTTGAAGTCTCTGATTATGAAATACAGAATAAGGGCATGAGTTACACATACAAAACTTTAGAATATTTTAATAATAAAAAAAGAGAAATATATTTCATTGTAGGTTCAGATTGTTTAATGAATTTACACAAATGGAGAGAAGTAGATAAAATATTTAGTCTATGTAAATTAGTAGTAGTAACTAGACCAGGCTTTAGTAAAAGTGAGCTAATTAAAAAGAAAATAGAGTTTGAAGAAAAATATAATGGCGAGATAATATTTTTAGAAGTAGAGGGGAAAGACATATCTTCTACAGAAATAAAAGAATATATAAAAGAAGGATTAGAAATAGAAAAATTGCTTCCAAAAGAAGTAATTGAAATAATAAACAAAAAGGGATTATATAGAGGTGAATAAAATGATTAGTATAGAGGAAGCTTATGACTATATTAAGAATAATTTAAAAGAAAAAAGATATATTCACGTTTTAGGAGTTATAAGTGTTTCAAAAAAATTAGCTGAAATTAATAATGTTAGTTTAGAAAAAGCAGAAATAGCAGCATTATGTCATGATATTGCTAAAAATATGACAAAGGAAAAAATGGAAGAAATAATTAATAAAAATAATATAGTATTAGATGAAAGTGAAAGAAATACTCAAGCACTATGGCATAGCATAATTGCACCTATAGTAGCGAAGGATGTTTTATGTATAGATGATGAAGAAATATTAGGTGCTATAAGATGGCATACAACAGGAAAGGCCAATATGAGTGTTTTAGAAAAAATAATTTATATTGCAGATATGATTGAACCTTCTAGAGTTTATACTGGGGTGGAAGAAATAAGAAATAAGACTTTAGAAGACTTAGATAAGGGTGTCCTTTTAGGTATTAATCATACAATCAATTATTTAATATCTCAAGGACAACTTGTAGATATTCATACAATTGAAGCAAGAAATTATTTATTATTACATAGCAAATAATAAATAGAATATAAGTTAGGGGGTAGCTATGGATAGGGAGAGAAGAGAACCGGATAGTATAAGGAGAAAAAAGAAGAGAAGGCTTTCGGAAGAAGAAATAAGAAGACGTAGGAAAATAAGGGCAAAAAGGGAAGCTGAAAGAAGAGAGCTAGAAAGATTAGATGCAGAGCATAGAAGAAGAAAAAAACCAATAGAAAAAGAAGAAAATAATAATGAAGTTTCATTTTTAACAAAGCTAAAAAATAAGAGTTTAATTAAGAAGGTATTATTAGCTGTTGCAGTTATTATGACTCTTTTAATAATTAGCGGAATTATTAGTATAATAGGATTCTTTATGAAAATAGATAATGATAATATAATAAGTGCTAGCAGCCCTTCAAAGAACTCTCAAGTAAATATTTTGGTACTTGGAATGGATATAGGTGATCCCAATCAGGCAGAAAATGAATCAATAAAGAGAACAGATACAATGATGCTTGTAAATTATAATCCTAATAGTAAAACCACTAAAATAGTATCAATACCAAGAGATATATTAGTTGCAAATGATGGAAGCAACTATAAAATTAATGCTGCATATCAAAAAGGCGGCGAAGGTAAAGTAAAGCAAATTATAGATGATATGCTTGGTATAAAAATTAATTATGTTGTTAAAATAGACTATGCTGCTTTTAGAGATTTTATTGATTCTATTGGTGGAATAGAAATGGAAATAGAAAGAGATATGATTTATGATGATGATGGTCAGAATCTACACATAAACTTTAAAAAAGGAACTACAGTTCATTTAGATGGTCAAAAAGCAGAAGAATTTTTTAGATGGAGAAAGAATAATGATGGTTCCGGTTTAGCAAATGGAGATTTAGATAGAATTGAAAATCAACATAAATTTATAGAAAAAGTATCAGAAAAATGTTCAGGAATTGGCTTTGTATTTAAAATACCTAAAATACTAAATTCAGTAGCAGAAAATATGGAAACTAACATGTCTGCCTTTAATATAATTAATTATGGATTAAAGGTTTTAAATTCAAGAAGCAATACAATTGAAATGGTAACATTAGTAGGTACTCCTAAAACAATAGGTGGTCAAGATTATTTAATATTTGATAAGAATAGCAATAAAGAAATTATAGAAGCATTAAAATCAACTTCTTCTGTAGGCCTTAATAAAGAGGATGCTAATGTTATAATTCTAAATGGAACTAATATTAATGGTTTAGCAGCACAAGTAAAAACTGATTTAAATGCTGCAGGCTACAAGAAAGTTGATACAGGAAATGGTAATAAGATAGAAAAGTCAGTAGTAATGACAGACAATAAAGATTTAAAGGAAAATATAATGGAAATACTACCTAGAATAAGTAAGTCAGAGTCTAAATCTAAAGATAGCAAGTATTCTGAGTATGATGTTGTTATTATGCTAGGAGAAGATTATAAAAAGTAGGAGATAGCTTAAATGAGTACACTAGAAAAGAAAATCGAAGAAAAATATGATGGAATTGTAATAAGGGAATATTTGAAAGAGGAACTAGGCTTGTCTACAAGACTTATTAGAAGTGCAGCCATTGAAAAAAGGATACTTGTAAATAATAATCCTGTTAGAATGAGATATGTACTTCATAAAGGAGATACCGTTGTAGTCAAACTTAACAGAAAAGAAAGTCAAAATATTATTCCTGAAAAAATGGATTTAGACATTGTATATGAAGATGAGGATATATTAATAGTAAATAAACCACCTTTTTTAGTTGTACATCCTACAAGAAGCTATCCAACAGGAACCCTTGCAAATGGAGTTTTAAATTATTTTAATGAAAGTAAGCAGAATTGTATAGTAAGACTTGTAAGCAGGCTAGACATGAATACTTCAGGATTAATAATAATTGCAAAAAATCAATTTGCTCATATGGCTTTATCAAGAGAAATGAATGAAAATCATTTAGAAAAAAGGTATTTAACAGTAGTACATGGAAATTTAAAAGAAAAAGAAGGTACAATAAATGCACCTATTTATAGACCAGAAGAAGAGGATAGTATAAAACGGATTGTGGATAATAGAGGGCAAAAAAGCATAACCCATTATAAAGTAATTGAAAGTTATAAGGATGGGGACTTAGTTGAGTGTCTTTTAGAAACAGGGCGTACACATCAAATAAGAGTACATTTAAGTTATTTGGGGCATCCTATTTATGGTGATACCTTATATGGATATGGAGAAGAGGAAGAAGATTTAATAAAAAGGCAAGCGTTACATGCTTATGGTTTAAATTTCAAGTCCCCAAGAACTAAAGAGATAGTTAATATAAAGTCTCAGCTACCTGATGACATGAAAGACCTTATCCAAAAGTTAAATTGCAAAGGAGACTAAGTTATGAATAAGGGATTAATTCATATTTATTGCGGTGATGGAAAAGGAAAAACAACAGCGGCTTTTGGTCTTGCAATTAGAGCTGCAGGAAGAAATAAAAAAGTAGTAATTTCACAATTTTTAAAGGATTATAATACTGGTGAACTTAAATCAGTAGAAAAACTTAGTGATAATATTAAAGTAATTTTTGGAAAACCAATATCAAAATTCATCTGGAATATGAATGAAGAAGAAAAGAATCAGCTTAAAGAAGAAGAAACTAATTATTTTGGGAAAATAGTTCAATACACAAAAGAAAACAATGTGGATGTTTTAATATTAGATGAGATAATTGGTACTATAAATAATGGGACTATAAGTCTACAGACTATTATGGATTTTTTAAAGAATAAACCTGAAAGTCTTGAGGTTATAATGACAGGAAGAGATCCTAAAGAGGAACTAATTAATATAGCTGATTATATTTCAGAAGTTAAAATGATAAAACATCCTTTTGAAAAGGGTATAGGAAGTAGAGAAGGAATAGAGTATTAAAAAAAGGATGCAGAGCATCCTTTTTTTAATTTCTTAATTGATTATTTCTTTTTAGTTTCTTAATATAATTTCTTCTTCTGATTTCTCTACGTTTTTTTACCCAATATATTCTACCTAATAATAGTATAAATATTGCAATAATTAATGCAATTATGTATTTATTATCATTTAAAAATTCATTAGAATTTGAACTTAATAAAGGTGTATAATCATGATTTTCACCACTTACTAGATCAATGGTAGCATAATCTTTTCCATCAATTGATACAGAAGCTTTTGTGATAACTTCTCCTCTAGTAACAGATTTATTACTAAACTCTGTTGGGGGTGTGAAGTTAATTGTAGAATTAACAGTATCATTGCTGCCAATAGGAACTGTGTAATAAACATCTTCTCCAACTAATAATGGAAGTTTAGTATCAGAATTAACATAGAAATATCCGGCAGTATCACCTTCTGAATAAATCTTTTTAGTTTCAAAATTATCAAAGCCATAATCAAAAATTTTAGCAACATCACTATATACTTGACTTATACCATCACCTTTTAGGAAAGAAGCAACATAAGTGGTACCATTTTTTGTGGCAGAAATTACATTTGTAAATCTTGCAACATCAGTATATCCTTTTTTAGCACATATTGAATAAGGATAATAGTATCTTGAATTTTTAGATAAAATATAATTGTGATTATTTAATACTCTTTTAGCACCGTCAATTGAACTTTCAGCCATAGTTAAGGTTGATTGAGTGGATATATCCATAAAATCTTTATTTTTAATGGCTTCTTTCATAATTAGAGCCAAATCTCTTGGTGTTGTATAATGCTCATCATCAGGCAATCCACTAGGATTTTTAAAATTAGAATTTGTTGCACCAATATCTTTAGCTCGTTCATTCATTAATTTGGCAAAAGCTTCATTAGATCCTGAAATATGTTCTGCAAGTACCTCGGCACAATCATTTCCAGATTCTAAAATTAAACCTGTTAAAAGCTCTCTTACAGTATATGTTTCTCCTTCTCTAAGACCTATTTTTGTTCCATCAACAAAAGGAGGATTCTTTCCAACTGTAACCATATCAGTTAATTTAGTATTTTCAAGAACAACTAAGGCAGTAAGAACTTTAGTTGTAGATGCAGGATAGTATTTTGTATCTGGATTTTTAGAATAAATAATCTGTCCAGTGTTTGCATTCATAAGTACTACTCCATCTGAATTTAAATCTGGTGGTGTAGGTGTAGAAGCCCATGCTGATATATTTAAATAATTTATAGTTAAAAACAATGATAATACAAAAATTAATAAAAATTTTAAATTCTTTGTGTTCATTATTACCTCTCTTAAAAAAAATTACTCATATATTTTACCAAAAATCATGATGTATAGCAAATTACAATAAAATTGTATCAAAGATTAAATATAACATAAATGTAAATAATATAGTAGAGGTGAAAAATTGTGAAAAAATATAAAGGAATAGGGATAGTTATATTGGTAGCTATAATAGGGCTATATGCAATTTATTCATATATTAATGGAGGTGAAAAAAACTTAAATAAAAATAATACAGAAAGTATATTTGTAGATGAAAAAGAAAAAATAGTAAACACTTCAAAAGAAATTGTTGTTGAGATAAAAGGGGAAGTAAAGAATCCTAATATATATTGGATGAAGGAAGAAAGCATAATTCAAGATATAATTAATGAAGCTGGTGGTTTAACTGGAGAAGCAGATATTTCAAGTATTAATAGAGCAGAACAATTAAATAATCATCAATCAATAATAATTCCAAATAAAAATTCTGTTGTAATATCAGAGGGAAATGGACAAAATAAAGAGGGAAAAATAAATATAAATACTGCAAGTGAAAGTGAATTAGATTCTCTTCCTGGAATAGGTAAAAGTAGAGCAGAGTCAATAATTAAATATAGAGAAGAAAAAGGTGGCTTTAAATCTATTGAAGAAATAAAAAATATTAATGGTATTGGGGATGCAGCTTTTGAAAAATTAAAAGAAAAAATAACAATATAACGTACATTATGTTTAAAAAATATTATTTTAATGATATAATATATCAGTGTTAGGTAAAATACTTTTATGCACATGTCACTTAAGGAGGTGTATTATGGTTAAGAGAATATTAACTATAATAGTAGGTATCGTGATGTCACTTTCTTTAGTAAGCTGTGGTTTTAAATCTAAAGTTGATAGTAAAAATGAATCTGATAATGTTACTGCAACAGAAAAAGCATATGAAGAATTAGAAGGTACATGGGCTACAGATATGACACTAGAGGAAATGACATCAAAATATAAAGAACTATTAACACAGGTTGAAGCCAAGACAAAGCAATATGGGTTAGAGTATACCAAAGAAGAAGACGTTGTCAAAGGTGAAGATGACAAAATGGAGAATTCAAGTTACATATATCTAGATCAAAAAGATCCAGAAAAGAATCGTTTGGAAAGTCTTTATTTTGGAATAACTTTCTTTGGACAATCAAAAGAAAAAGGACAAATAGCATTAAAGACCTCTCTTAATTTTGATGGAGAGAAGGCATTAATTGATGGTAAATTCGATTTTGGAGAAACATCATTAGCATCTTATGGGGAGATTTTAACTAAGGTAAAGGATAGGGACTACTCTGATATTAATAATAAGATACTTGAAGTATTAAAAAGTGATAGTGGAGAAGGTGTTATCCAAAATAGCATTGAAGGTCTATATGAGGAATTTACTGTTTCTAAGGATTGTATAGTATATAGATTAGAAACAAAGCCAATTAAATTCTTACAAGGTGCAGAAACTATAGGCAATTAAGTAATATTTTTAGGAGGAGAAGGTTATGAAAAGACTACTTGCAAGTATAATTGATGAGGTAATAGTGTTCGGAGTATCAGCACTACTATATTTATTAATTGAATTAATAATGAATTTAATAGGATTTAAATTCACTTCATTCTTACCAATTTACGTTATTATTGTTGCAGTTTTAAGCGTAATATATTTCCCAATTGTTGAAGCAACTAAGCTAAATACTACAATTGGAAAGAAAATTTTTAATTTATAATAGAAAATAAGTAGGAGCATTAGATGAAAAAAGGAAGCGAAATACTAGTTAAGATTGATAAGACAGAATTCCCTTCTATTGGAATTGGAATCTTAGAAGATAAGAAAATATATGTAAAAAATAGTTTTCCAGGACAAGTAATAAAGGGAAGAGTAAAGAAGAAAAAAGCTGACTATGCTGAAGTGAAACTTTTAGAAGTGGAAGAAAGAGCAGATTATGAAATAGAAGCAAAATGTCCACATTTTGGGGTTTGTGGAGGCTGTTCATCTCAAACTCTAACTTATGATAAACAATTAGAATTATTATCTGAAGAGGTAAAAGAATTATTTACTAATGCCAATATACCAATGGGTGAATATGAAGGTGTTACTGGAAGTAAATTGCAATATGAATATAGAAATAAAATGGAATTTACCTTTGGTGACATGGAAAAGGGTGGGGATTTAACCCTTGGAATGCATATGAAGAATAAATCCTTTGGTATAATAAATGTTCATGAATGCCAGATTGTTGATGAAGATTATAGAAAAATAATAAGTGCAACAGTTGAGTATTTTAGAAAACAGGATTTACCTTATTATAGGGTAATGAAAAGAGAAGGTTATTTAAGGCATTTAGTAATAAGAAAAGCAAAAAACACTGGAGAAATAATGGTTAATATAGTAACTACAACTCAAGTGAATTTTGATTTAACAGAATATACTGAAATACTTAAAAATCTTGAATTTGAAGGTAATTTAGTATCAGTTATTCACACTGAAAATAACTCTTTTTCAGATGCAGTTATTCCAGAAAAGGTGAATATACTTTATGGAATAGACCATATCCAAGAAAATTTACTTGGATTAAAGTTTAATATATCACCATTTTCCTTTTTCCAAACCAATACAAAAGGAGCAGAAGAGCTTTATAGTATTGTTAGGGAATATTTAGGTAATAGTGATAATAAGGTAGTATTTGATTTGTACTGTGGAACAGGAACTATAGGTCAAATTGTTGCACCAAATGCAAAGAAGGTTGTAGGAATTGAACTTATAGAAGAAGCTGTTGAAGCAGCCAAGGAAAATGCTAAGCTTAATGGGCTAAATAACTGTGAGTTTTTAGCTGGGGATGTAGCAGAAATTATTAAAACAGTTAAGGATAAACCTGATATAATAATTTTAGATCCACCAAGAAGTGGAGTTCATCAGAAAGCATTAGACTATGTTATTAAGTTTAATGCTCCTGAAATAATTTATGTGTCATGCAATCCTAAATCACTGGTAAATGATTTAGCTGTTTTAATAGATTCCGGCTATAAAGTTATTAAAACAAGAGTTAAGGATATGTTCCCAAACACACCACATGCTGAGACTGTTGTTAAACTAATTAAGAAATAGAGCCATTTATAAGGCTTTTTGCAGGCAAGGAATTGTCGCCTGCCGACCATTTGCTGACGAAATTTTTACCTTGTCGGCAAGTGGTCATTTTATTTTTATAAGATGTTGGTAATTTTTCAGTTATCCTTTCGAAGATATTTACAGTACTATTTTTCATAATATCTGTGACATGAGAGTATGTCTTAAACTATGCGTTGAAAATTTGATTTCCAATTCATAATTAACAACTCTGCTTAAATATTTATATGAATCTATAATAATCTGTTCTTCATTTTCTTTGGTACAGATAAAACTAAAGTGGTTATATCATTGCCATAAGTTTCTCTGTGTTTATTTTGATATTCCTTGTGTTTAAATTATAGATTAATCAATTATTCATCAATATGAATAATATTATATGATGATGTAGTTTTTATATTACAAGTTTCTAAGAAAATTAATTAAAAACTATAAACATTAGATAAATTTAATTGGTTAGCATAAAAGAATGTATTGTCATAGATATAACCAGAAGTTATATTAAGAAATTTATTAAAGTCCTTATTCATATGGGATTGATCATAATAGCCATATACATTTGAAACTGAGGTTAATGTATAATTATTATGTTTTCTTATATATTCAATTGTAGATTGAAGCCTTACTATTTCACAAAAATTTTTTGGAGAAAAACCGATGTATTCATTAAATAATTTATTAATATATCGTGTAGAATAACCTGTATTTTCACTAAGTGTATTAATTGTTATGGTTCCATTTGTAGATATTATTTTATCAACACAATATTGAATTAATATTTCTTTACCATTTGAGTTTAATATTTCTTTGCAAAAGAAAGATTCTATGATACTAATTCGACTTTCAAATGAAGAAGCATTTATAATCTCTTGTGATAAATTATGACTTTTATTACATAGTAGTTCCAAAGGAATCTGAGAAGAATTAATTTCATTTGCCATAAGTGGAAAGAATGAATTTAATCCACCAGGATAAAAACGTATACCAAAAATTTCTTTATTGGAAGAGGCATCTAATCCAACTAATGAAGAAGCAGTTCCTATTAAATAAGGGATAATTGAATTTTCATCAATAACAAAAATTATATCCATGCAACCATCAGGTATAATTGGTATTGATTTTAATTCTTCAGTTGAAGTTATTATTTCATAGAAGTAGCTAATATTGTTTTGAAGTAATTTTTGATGTGGCTTAATTTCATTATATTTAGGCAAATTTATAGCGAAGCCAGGTTGAATAGGTGAGTAAGTACTTTCATTTGAAATGAAGTTCTTCATAAATATCACTTCCTTTTATCTTATAAGTTTCATAATTATAATATGAAATTTGATAACAAAAAAAGGCACATTATGTAATAATGCACCTTTGCTCCGTATATTTATTAATTTATTTTACCATATTTATTTTTTTATTTCAATTAAATTTTAGTTCCGATTTTTACTATTATAGAATAAAAATAGCGAGTATATTTATATCAAGATAAAGTTGCAAAGGAGCAAAAAAGTTCTAACTGCAGCTTTTTTTTATTTTGCAAAATAAAAATTAGAATGATAGAGGAGTGAAAGAAAATGATAAATGAAAAAGCAGAGAGTATACAAAAGAATTTGATGAAATTTATCCAATTCCGCATAGTAATTTTAGGGCAAGAGTAGCAGCAACTGATTTTAAGACATTTGTTACTGGCGCTAAAGGTTCGCATATTATAGATGTAGATGGTAATGAATATGTTGATTTTTTAGGATCTTTTGGTCCAACAATGTTAGGACATGCTAATAAAGAGTATGTTGATGCACTAAAAAATCATTTAGAAAATGAAGCTACAATATATAGTTCTGGGATGCTTTTTTCTCCAACAGATATAGAGCTAGGAAAGAAGATAATTAAAAATGTACCTTGTGCTGAAATGATAAAGCTGTCACTTTCAGGAACAGAAGCTGTTCAAACTGCAATACGTATAGCAAGAGCGTATACTGGAAAGACAATTATTGTTAGATTTGCTGAACACTATCATGGTTGGCTTGATAATGTATTAGGAGGAGTATTAAATGAGGATACTGAACATCCTTATGCAGTTCAAAGTCCTAAAGATGCAGCATATACTATAGGACGCTCACCTTGGGCAGAAAAGGAGTCATTTTTATTACCATGGAATGATTTTGAGGCTTTAGAGTCAACAGTTGAAAAATATCATGATAAAATAGCAGTAATACATTTTGAAGGAATAGTATGTAATCATTTTTGTTTACATCCAAAACCAGGGTTTGTTGAGAAAATTAGAGAGTTATGTGATAAATATAATATTGTAATGAGCATGGATGAAGTTATAACTGGGTTCCGTTGAGGTCTTGGAGGAGCTCAAAAATATTTAGGAGTTACGCCTGATATAGCTACCTTTGGTAAAGCGATTTCTGGAGGACTTCCATTTTCAGCAGTTGCAGGTAAACGTGAAATAATGATGGTTATGAGAGATGAAAAAGTATTAGGACCTGGAACATATAATGGATATGCGTTAGGAGTTAAGGCAGCAGATACAGCTATAGCATTGCTTGAAAAAGATGATGGTGCTGGTTATAAAAAAATAGAGAAGCTTCAAGAAACATTAACTAAAGGACTTTTAGAAAGAGCTAAAAAACATGGAATTAAAATGGCTATTAATCAGGCACCAGGAGTTTTTTATACTATTTTTGGTGTGGAAGATACAGGAAAACCACTTTATACAGAAGAAGATCTTGAAGGATTTGATCAAGAATTATCTACAAAATTTTGGTGTGAAATCTTTAAAGAAGGAGTTCTTTTACTTATGGCATGTAAATGGTATATGAGTTTTGCACATACTGAAGAAGATATAAAGTTTGCACTGGATGCAGCTGATAAAGTTTTCGCAAGAATTAAATAATTGAAGTAATATGGAATAAGGAGGGAAAGGAAATGGATGCACAAGCAATAAACAAGAATGCGACGAATTCATTTGAAGCATCAAATGAACAGAAATTAAAAAGGTCTTTAGGATTAAAAGAAGGTATAACCATAACAGTAGGAATGGTAGTTGGTGTTGGACTTTTTACTGTAGGAGCTAACTGTGTTGGTATGATGGGAAGCATGATCATTGTAGCTACTTTTGTTGCCTTATTAATATCCTATTGGCCAGCTTTATTATATGCAGAAATGGGAGCTGCTTTACCTTTTGCGGGAGGAACATATAATTATGCTCAAAAAGGAACAAATCGTTTTTTTGCTAATCTAGCAGGCTGGAACTATATAATAGGTTGTATTAGTTGCTGTGGTGGAGAAACATTGGCTTTCTCTAATTATTTTACATATTTTTTTAAGGGAATAGGAATTGAAATTAATGTGGATCCACGTATTATAGCAGCAATTTTATTAATTGTATTTGTAACAATTAACTTTAGGGGTGTTAAATTAGCTTCTAAATGGCAGAATTCATGTATGTTCTTTTTCTGGGCATGTTCTTTAGTGTGGTTTATAACAATGGCTCCTAATATAAATATGGAAAATTTCTTGGGCGGAACATTAAATGCAATGCCTGATGCAAAGTCGTTTATAACAATAGTTGGACTTATTTGGTGGTGCTTTGCAGGGTTTGAGACTGCTGTAGGAATGGGGGGAGAAATAAAGTATCCACAGATTAATATTCCTAGAATAATGAAAGTAGCTCCATTGTTTGTTTTTGCAATTACTGCTTTATTTCAATGGTTCCTAGTAGGCCTTGTACCAGGTGAGTTTTATGAGATATTGCAAAATGCTGATGCTCCATATGCAGAAGGTTTGATTTCAGCCGGGATTGTTGGTTTTCCATTAATATTATTGTGTTTTGCTATAGCATTTGGAGGAGATTTGTCAACTATAAATCCAGGAGTAGGGGGGCCAGCACGATATATATTTCAAATGTCTAAAGAAGGATGTTTACCAGCGTTTTTTAGTAAGATTCATCCTAAATATAAGACACCATATGTAGCTGTTCTTACTGTTGGAATAATAACTTTATTATTAGTTAGTACAAATTCAATAATATATATAGCATCATTAAGTTTATTTGCCATATTATTTTGTTACATAATTGGTTTTATTTCTTTCATAGGTTTGAGAGTAAAAGAAAAAAATTTAAAACGTCCATACAAAGCTCCAGCAGGAATATTAGGAGCATCAGTGAGTATAATAATATACTTTATTCTAATGACTCAGATAGGAACAGAGGCACTTGTATCAGGTATAATATTCTGTGTTATAAGTATTACTTTTTACTTAGTAAAAACAAGAATAATAAATGTTCAAACAAATGATGTTGATATTAATGAATTAATAGAGGAAAATTCTGAAGTACCTTCAGAAGAAGAAGCAAAGAAGATGAAGACAGAATATAAAGTATGGATGGCTATTGGCATTTTATTAACAATAATAGCTTTGCTAGCCTTTATAATCAGTTATTTATAGAAATTAATATAATAATGTTATAAAGATGGAGTGTTGCAAAGTGATTAAAAATTAATCATTTTCCAACACTCCCTTTTCTTTTGCACAGAAGAAAATAGAGTTGTAAGCGACAACATAAAATGAGTATTTATAAAAATTTAATCATTAATTTATTATTATTATTATTATAGTATGGTATTGCTATTAATTAATTATATTATTTGGAAAAAGTATTCTAATATATATTTTATAATTTTTCTGTGATGGAATAGGATAATTGAATTAGATAGACAGGAATGATATATCAGAAACATGTTTTATATCTAAAGAGAAGATTCTTAAGAGTTGTACTTAAAATTGGAATGTTAAAAAGATATAGAGATGTAAAATAAGGAGTAAGAGAAGATGAAAAAAATATAAAAATAGATATTAATTGATATAATTGGCGCTGTATTGATTGGATTACAAGGATATGAAAATAGAATGATTTCAAATGAAATTATTGCAATGACTATAAATTTAATTATTTATTTTTAAAGGTTATCTTGATAAGGATTATTTATTTAACTTTAGTAATGGTGATTGAAATTAGAGTAAAGTGTGAAGAAAAAACTATTTGAAGTATTTTTTAGGACAAATAGGAATTGGAGTATCATCATTAACAGCTTGTGCTTGAACATTTTAGCATAGTAAATATTCTTAATTGCTGTATGTTTAAAATTATCTATTTGAACTTATACAAATTTTCTTTTGAAACAGCATGCCAATGGCCCATATAAAATCAACACTTGCCCCTGCCATACTACCAATTAAAAGTACCTTCCATAATTTATATCCACATATCATAAGAGGTAGGACTTCTACTAAAGTGGAAAAGAAAAAACCATTTAAAGCTATAAATAAACCTTGAATTTTGCTGACTTCAATATCTTCTTTCGGATCTATTCCTGGAATCAATATTGATTTTCTTACTTTGGCTTCATATCCGCATAAACGATATGCTATCCAATGTCCAAATTCATGAATAACTAGTAGAATCAGTACTAAAAAAATAAGAACTATAAAATTCCAAGATAAAAATTTTTGCATATGCATTCCTCACAAATTTGAATTTGTAGCCTAACATATTGGCTAATAATCTTATAATAAATATATCATAAAAATATGTAATTCTCCACTGTTTGAGTACTATGGTGATATAAGTCAAATTTCACTTGTTTATATTGTCAAAAGATAAATGTAGACAGACAACATAAATCTATTATATACTTAAATTACCAAAAATGATATAGTTAACCCAATAATTAGGATTGGAGTGAAGGAAATGAGACTTTACATTTCAACAAATAATTATGATATTTCACAATATCCAAAGGAACTACTGGTTTATTGTGATGATAAATTGTATGCTACATTGGATTTGACAGAAAAAAATGTTGTTGATATTGAAGATAGTGTAAGTACAGTGAGGGTAATGTGCAAAAGTTTTTCTAGAAAGAATAACTTCCATAAGTTTTTATTTTTTTTAATATCTATATTTTCAATTATTTTTGGAACTAATGGGACGGAATTATTAGAATATATATTTGATGATGTAATTGAGCTAAAGACATCAAAAAAGGATTTATATATTAATTATATAGGTAAAGGTAATATACCGTTCTCAATTAAAATGAATAAAGAGTCTATTATAAAAAATTGTAGGCAGGTAGAAAAAAAGACATTTATAAAATGGTTATTTGCAGTTGTGATTCCTATTCAAATTATACTATTTGGGGTAGCTACTATTCTTATAATATCATCAAAGTATATTTGGTTTATTCTAATTGTATTAGCATTATTAGTGGGATTTGAAATATATATGTTGAGTAAAATAAGAAAAGTGTATTTTCTTGTTAATAACAGGTAACAAAATGATTATTGCACAGTTTATTTCTGAAAAAGATTATTATAAGTAGATTATTTAAGAAAGAAACATATAAAATGCTGCATAAGTAGTTTAGTATAGAGGAGAAATAAAAAAATGAATGAAATGTTAATTAGGCTTACTATATCAGGTTTATTTACTCTTTTTATTGCTATCTTTTTGATCTTTTTCATTAAGGTTAGAAAGAAAAGAGGGGACGAGGGTGAGAATAATAATTCAAAAGTAGTAGATTTTGGTCAGATCTACATAAGAAATTGTTTCTGTACTTTTTTAATTATGGCTGTTTTATGTCATGATTTTATTGGGTTTATTTTGTTTCAAGTATGTTTAATTTTTGCATCTATAATAAATGCGAATTATATTAATAATAAATTACATAATATTAAGTAAGAATGTACTGTCATTTTCTACTTGTTTATTTGAGAGTACTTTGGTTCTAATTTTATTTATATCTTACGGGATAATTTATTTATTTGTATTTGCATCAAAAATTATAGTTATTATAAATATTAATTTGTAGGGGGAATCTAAATGAATAATACTAAATTACCTACTTGGAAGGAAAGAAATACATTTGAAAAAATATTAGTAATAATGGGTTTCATTATTTCAATTACTATTATAATATTAGCCGCATTACATTTATCTGGAGTAAAAAAAAGTGGAAATATGGTGATTCCACTATTAATGGGATTATTTATGATAATTCAAGGATTTCAATATCGTAAATATAACAAATTTATTTTTTTCTTTAGTCTTAGTGTAGGAATTTTTAACTTCATTACTGCAATTATCATATTTATGGAAGGGTAGAATTTTATTGATTATTAGAGGTGAAAAAATGAAAAAGGTGAACTTAAGCATTATTAGTATAACTCTTGGTATAATTCTTATCAGTTTAGTTTTAATATTTAATATAGAAGATACATTAGGTTTTTTAACTTTTCTTATAGGATTTTTATTAACATTTATTGGAGTTATTTTAAATAAGAAAATAAGAGAAATAGTTATTAATTTTGTTATTAATTTTCTATAACTTTAAATTTATTTCTTGTTGCATATTACCTACTATCGTTACAATAGCTATCTAAATACAGTAAATACACTGATTTCA
>JAAYPK010000072.1 GCA_012519845.1 Clostridiales bacterium
AAGTTTAATTTTCGCTCATAAAAACTTACTCATAAAAAGAATTGCTGGTTTTTAACTTATATATCTGTTCAATTTTCAAAGACCAATTTTCGTCATTCTTAAGAACCTTACGCCCTCAAGCGACTTTTTTATATTATCATCTGAGAAATTATTTGTCAACACTTTTTTTAATCTTTAATATTAACTGTATCTCCTCAAAGGACAAGTCATATATTATCACCTTCTATGACACAAGTCAACATTTTTTTTAAAATAAAAGTTACTAAAATAAGTTTTTTATTTAATCATTCTAAAAATAAATTCTTTAGTGTTTCTAACTTAATTTGTGAATAATTTTATTGAAAAAATTAAGTATGCTATATTAATAAAAATACAACATACTCATCTTTTTTAATATATTAAATTAATATTTTATATTGTATTACAAGCTTCTATATTATAACATCCTGATTTCACTTCTTCTTTTGATGAAAACACTGTCACTCTTTCACCATCTCCAATTTTAGTATTATTTTTAATCATTGCTGAATCCGTAATAATCGCTTTATTAATAACTATATTATCTCCAATCTTTGCATTTGGCATTATAACAGAATCCATTACAATAGTATTCTTACCTATTTCTACTCCTCTTGATAAAATTGAGTTTATTACTTTTCCTTCTACTGAACATCCATCAGAAATCAATGAATTTTTTACAACTGCCTTTTTCCCTATATATTGAGAATGCACATTCTGATTATTTGAAAAAATATTCCAACTATTATCATATATATCTATTTTTTCTTTTCCTTTTAGTAAATCCATATTAGCTTCCCAAAAACTATTTATTGTGCCTACATCTTTCCAATACCCCTTAAACGGATATGCTACCATTCTAATTTTATCATCTATCATTTTAGGAATTATATTCTTTCCAAAATCATTTTGTGAAAAAACATCTTCTTCATCTTCCTTTAAATATTTTTTTAATATTGCCCAATTAAAAATATATATTCCCATAGAAGCTAAATTTCCTTTTGGTTCTTGAGGTTTCTCTTCAAAGTCAGCAATTGATAAATCTTCTCTTGTATTCATTATTCCAAATCTATTTGCTTCTTCTAAAGGTACTTCAATTACTGCAATTGTTCCAACTGCTTCCTTTTCTTTATGGAACTTAAGCATTTTAGCATAATCCATTTTGTATATATGATCACCAGATAATACTAGTATATATTCTGGACTATATCTATCTATATATTCAATATTTTGATATATTGCATTTGCTGTTCCCTTATACCAATTACCCCCATTTTCATTTTGATATGGAGGTAATATGCTAACCCCACCATCTCTTATATCTAAATCCCATGCACTTCCTTCACCTATATGTTCATTTAATTCTAATGGTTTATATTGTGTTAATACACCAACAGTATCTATTCCTGAATTAGAACAATTACTTAAAGGGAAATCGATTATTCTGTATTTTCCTCCAAATGGGACAGCTGGTTTTGCGGTATTTTTAGTTAATACCCCCAATCTTGTTCCTTGTCCTCCTGCTAGTATCATTGCAACTATTTCTTTTTTTCCCACACTCCTTATCTCCTCTCATATGTTTTATCACTAATACAATATGAGATATTTATACAATTTATTCCTATTTTTATAAATTTTTATACATCAATTCTGATCCCCATATACCTGTAACATATTGTTGTATTGTTCTATCAGAAGAAAATACTCCTGAATGAGCTATATTTATTCCACACTTTTCTTGCCATTTATATTTACTATTATATAACAAATCTACTTTATCTTGAGAATCTACATAAGATTGAAAATCTTTAAGAACAAAAAATTCATCATTATATCTTAATAAGTCATCATAAATATTTCTAAATCTCTCCCTATCTGCGCAGTATTTTCCACTAACTAAATCGTATACTGCATTTCTAACTCTTATACTTCTATTACATATATCATATGATGAATATCCTCCATCCTGCATATATTGCATGACTTCCCTGGCATTTAATCCAAATATAATAATATTATCTTCTCCAACTTCATCTTTAATTTCAATATTGGCACCATCCAATGTTGCAATTGTCAATGCACCATTCATCATAAATTTCATGTTTGAAGTTCCTGAAGCTTCCTTAGTTGTTGTTGAAATTTGCTCACTCAAATCTGCTGCTGGAATTATAGTCTCCGCTAATGACACTCTATAATTATCTAAAAATACTACTTTTATTAATTCGTTTACTCTTTTATCATTGTTTATTCTTTCAGCTATTAAGTTAATTAATTCTACTATGCTCTTTGCCAGATAATAACCTGGTGCTGCTTTTCCTGCAAATATAAAAGTTCTAGGATTAATACTTATATTAGGATTTTCACATATTCTATTATATAAATCCATTATTCTAAGACAGTTTAATGTTTGCCTTTTATATGCATGTATCCTTTTTACTTGAACATCAAATATAGACATTGGATCTATTTTTACATTATTGTTTTTATATATTATTTCTGCAAGCTTTTCCTTGTTACCTTGTTTGATTTTATATAATTTCTCCTGTACCCCTTTATCTTTACAATGTTTTTCAAAACAAATTAAATCTGTTGGATGCTTAATAAAGCTATCACCTATTGTATGTTTTAATAATTCAGTTAAATTTGGATTGCATTTAATTAGCCATCTTCTATGTGTGATTCCATTAGTCTTATTATTAAACTTATTAGGGAATAAATAATATAAATCTGTCATTTCTTCCTTTTTTAATATTTCTGTATGAAGCTTTGCTACTCCGTTTACACTATGACTTCCAACCACCGCTAGAATTGCCATCCTTATTTGTCCATCTGCTATAATTGACATTCTAGATATTTTATCCCACTGTCCAGTATATTTATTCCATAACTCCTTACAATATCTTTGGTTGATTTCTTCTACAATCATATATATCCTTGGCAATAGAAGTTTAAACATATCTATTGGCCACTTTTCAAGGGCTTCAGTAAGTATGGTGTGATTAGTGTAGGAAATTGTGTTTGTTGTAATTCTCCACGCTTCTTCCCATGGAAGACTTTCTTCATCTAATAATATTCTCATCAATTCTGGAATTGCTAATGTAGGGTGAGTATCATTAATATGAATTGATATTTTTTCATCAAATTCTACAATATTGCCACCATGCTTTTTATAATGTCTAATAATACTTTGTATACCGGCAGAAACAAAAAAATATTGTTGTTTTAGCCTTAGTTTTTTACCTTCATAAAATGAATCATCTGGATATAAAACTTGTGAAATTGCCTCAACTGAATTTTTATATTCAATAGCTTTTAAATAATCCCCTCTACTAAATGAAGAGTAATCAAATTCATTTGAGACCGTTTCCGCACTCCATAACCTTAGAGTATTAGCAACATCATTTTCATATCCTACAATAGGAGTATCATAAGGGATTGCTAATACAGGCTCATAATTCATATGATGAATAATAATTTTATCTTTCTGTTTTTCCATTTTTATTTCTCCGCCAAACTTAACTACTTCAGATTTATCTTGCTTTCTACGTTCCCATACATTACCTTCTCTAAGCCAATTATCAGATACTTCAACCTGCTTCCCATCAATTATCTTTTGTTCAAAAAATCCATATTTATATCTTATCCCGCATCCGTTACCAGCAATATTTAGTGAAGCCATAGAATCCATAAAACAAGCAGCAAGCCGACCTAATCCACCATTTCCTAAACCTTGATCTTGTTCAAATTCCTCTAATTCCTCTAATGAAATATTTAATTCAGCTAATGCCTCTTTACATACATTCATTATTCCTAAATTCATTAGGACATCTCCAAGTAATCTACCTAGCAAGAATTCCATTGAAAAATAATATATCTGTTTTTCCCCTGTTAAATTATATTTTTTATTTGTATTCATCCAAATCCTAATGACATAATCTCTTATAAGGCTTCCTAATGCTTCGTATTTTTGTTTGTTATTTCCTTCTTCTATTTCTTCGCCATGAAGGTCTTTGTATTTATTTTCATAAGCTTCTATAAATTTATTCTTTGTAAGATTTATCATATTCCACCTCCTAAATACTTCAATTATTCTTATTAATATATTCATGTTATTTATTTTTTATTATTTTATAAATTAAAAGTTAATATAATTTTCTAAAAAATAAAAAAAAGATAGCTATTGCTATCTTTTAATCTTTTCTCACCTGGCAACGTCCTACTCTCCCACACAGTCTCCCGTGCAGTACCATCGGCGCTATAGAGCTTAACTTTCCTGTTCGGAATGGGAAGGAGTGTTTCCTCTATGCCATCATCACCAGATATTCACT
>JAAYPK010000073.1 GCA_012519845.1 Clostridiales bacterium
GGTTGTCAGCATAAATCTAACATGTTTGAGGTTTATATGCTACTTTTTTATTCAAAATTTTATTGGTAATATATGAATTAAGAACCAATGGTAAAATTTCTTAAATTAATGCACAAGTCAAGTTATTAATATTATTTACTATTATAGCTTTTATTATTGGAAAAATAGTTTCAAAATTAAAGTTACCATCTATACTTGGATGGTTGATAACAGGTATGATAATAGGTCCACATGCATTGAATTGGATGAATAGCAGTATTATGGAGACGCAGTGGTATCATATTTTGACTAATATAGGAGAAGTATTAGTAGGAATACTAATAGGTACTGAACTAATAATAGGAGAGCTTAAGAAGTCAGGAAAGCAAATAGTTACTATATGTTTATTTGAAGGAATGGCAGCATTTATATTTGTTGCAGTTGCCTTTTTCATTTTTGCAGACATACCAATGTCTATAGCTTTAGTGTTTGGAGCAATTGCATTAGCAACAGCCCCAGCCCCATCATTATCAATTGTTAAAGAATATAATGCTAAAGGGCCAGTATCCAAGACTTTAATACCACTTGCAGCTTTAGATGATGTATTAGGGTTGATAGTATTTTTTCTTGTTATTGGAGTGGTTTCAGGAGGTATGACTGGAGATTCAGTAAATATTATATCTATTTTAATGATGATAATATTACCACTTGCTATAGGCGGAGTTACAGGTTATATAGGTAGTAAAATTTTGAAAAATAAGTGCTCTAAGATAGAAACAATACTAAAGATTGGAATACTTATAGTTGTTACTGTTGTTATTGGAAGGTATGTAAATGATAATATATTGTCAATAAATTTATTATTATCAGGTATATCATTCTCGGCTATCATTGCAAATACAGTTACTAAAGAGAGGTTACATGAAATAATGGAGGTTATTAATCCTATAATAGGTATAGGATTAATCGTTATGGTAATAAATTTAGGAGCACCATTAGATTATAACTTAATATTTGGGGCTGGAATTTTTACTGCTATATATATAATAGCTCGTGGAATAGGAAAAATATTTGGAGCTTATGTAGGTGGTAAATTATCAAAGGCTAATGATAATGTATCTAAATACTTAGGTTTATCTCTTTTACCTCATTCAGGAGTATCACTAATATTTACTGGTATAGCAGTAGAAACTTTAATGCCATTTTTACCAGAATATGCAGTTATGATACAAGGAACAATTGCAGCAGCAGCTGTTATTAATGAAATTATAGCTGTATTTTTAGCTAAACAAGCATTTAAGATGGCAGGTGAAATTAAGGTATAACTTTATAAGAAATTCTGGATAGAAATATAAAGCTATAGATAAATATTGCAAAGCACAAGGGGTATGAGGATTCAAGATATCTTTGGTTTATTTATAGTATTATTAATTCATGATAAATAGTTTCAGATGGTTAAATGAGAATATAATAAAATGAACTTACTAATTAATAAAATCGCTAAATTGTATCAAAATTATAGTCCTTAGACAAAAAATCCACGATATCGTGGATTTTTTATATTTAGTTAATATTTGTGAATTGAACAGAGGTAGAGTTTCAACTTTAATAAATAAGGTTTAAGTGCTGGGTGGTGAGTATATATTCTAACTACAGCATTTTTTATGTGTAAAAAAGACGTTAAATTAGGATTATCTTTATAAACACTGGATTTAAAGGCAATCTGAAGAAAAATAAGTATGCTTGCTCAAGCAGAAAAGAAATGACTTGAATATTTATCCATGCTATAATTATCCATAATAAAATCAAAAAATTATTATTAGTATAGGTGAATTGTTATATGAATAGATATATTGCATTATTAAGAGGTATCAATATAAGTGGCAAAAACAAAATAGCTATGTCTGAATTAAAAACAAGTTTTTTAGAAATAGGTTATACAGCAGTTTCTACATACCTTAATAGTGGTAATGTTATCTTTTTTAGTGATGTAGATGATAAGGATACTATCTCAAACACAATTAAATCAATGATAAAAAACAAGTTTGAATTGGATATACCTGTTTTTGTTATTTCACAGGAAGAATTAGAAGATATATTAAATCATGCTCCTGATTGGTGGGGAGATAGTAACAAAGAGATATATGATAACCTTATTTTTATGTTCCCTGTCTTATCTTATGATGAATTTTATAATAAGGTTGGAAGTCCTAAAGAGGAATATGAGAAAGTGTATAATTATAAAAATGTAATTTTTTGGTCTTTTAGCCGTAAAAATTATCAAAAGACAAATTGGTGGTCAAAGACAGCCAGTTCAAATATAAGTGATAAGATTACAATACGAACGGCAAATACAGTAAAAAAAATAGTTGGAATGTGATGAAAGACAGAAAACAGTCTATAAATTGGAGTTTGAAAGGAGAATGTTATTTAAATGGATTATAAAATAGTACGGCTGATAGATAGACCAGAAATAAAAGAACAAGCAGCACAATGGTTTAATAAGAAATGGAATATTCCATTGAAAGCATATATGGAAAGTATGGAAGATTGTCTGAAAGGGATAAAATCAGTTCCTCAATGGTATATGGCAATGGAAGATAATAGAATTATTGGCGGTTTGGGAGTTATTGAGAATGACTTTCACGATAGAAAAGACCTTACCCCAAATGTTTGTGCAGTATATACGGAAGAAGATAAGCGTTGCAACGGAGTAGCTGGTACCTTGTTAAATTATGTATGTGTTGATATGAAAAAGAAAGGAATTGATACTTTATATCTTATAACAGACCACACCTCTTTTTATGAGCGTTATGGTTGGGAATTCCTTTGTATGGTTCAAGGAGAAGGGGAGTCTGATATGACAAGAATGTACATTCATAGAGAATAATAGATTTCGATTTGTTGGGAATAAGAACAGAGCGAAAACTTCCTGTTTATCGGGAAGTTGATGAGAACGAGAAATCGGAATTTGCGGAGTTGTTACAGATCAAATTGTTTTTATTTTATTCTTGCAATCGTCCTTCATACAAGAAAGAGGTGTATTAATAGGGATTAAGGTAAAAGATTAGTATGGCAATGTAATGAAACTTTTGTATCAGCTTATAATTTGTTAGATAATAATAAGGAAGATGGGAATTTAAATGTAATATTTGTGAATTGAACAGAGGTAGAGTCTCAACTTTAATAAATAATGGTTAAGTGCTGGGTGGTGAGTATATATTCTAACTACAGCATTTTTTATTGATAAAAATAGAGATAAATCGACAATGAAATATATAAAATTCCTAATCTATTATCTTAGGGGAATAAATAGATATCTTATTTCTGTAAGAAACTCTTTTATAAAAAAATATATAAGACAGTTGTCTTACAAAACTATGTCGAAGGATAAGTGTAGACAAATAATACTATTACTATATATACTAAAAATACCAAAAGTAGTTAAAGATTAAGTAGAAAAAGAATTGGGTTTTGATATCAAAGCAGTAAGAGTGGACAAGTCTTCTTTTTAAAGTAAATATACATTGCCAGTTACTTCTGGGAGCGTTGAAAGGGTATCTGGTTATGGAAGTGGATACAATGCATCAACAACTAAAATTTATGTAGTTTGATCATCAACTTGAGTAGCACAGGCATATGGCTGTAACTATGGTTACACTTCATATCCGTCAAATAGCGAAAGTTGTTCACAAAATATATATTAAATCAATAATAAGGCAAATAGTAAATCTATTTGTCTTACTGTTTTTAGGAGATAAAAATATGAGAAAACAATACAAGTCTTTAGCAGTATTTATTATGATATTGGGATATTTTATATGTATAACTATAAATTCTTTATTAGTCTCAGGTGTAATATATAGATACAATTCATCAAAAAGCATATATGTTGGTAAATCAACAGATTACAGTATAATTGAGATAAGTAGCTCTAAAGAAAAAAGTAAAGATGAAGTGTTCCAAGCTTTGGATATTTTATCGGAATACGGGAGATTTGATGTGATTCAAGGAGTCAATGAAAAGCTACAAAATAATGTAGACGATACGTTGGTTGAACTTATACCAACATCATATAAAGAAGATAAAGAGTGGCTACCACCTATATTATATGGAACTTATTTTTCTAGTGTGGATTCAACAAATGAGGAAGCATCAATAGTTATTGGAAAGTCTGTTGCTGAGAAGTTATCTGTAGGTATTAATGATAATGTTATCTTTTATGAGAAAAGTTATAAGGTAATTGGTATATTGGGATCAGAATATGAAAATACATTATGGGATAATGTTGCTCAGATCCCTATTAATAATCTTCCTGATAATTATTTGGATAAATTTAATGAAATTCTGCATGTCTACAGGAATGAGGAGAACAAACTAAATTTCAAACTGTTACTTAGAGTAAATCAAGAAAGAAGTAAAGAAGTGATAAATGAAATAGACACAAAGTTACAAGAATTAAGTATAGAAATAAAAAAAGAAGAAGCTACTCAAGAAATAAGTGTAGTTTGGTCTGATATAAAAGAAGTTGTAAGTGATTCATTACCAATATTAATTGTATCTATAATTACAATAAGTAATATTTCTAATTTTTGGATTAAGAATAGAAAAGACGAAATAGCAATTAAAAAGGTATTAGGGGGAACAAATTATATTATACAAAGAGAAATAAGAAGAGAAGTGATAGTGGTTGGTATTATAAGCACAGTTATATCTTTTATTGCACAAAGATTATTAGAAAAATATTTAGAACCTACTATGCTAAATATAGGATTAAGTTTGCAGGTTTCATATGGCACGTTTATAGTATGCTTTTTAATAACTTTATTTGTAGGATATATTTCTGTTAGAAGACCTATTAATTTGATAGTAGATATGAAGCCAATAGAAATACTTACAGGCGAATAAGGGGGAAGAAGAAATGAAAGTTAGTAGAATAATAAAAAGAAATTTACATAGAAATATTCTTATAATTATTCAATTAGCGATAGGAATAATTATTTTAGTTAGAGCCTTGTCTGTCTATAATTATTTCAGAGAGGAAGTTAATTCATATGAAGAATCAATAAAACAAAATGTTTATGATATTTTTTTGATTCCTAAGAACAATGGAACTCTTAGTGGGTTAGTCAATCAAGGAGATGTCGGAAGTATTTTAAGTACAGAAATAGCAACTTATAATTTGGTTAAGGATGATACTAGAGTAAAGGTTGGAACATTTTCGAATTATTCATTCAGATATAGCATTTCTGATTATTCAAAAGACCAATATTTAAAATTACCTACAAATATAGAAAATATCAAGATATATGGAACAGATAGGGAATTGCTAGAGATGTATGATAATAAAATTATTAAGGGACAAGGATATAATGAATATTTTGAGAATAACGACAAAAACGAAGAAGTAATTCCAATCTGGATATCAGATAAACTAGCTAGTTATAATAATATTGGAGATATTGTAGAAATTCCTGAATTTGATTTAACAGAAAAGAAAGCTAAATTTAAGATTATAGGAGTAATTGATTCTAGTTATCCTACACTGCAAAAATTGCAAAATGGAGGAATGGATTCAAGTGAAGAAGAAGACTATTATGTTATAGCTGATACTAAATTAATAACTGATAGAAAAGTATTGTCTGGAATTTATATTCAACTAAAGGAAGGAATAGATCCAGAGGAATTTCAGCAGGAAATAAATTCAAAGTGTGAAGAAACTAAGCTTCAAATGCAGAGTTTAGAGAGTAGAATAGATAGATTCTATAGTTTTTCAAAATGGAATGTTAGGTTTATATATTATGGTATTATCATTATTGTGCTTACATCATTTAGTATTATTAGTATAATATTAAATACAATTCTAAATAGAGAGGGGGAAATTGGAATTAGATTTGCTTTAGGTGCAAGAAAAAAGAATATTGCAATAGAATTATGTTCAGAGATAATATTTTTACTTTTAGCTGCAGAATTGGTGAGTTTGCCTTTTATTGGATTAATAATTTGGGGTTCTAATCAGGTGATTTTCAGATGGTGGATTTTTGGTATAGTTACATTAATGAATATAATTATAATTTTGCTTTGTATAATACCAATATTTATTCGAATATTTAGGATGACCCCAGTAAAACTTATAAATAAAGGAAGGTAGAAATGTATGGAACAAATAATTCTAGAGAATATAAGTAAAAAATATATTTCGAGAAATGAAACTGTAGAAGCACTAAAGGATATTACAGTAAAAATAAATAAAGGTGAAATGATAGGAATTATGGGACCATCAGGCTCGGGTAAAACTACATTGTTAAATATTCTAGGTTGTTTAGATACTGCAACATCTGGATGTTACAAGTTAAATGGTAAAATAATTAACGAGACTAATGAGGATAAGTTAGCAATTGTAAGAAATAAAAATATAGGTTTTGTATTTCAACAATTTGCATTAATTGAAGGATATACAGTATTCGAAAATTTAGAAATTCCTCTAAAGTATAGGAATAATTTTGTTAAAAGAAGTTATACAAAAGGTGATATTAAAACAAGGATAACTAGTATTCTAAAGAAATTTGGAGTAGAAGATAAATTATATAGTTATCCCAATGAACTTTCTGGTGGACAAAAACAACGTGTTGCTATAGCAAGGGCAATGATAACAGAACCTGAGATCATAATTGCCGATGAACCCACTGGAGCTTTAGATCAAAAAAATGGCGAAGAAGTAATTAAGTTATTTTGTGATATTAATAAAGAAGGTAGAACAGTTATTATTGTAACACACGATGAAAAAATAGCTGATTATTGTAATAGAAGAATAAAAATTATTGATGGATGTATTATTGGAACAAAGATTCAAAGTTAATAATCTCATTGGAAGGTAAAGGCTATTATTCCTTTGATCCCAATACTAAGGTGATGGAAGAAGTGGCAGAAGAAGATAATGAAGAAAATTTAAAAGAAGAATTTACAGCTGAAGAAATCGATAAATATAGAAAAGAGTTTAACATTACTAATGAAGAAGAATTATTTGAAAATGGTGATAAAAGTAGATTTTATTATTACGGTAATGAAAATGAAGTAATATTCTGTAATACAAATACAGGAGAAAAAGAAGTTGTGTTTTCAGCTATGGGGGTACCTAAATGGACATCAAAGGGAGATAAAGTAATTTATATTATACCAAGAGATGGATTTGAATCAATTAAAGAAAAGAAAATATATACACGCAATTTCTCAAGGATATAGTGTATTATTTACTACTGTTAATCAAATGTTAGATGAACTTTATATGGTTAGAGCTGATAATTCTTCCGAAGCTAAAAGCGCAGCTTACAGACACAAAGGGGATATTCAAAGGCAAAGAGCGTAAAGCCCTTACCGAGCAAATAAAGCAGACGGAACAGGAAATCACCGCAAACCACCCGAAAAGCAAAGCGTGTTAAAACATCTGCGTGAGATACAGGAGATGAATAAGCAGACACCACCACAAAGACAGAAAAAGAAATCTATTGACAGGGATAGCCGATAGGCGCAGAAAAACCGCCGCTATGGTGTTACCTATGCGGCGGTGGTACATAATCTTTCCGTATCATTGTTCGTGTTTTATTGCTGAAAACAGGGCAATGTATCCATTTGTTTTGCATACCATCCTCCAATTATTCAATCATTACTTCCTTAATTGAAATCCTCCTTATTTTGTCGGAATATGCAAACATCAAGATTTCATAAACTATAATAAAAGTAACAAGCGAAATAAGCATAGCAGGATAATCAAACTCATAAGCAGGAACGCCTTCTACATCTCTGAATACAATATCAACTATAATTCGAAGCAATGCGTACTGATATACTGTTCCAATGGCAAAACCTATATAGGATATTGGTCTGTATCCGCCGAGAATTGCCTTGCAACATTCTTTCTGTGAATAGCCAAAAACCCTCATCATAGCGATTGTCTTGGTGTTTCCTTTAATTACTGTCGTGATAGCAAGAAATAATGTAGTAAATGCTAAAGCAAGACCTATTATAAGCATCATTGCCACCATCATTTCACTTGACAAATCTTTCATACTGAACGACATCTGAGTCATAGAAGAAAAACAAAACGAAGCAAAAATAATGAAAAATACAAGTGTTTTTTTAGATTTCAAGGTATTCTTTTTCAAATCCTCTATAAATGAAAACTCTTTGTTTTTTTCAGTTCTGTGTTTGGGTGGTTTAGAAGTAACCTGCAGGTTGTCTTTCAGAAGTAGTAATACAGGCTTATGCAATTTGTACCAAGCGTAGCCAATCGAAAGCACCGAAAAAAATATGGACGGCAATACTACGAAATAAAGCAAAATAGTCGGATGAAAGTGTATAGTTATCTCTGGAAGCATTTTATCTTCATTTTGCAGGGCATAAAACTTTGGCATTAGAAGAAATGCTCCGCCGAAACCTATTACAGTTCCAATAAACGCACTAATTCCAAATATCCAAAAATTTTTTGCTACTTTTAGATTTGAATAGCCCAAAGCCTTTAATATACCAAGCTCTTTTTTATGGGTATCAATATAATGTTTAATATAAAACATCAACATAATAACTGAAGTTATTAGCAAACAACCGCCGCTTACAAGACAAACGACCTTTGCCGTTGATACCTGTGCGTTATAAAAAATCATAGACAATTCTGATGTTATTTCACTCTCAATAGACCGAACATCCAAATAAAAGTTCAAGAACATTGTACACACAAGTACAGCACAACAGGAGATAATAGAAATGCCAATGAGTTTTGAAGCATTTTTTATTTCAATAAGCATATCATCACCATCCAATCTCATAAGCGGTCTTTTGAACTTCGTTTTGATAAATATCCGATATTTTACCGCTGTTCATTTTAATGACAGTTTTAGCCATTTCTGCAATATTCAAATTGTGTGTTACCATTACAATCGTAAAGCCATACTTGTTTTTCAACTTGCAGATATAATCCAGCACCTGTCTGCCTGTCAGCTCATCTAATGCGCCTGTGGGCTCATCAAGAAACAATACCTTTGGTTTTTTCGCTAATGCCCTTGCAACTGAAACCCTTTGCTGTTCGCCTCCTGAAAGCTCACTTGGATATTTATGTAGTTTCTCTCCAAGCCCCACCGCTTCGATAACTGTCTTGTAATCTTTGTTGTTTGCCAAGTCTGCACCCATTTTCACATTTTTGTCAACATCCATATTCGGCAGCAAATAATACTGCTGAAAAATAAACCCGACATTTTCCTTGCGGAATGCGGTTAATTCCTTATCGGAAAGTACAGTAATATCTACCCCCTCGTAAAACACTTTACCACTGTCAGGGCGTTCAAGCGCCGAAATCACATTCAAAAAAGTAGACTTTCCTGAACCTGATGCACCGAGAATAACTACAAAATCCCCATTCTTAATTTCAAGACTGATACCTTGTAATACATGAAATCGGCTTTCTCCGTTTCCGTATGATTTTATAATGTTTCTTACTTCAATCATAGTTTTCACACTCCCTTATATTTTTCAGAATACTTGTACATACTTCTGTAATCATCGAGCTGATTTCAGTGCTTGTAAAGCGACACATTTTGGTGGCACAAAGCGTTGCAATGCCGTGTGTATAAATCCAAAGGTGATGATACAGCTTTTCAGCTGAAAGTTTGTTAATTCCGTAATCGTCTTGAATTGACAAGAGAATTTCTTCATAGCGTTCCTCTATTAACGGAAGTACCCCGATAAATCAGGTATTTGCGATTGTTCTGCCATAAATAGAAGTTGAAAAAGTTTTGGCTCATTAACAGAAAAGAGAATGTATTGCATTCCTACTCCTTTAAAAGGGTGTTCTGCTGTTAATCCTTTATTGACATATTCTTTATACAGTGTTTTGGCAGATTTAATCACCGCTTGCTGAACTTCTTCCATATTTTTGAATACAGTAAAAATCGGTCTCGCTGAACTGCCAAGGTGTGTTCCCAATGCTCTGGAAGTTAATGCTTCAAATCCATCTGCTTTGTGAGCGTTTCCATGCATTCCTGCCCTTGTTTATCAATTTCTCAAAGGTAAGTACCATTTCTTTGTTGCTTCAGATGTAGCTAAATAAAGAGCTTTTAACAATGCAATATCACTTGGAAATACACTACGCTGGCGATTTAGTCTGATGAACAATACAACGTTGATATTCAGTATTTGGGAATGCTACTGAGATAGATTCTTTTATTATTGAAAGGAAGAGTATTAAATCTTCATATAATTAATATATATAATTAGATTTTATGGTAAAATATTACTATAAATAAAATATTACTATCAGTAATATATATAAATAAAGTGTATATATAGAAAAGGATTTGTGGATAAAAATTGCAAGAGAAGTGTTAAATATGTCACAGAAAGATTTAGCTGAGGAGGTTGCTGTATCAAGACAAACTATAAATATGATAGAAAATGGAGACTATATTAGGCAATAAGGTTATGTATTGATAGATGTAAAGTATTGGGAAAGACACTAGATGAATTGTTTTGGGAGGATGGGGAAGATGATGTATTTAAAAAAACTAGATGAAAGACAGAAAGTGCTGTTGTACAAATGTGGGTATGAAAGCTTTTGGTTATTAATATTTATGGTATTGATTGAACTGGTTTTACCAGAATTTAAAGTGAATTTGTTTAATGGTCAAATGGGGTTGATAACTATGTTATATATTTCATGGTGGTATTTTAGTATAAGAAAAGCGTGGATTAACTGTGAGGTTCCTGATGAAAAAAGAAGAAGAAATAGAATAATTATGACAGCTACTACAGTTTTTCTTTCTATTATAGGTGCTTATTACTTTTATTATGATATCTTAAATGGTGGCATATCATTTGTAAATGCTGATGGAGTTTTGAATTCCAGATTCGTAGAACTACTAATTTTATTAACATTCTGGATAATTACGGGAATTAAGTGGTATCAGAAGAAAATGGGATTTGAGGAGAATAACTGACTAAACAGTAATTTATTAACTTAGGTGATGATATTGGATTTAAAGATTTGAAAAGAATTTTATGTAAATAATGCAGTATTAATTATAATTAATATGCTAAATCGTATCCAAGCCCTAGTACTTATACCTGTTAATCCACCATAGAAATTTACTCTTGATAATCTCTATCGTGGATTTTTTATATATGAATTTTAAGATATATTTTTCAAACTTTTTCTATTATTCTTATTTACCATCTTTAAAATTCTTGCTAAACACTTTATGACAAAATATTCCTATCTTTTGTGATGCATACCCTAATATATTACCACAAAGTAATGCAGGTATAACAGCCTGCCAATTCCCGTTTAATCCAAAGGTTGAGAAGCATCCACAAAATGCTCCAGATATAAATTCGAATTTTTTTAATTTTGCTTGTATTACCATTACAAAAGAGAAGAATGCTGTTAAAAAATAAGACCAATATTCATTTGGTAAAATAGATGATCCTTTTATAATAAGTAAAGCATAAATAATCCCTGTTGCATTTGAACAAAGAGATCTAAAAAGTCCTTTGGCCATTCCTCCTGAAGAATAATAACTAGTCCACCCAACAAATCCAGTCCAACTTACCATTCCAAATACTGCTGCCATCCATGCCCAAACTCCAGATAGTATTCCAACACTAATAGCCACATATACTAGTACGTCCATAAAAAATATCCTCCTCATTAGTATGTATAAACTTAACTTTAATGTCTTTTTTATCATACCATAATATTTTATTTAAAAGTAAATCTTTAATCAACTTATTAATTTATTATATGTTTTTACATTTAATATTGTATAATTATAGTAAAATAGAAAAATAAAGATAATAATAATGAAAGTGAATATAATTCAATAAATTGGCGGTTACACTAAAGGAGAATTTATGGATAATACATGGGAGAAAAAATGGTTAGAGGACATTGAGTATTTAAAAGAGGAACTTAAGAAAAAACATAAAAATCTATTTGCTTACTCAGAGGAAGAAAGTTTTAATGAAAAGGTAGAGAATTTAAAAAACATGATTAATCAATTAGATTATGAGGAAATGAAGGTGGAAATATCAAGGATTGTAGCTTCTATTAAGGATGCACATACTTCATTGATATTTCCTGCTAAAAGATTTATTCCATTAAAGTTTTACTATTTTAATGATGGGGTATATATTATAAATACCTGTAAAGATTATGAAAAGATGTTATTTAAGAAGGTTTTAGCTATTGAGGATATGAAGATACAAGATGTCTTAATGGAACTTTCTAATATTATTTCCTTTGAAAATGAGTATTTCTTTAAGGCGCAAAGTATGGAATATATGAAAATTGCAGAGGTTTTGTATGGACTTTTAATAATTGATAGAATGGATAAAATAAAAATAACCTTAGATGATGGAGAATATCAGGTTTTAACATGTCCTTTTGAAAATTTAATTTATACAAATAAAAGACTTCCTATGTATGCTGAAAATGATTCTGAGAATCTTTGGTTTCAAATTTTAGATAGTGGAGAGTTATATATAAAATATAATAGCTGTAGGGAGTATGGCGAGAAAAGTATAGAGAAAAAGATAAAAAATATAATATCCTTAATTGAGAAGGCAAATATAGAAAAAGTAACTGTGGATTTAAGAAATAATTTAGGAGGAGATTCAACACTTTTTACTCCATTAATAGATTATTTAAAGAATGATGGAAAGATAAATAAAAAGGAGAATTTAAAAGTTATAATAGGAAGAGAAACTTTTTCTTCAGCACTTTTAAATGCTTATAGCTTTAAAAATAGTACTAATGCAAAAGTAATAGGTGAGGCTAGTGGGGGTAAACCTAATTGCTATGGTGAAATATTAAGAATTACTCTTCCAAATAGTAAGCTTGCAATTACGTATTCTACAAGATTTTATAAACTTATTGAAGATGATTCAGTCATGTCTCTTTATCCTGAGGAAGTTATTTTAGAGTCAATAGAAGATTATATAAATAAATAATTCATCATCAGCACGTATTACGGATATATTAGTATTTATTGAACAGAGAATAGATATATTCCAGTGGGGAGATTCCAAAAACTTTTCGGAAGCTTTTTACGAAATGACTTTGATCATAAAAACCTATTTCTGATGCAGTGAATACTACAGAATAGCCTTGTTGTAATAAAAGTTGAGATTTACGTATTCTATTTTGAATTTGAAAATAATGAGGTGTAAGCCAAATATTTTTTTTAAACTCTCAAAACCAGAAAGGAAGAAGGAAATAATGGAAAAGGTTGAACGCATTCAATGTGGTAATGGAAATTGTTATATTGTTTCAAATGGAGAAAATGCTATTTTAGTAGATACATGTCGTGAAAAATACAGAGAAAAAATATTAAAAGCTTGCAGACCATATCATATGCGTTTACTGCTGCTTACACATGGACATATAGATCATGTTCAAAATGCAGCTTTTTTATCAAAGGAACTTCAAATACCTATTGCTATGTGTAAAGCAGACCTTGACTTACTAAATGATAATATGTCGCAATCCTTAAAAGCAAAGAGCATTTTAGGAAAGATTGTATTATCTGCTTCTATGAAGAGTTTTCGTGAAGAGGAAATTCCACTGTTTAATCCATCTATTTTTCTGTCTGAAGGCGATTCATTATATACCTATGGAATATCTGCTAAAATTTTATCAGTTCCAGGGCATACAAATGGTTCTATTGCAATTGATGTTGATGAAAAATATTTAATTGTTGGAGATGCCTTAATGAATATGTTTTATCCTACTGTTTCTATGCTATATCATGATAAAACTGCTATGTTAGAAAGTGCTAAAAGAATTAGCAAAATAGGGAGCAGAACCATTTACTTTGGACATGGAAAGTCATTGAATAATAGAATATTGGTAAAGGGATAAAATAATTTTTGTAGAGATACATTATGATAATGGATATTACAGATAAATTATTTATGTATTATAAAACTACTAAAAATAAGGGGTAAGTTATGGGGAGTATATTAAATGACATAAAAGAAAAAGTTATGTCTACTGAGCAGGGGTTTGAATTAGGGCCGAAAGCAATAATTCAAGATAAATATATTATAAAAAATAAGCTAATTGTAAATTCACAAAGGGGAAATTTACTAAATGAGTTAAAGGAAAGCTTAAGTCAATGCAAGAGCTTTTATTTTAGCGTTGCATTTATTAATTTTAGTGGATTACAGTTATTATTAGATTCCTTTAAAGACCTTGAAGAGAGAGGAATAAAAGGGAATATCATTACATCCACATATTTAAATTTTACAGAACCAAAGGCTTTAGATAAAATTAGGACTTTTAATAATATAGATTTAAAAGTATTTATTGCAGATAAAGAAAAAGGATTCCATACAAAGGCATATATATTTGAAAATGATGAAGAGTTTAAAATTATTATTGGTTCCTCCAATATTACTCAAAGAGCATTAAAAAGCAATGTTGAATGGAATGTTATGATAATTTCTAAGAAAGAAACGGAGTTTGTCCAGGAAGTTTTAGAGGAATATAAAGGCTTATGGGATGCAACTGGTTTTGTAGATGATGAATTTCTGGAAAAATATAGGAACTTTATAAATACAATTAAAGTTAAAGAAAAGCAAAGTGTAGTAGAGTTTAATGACTATATAATAATTAAACCTAATATGATGCAAAAGGAAGCTATAAAAAATTTAGAAAGATTAAGAAAAGCAGGAGAAGTGAAAGGATTAGTAATAGCTGCAACAGGTACAGGTAAGACTTATTTGTCAGCCTTTGATGTAATGCAGTTTAATCCTAAGAAAATGCTATTTTTAGTACATAGAGAAGATATTTTAAGAAGTGCAGAATTAACATATAAAAGTTTGTGCAAAAATAAAAAAACAGGATTTTATACAGGAAACACTAAAGATAATGATGTAGACTATCTTTTTGCTACAGTTCAAACTTTAGAGAGGAATTTAGATAATTTTGATGAAAGTGAGTTTGATTATATAGTAATTGATGAAGCACATCATAGTACAAGCCCTACTTATGTAAAGATATTAAATTACTTTAAGCCTAAGTTTTTATTAGGAATAACAGCAACACCTGAGAGATGCGATACAGGTAATATATTTGATGTTTTTGATAATAATGTGGCTTTAGAAGTAAGGTTAACTGAGGCCCTTGAAAATGAGCTTATAGTTCCATTTCATTATTTTGGAATAACAGATATAGAGGCAGTAAATTTTGAAGGGATAAAATTAGATGATATAGGTGAAGTATCTAAAAAGTTAATGATTAATTCTAGAGTAGATTTTATTATAGATAAAATGAATTTTTATGGCTATGATGGTAGTAAGCAGAAGACCGTAGGTTTTTGTATAACAAAGGAACATGCTTATTATATGGCTGAAAAGTTTAATGAAAAGGGAATTAATAGTATAGCTTTAACTGGTAATGATTCTATAGAGAAAAGGGCAGAATATATGAAAAAACTAGAGGATAAAAAAGATCTTCTAAATGTGATTTTTACTGTGGATATTTTTAATGAGGGTGTGGATATTCCTTCCATAAATCAAGTATTAATGTTAAGACCAACAAATTCACCAATAATATTTATTCAACAGTTAGGTAGAGGTTTGAGAAAACATGAAAGTAAAGAGTTCTTAACGGTACTTGACTTTATAGGTAATCATAATAAAGCATTCTTAATAGCATTAGCATTAAAGGGTGGCAGATATTATGATAAAGATAGCTTAAAAGTATCAGTAGCTACGGATTTTAGTGAGATTCCAGGATGCTCTAATATTCAAATGGATAGAATAGCCCAGGAAAGAATACTTAATCAGTTAAATACTGAAAATTTTAATAGTTTGAAATATCTTAAAGAGGAATATAATCAATTTAAAGGTTTATTGGGTGGGAAAATTCCCTATAATCTAATGGACTATGTTAAATATGATGGAGCTCCAGATCCTCTTAAGTTTATAAATTATGCCAAGACTTATCAGGAATTTTTAAAGAAGGTTGAAAAAGGTTTTAATGGAGATGTTATTAATGATGAAGTATATTTAAAAATATTAAAAGAATTATCTAATAAACTTCCATTAAAAAGACCTCATGAATTTATAATTATCAAATATTTAATTGAAAATAGTGAAATGAATATGGCAGAATCAAGAAGAGTTATTTCAAAATATATTGATTTCTGTGATGATGGTACTATTATTCACGCTTTTAAAAATTTAAATCAAGATTTTTATGATAAGGCACAATTAGAAAATAATATAAAATTGTTTGATTATAAGGATAATAAGCTAATAAGATTATTAAGCTTTGAAAAAATATTAATCAATAAAAAAACAAAAGAAATAATTGTAGATTTGTTAAATTATGGACTTATTAGATATGAAAAAACATTTGGTAGTAAGAATTTTGGGGTTCCATTTTTTAAGCTTTATGAGCAATACCAAATGATAGATACAGCTCTTTTATCTAATTATGAAAAGACTCACAGCTCCTTTAGAGGTAGTGGACTTATAACAAACGGTAAGGAATATTTCTTATTTATAGATTTACATAAGGAAGAAGATATTAAGGAAAGTATAAATTATAAGGATGAATTCATAAGTAGAAGTGAATTCCAATGGCAAACGCCTAATTCAACATCTCAAAATTCTGAAAGAGGTAAGAATATAATTTATAATAAGGAAAGAGGAATTAATCTACATTTATTTATAAGGAAGTATAAGGAAATAGATAATAAGGTCCAGCCCTATATTTATATAGGAAAAGGGAATACTATAAATTTTGAAGGAGAAAAGCCTATAACAGTAAAACTTAAATTAGAAAATAAAATTTCTGAAAATCTATATATAGAGTTTACTAAGAAGGTTTAAGATAACTTAAGAAAGAAGGAATACTTATGAAGGTTGTAGAAGTTGTTGCAGCTATAATTAAGAAGGAAGATAAAATATTTATAACAAGAAGAGGTTATGGGGAGTTCATTGATATGTGGGAATTCCCTGGTGGTAAAGTAGAAAAGGGTGAATCTAGAGAAGAAGCTCTTCATCGTGAAATAAAAGAAGAATTGGAGCTTGAAATTAAAAATTTAGAATTTTTAACTACAGTAGATTATGATTATTCTAATTTTCATTTGACTATGCATTGCTATTTTTGTGAAATAGCAGGTGGAGAATTAAAGTTAAATGCTCATAATGATGCTAAATGGATTGCTTTAAGTGAATTAGATAGCCCCAAATGGGTTCCAGCTGATGTGTTAGTTGCTCAGCAAATTAAGAGCAGGTTGTAAATAGTAAAGATAAAAATACAAGATAGGGGGGATTATTTTGGATACAAAGTCCAAAGAAACAATGAAAGATTTTGAATTAGCAAAAGCATTGATAGGTGATAGTGTAACAGAAGAAGACTTAAAATATGTAGATTGCTATCCACATACTAAGGTGGGGTTATTTATTCCTAGTTTAGGACCATGTAATTATGCTAACAAACCCTTTCATAATCACCCATCTTATATGTTTATTATTGTATTTTCAAAAGATGCCCTTAAAATAGAACCTTGTATTGAGATAAAGGAAAATCATTACTTTGCATTAGCTACATCTCCTAATATTCCACATGAAGATGAGATATTAATGGATTATTATTGTATATTAATAAATAAGGAATATTTTGAAGAACAATATAAAATGTATACAAATGATAAACCAGATTTTAAAATGAAGGAATTTGTCATATGTCACGATATTTTAAAAGCATTAAATACATTTGCTTTTGAACACAGTAAGAAAATGAAAAATGCTGATATAACATTAGAGGCACAAACAACTATTATTACTCATTGGATTATAAGAAGTATTTTGGGACACAATTATGATATGAGGGCAATATCATCTAATTATGCAGTGGCACGAGCAGAACAGTATATAGAACAACATTATAGTGAGAACATAACTGTAAAGTATTTGGCCAAGCTTGTGAATATGTCTGTTTCAAGTTTTAATAGAATATTTAAAAAAGAAACTAAATTAACACCTATAGAATATTTAATAGAACTAAGAATAGAAAAGTCAAAGAAACTTCTTAGGAGAGAGGAACTTTCTATAACAGAGATAGCAATACGTTGTGGATTTAATAGTAGTGCACATTTTTCATCTAGTTTTAGTAGGTTACTAAATACAACTCCTTCAAATTATAGAAAGTTTTATTGCAATTAATTATTCTAATTGGTTGATTTTTGATAATATTTGATTTTATTTTGAAAGTAAATTCTTATTTAAAAATAATATAATAAATATATTATTTTACATATAAAGGAGAGAATACTATATGGTTAAAGAAGAGATATTTCAATTAATGAATGAAAATCCAGTATTTCATTTGGCAACTATGGAGGATGATCAACCAAGAGTTAGAGGGATGCTTTTATTTAAAGCTGATGAGGAAGGAATAATTTTTCATACAGCATCTACTAAAGATGTTTTTAAGCAGATTATGAAAAACCCTAAGGTGGAATTGTGCTTTCAAGGTAATGGAAGACAAGTAAGAGTTGCAGGAGTTTTAGAACTTGTTAATGATGAAAATTTAAGAAATGAAATTTTCAATCATCCTTCAAGGCAGTTTTTAAGAACTTGGAAAGAAAATGGAATTGACGTTTTACTTCAAATTTTTAGATTAAAAAACGGGACAGCAGTTGAATGGACTATGGAAACTAATTTTGCAGAAAAAAAGCCAATTGAATTATAAAACTTGATATTGGTATATTGTACCAATATAATTATGTTGGGTGATGATATGCAAATTAACAGACTTTTTGAAATAATATATTTATTGTTAGAAAAAAAGAGTATTACTGCAAAAGATTTAGCAGAGAATTTTCAAGTATCCACTAGAACTATTTATAGAGATATTGATGTATTATCTAGTGCTGGAATACCAGTTTATATGAGCAAAGGAAAAGGTGGAGGAATTTCTTTGTTACCTAATTTTGTTTTAAATAAAACTGTATTAACAGAAAAAGAAAAGGGTAATATTTTAGCTTCTTTAAAGGCTGTAAACTTAGTAAGTTTAGATGATAGGGATTCAGCTTTAGAGAAGCTTAGTAGTTTATTTGGTGACAATGAATATAATTGGATGGAAATAGATTTTTCTTCTTGGAGTAACCCAAAGGAAGAAAAGAGGATATTTAATAATATAAAAACTGCCATATTAGGGAAGAGGGTAGTTACCTTTAATTATAGTAGTGGAAAAGGAGAAAAAACAGAAAGAGAAATTGAACCATTAAAACTATGCTATAAAGGTGATAGTTGGTATTTATATGGATATTGTTATCTTAGAGAAGAGTATCGTTTTTTTAAGTTAAGGAGAATTAAAAATTTAAACATTTTAGAAAAAGAATTTTCTAGAAAGGCTCCTATAGAAATATTTCATCAAGAAAACTCCTATGAGAAGGAATACTATAAATTAGTACTAAAAATTTCAAAGACAATGGAATATAGAATATTTGATGAATTTGATAATTATAAAAAATTACCGGATGGAAATTACATTGTTGAAACTTTATTTCCAAAGGGCCCTTGGATATTTTCATATATATTTTCTTATGGAGATGAATGTGAAGTATTAGAGCCTGTAGAATTAAGACAAGAAGTAAAGAAAAAAATAAATAATATGATAAAAAAATATTTATAATATGACATGCTGTTGTCCACTTAATAATTTATTATTAGTTTATAAGTTAATAAATTTAAATTGTGGAGGTTATGTTATGAATTATGAAATTGTGGAATTAAAGGAAAAGAAAGTGGTAGGTGTTTCAGGAGTTACATCAAATAATGATCCTAATATGGGAAAGGTTATTGGAGGCTTATGGGAAAAATTATATAAGGAAAATATAATTTTAGAAATAAACAATAAAGTAAATGATTATGCTATTGGTTTATATTCTGATTATGAAGGAGAAAGCTATACTGTAACTGTAGGCTGTGAAGTTTCTAAGGTTAATAATGATAATCTAACTGCTAAAGTAATTCCAGCAGGGAGATATGCAAAATTTACAATACAAGGAAATATGATTACTGCTGTAGCAAATTCTTGGGAAGAAATATGGAAATTAAACTTAGATAGAAGTTTTACTGGAGATTTTGAAGAATATTTAAGTAATGATTGTGAAAATGGAATAATTAATATTTATATAGCTCTAAAATAATAATTAAGTATAAAAGTGCTGTAGATGGGATTACTATTCCTTCTACAGCACTTATTTTTAATGAATTATTAGGTCAAAACCACTTATATGGAGAAGAGTGTTATAATACCGTCAGATGTTACATTTAAGAGATTGCATGACACCATACAAATGGCTATGGATTGGTATATATTAAAGAATGAAATATTGAAAACTTGCTTAAAGTTAAAGAAAAATGAAGAATCTTTAACTTAATATGAGTATAAAGTCCAATTAACACACATAATAAAATTAAATATCATTAATTTTGAGGTGTGAATATGTGTACAGCATTAAATATAGAATCAAATAAAGGTAATAATTTTTTTGGACGAAATATGGATTTGGCTTATAACTTTAATCAATCAATTATTATAATCCCAAAATCTTATGAGTATGAAGACAAGGTTACAGGTAATATGATAAAGAATAATCGTGGAATACTTGGCATGGGGACTGTTATAGACAATCACCCTACAATAGCTGATGGTATGAATGAAAATGGATTGGCTTGTGCAGGATTAAATTTTGCTGGATATGCTTATTTTGAAGATAAGCCAGTTCCAGGTAAAACAAATATTGCACCATATGACTTTATTCAGTGGGTTTTATCTAATCATGATACTGTAGATGAAGTTAAAAGTAACATTAAAAATATAGAATTGGTGGATGTTCCAATTAATGAAAAGACACCTTGCCCAACTTTACATTGGATGATTAGTGATAAAACAGGAAAGTCAATTGTTGTTGAAAAAACAAAGAATAAATTTTCATTTTATGATAATACTGTTGGTGTGTTAACTAATAATCCAACATTTGATTGGCATTTAACAAACTTAAATGAGTATATAAATCTAACTCCCAATTATCCAGAAGACACTATATGGAGTAATCAAAAGTTAAAACCTTTAGGTATTGGTGCTGGTAATTTGGGGATACCAGGAGACTTTGCATCAGTTTCTAGATTTGTGAGAATTGCATATATTAGAGCTAATATGCCTGAAATTGAGAATAATATAGAAGCGGTTACTCAATTTTTTCATATGCTTGATTATGTAAAGATGGTAAAAGGTGGGGTAATAATTCAAGAAGGATTAGAAGATTTAACATTATATTCTTCATGTATGGACCAAGAAAATTGTATTTATTATTATAAGACTTATGATAATAATAGGATAAATGCTATAGATATGAAAAAAGAACAGTTGATTGGAAGAGAAGTAAAAATATTTCCATATTTATCAACTCAAGATATAAATTATCAGAATTAATAATATGCATGATGTAATTATATTCATAAAATAGAAATAAAAATTATATTGAAATATGAATTAAAGGTGATATAATAATTTCACAGACAACCTGAGATGTACGGAAAAGTAGCTTATTATATTCAACCTACATTATGTTTACGGGATTTGTAATATGTTTATGGATATTGGACTTCAGAAATTTATAGTAGATAATTATAGTATTTATTATAGCGGAAGATAATAGAAGTAAATTGAGCAGAACCCACCTGCGAGAAGCAGGTTATGAATATATAAGTGAACGGCATGTTGGGATGTATTAATTTGAATATATATAGAAAAGCACTTACTTATTAAAAAGTAGGTGCTTTTATTATGTTTAAATTCATGGATGATTTAGTTTCATTGTATTTACAATTATACTATTATTATGTACAATAATAGTATAATTGTAAAAGGCGGTAATAAAAATGGGTTGTTTAAAAGAACTTCAGGTTTTAATTGCGAAAAATAATGGATTGCTCCTAACAAAGGAAGTAACTAAAGCTGGTATACCCAGAGAATACATAATTAAACTGGTAAGGATGGGAGAATTGAAAAGGCTAGAAAGAGGAATATATACCAGTAATAATATTGACGATAAATTATATCGTTTACAAACAAAGCATTCTAAATTAGTTTTTTCACATAGCACAGCATTATTTTTATATAAATTAATAGATGAGATATTACCTTATGAAGTTACTGTTCCAGCCGGTTACAACTCACAAAATCTTAAAGAAAGTGGTATAATAGTTCATTCTGTAAAAAAAGAACTATATGATTTAGGAATATGTTATGTAAAAAATCAATATGGTAGAGAAATTAAAACCTATGATATTGAACGTACCATTTGTGATATTTTAAAAAAGCGTAATCAAATAGATATATCAACTTTAACAAGAATATTAAAAGTTTATGGAAGTTGTAATAAGAAAGATTTTAATAAACTTATGAAGTATGCTGAGATTTTAAGAGTATCAAAGATTTTAAATATATATTCCGGTTTTTTTGTAATTTAAATAATTAATATAAAAAATAAATGAAAGGGAGTATGGGATGATTGTAAGTTTATTAGAAAAATTAAAGGAATCTGCATTAGCTGTTTTGCCAATAAGTGCAATAGTGTTTTTACTACATTTTACCATAGCACCAATGCCTTTAGGTACATTAGTTTTATTTATAACTGGTACTTTATTGTTAATACTTGGAATGGGAGTATTTACTTTAGGGTCAGAAATGGCTATAATTCCAATGGGGGAGATAATAGGTTCAAAATTAGTTGAATCACGTAAATTGTTATTTTTAATATTTGGAAGTTTAATATTAGGAATCATTGTTACAATTGCTGAACCTGATTTACAGGTTTTGGCAAAACAGATACCATCTGTACCAGATATGGTTTTAGTAGGATCTGTTGCTATAGGGGTTGGTATATTTTTAGTTATCGCTTTACTACGTATTTTATTTAAAATTAGACTTTCATACATGTTAGTTGCTATGTATGGAGTAGTTTTTATAATTTCTATTTTCACATCACCAGATTACTTGCCTGTTGCTTTTGATTCAGGTGGAGTAACAACAGGACCAATCACAGTACCTTTTATTCTTGCATTAGGAATGGGAGTTTCTACAGTTAATGGTGGGAAAAATGCAGAGGAAGATAGTTTTGGACTATGTGGATTATGCTCTATTGGACCAATAATAGCTGTACTTATTATGGGAATGTTTTTTGATTCATCAGAGGTTAGCCATGGATTCCAGACAGCAAGCACTGTTAATAGCTTTAGAGAACTTATAGTCTTATATAGAGATGGAATATTCCTATTTGCTAAGGAAGTTATACTTGCACTTCTACCTATAATGATTATCTTTACTATATATCAATTTTTGAAATTAAAATTACCAAAAAGAAAAATTATAAAAATTGCAGTGGGGATTATATATACAATTGTAGGATTAACTATATTTTTAACAGGAGTAAATATTGGATTTATGCCAGCAGGCACATATTTAGGTGAAAGTATTGCTTCGTTATCATATTATTGGGTGTTAGTACCTTTAAGTGTTATTATTGGGTTCTTTGTTGTTGCAGCAGAACCAGCAGTATATATACTTAATAAACAAGTTGAAGATATTACAAGTGGTGCTATATCTAAAAAAATGATGATGACTGGATTATCTATAGGAGTTGGAATAGCTTTAGCACTTACGATGATACGTATTATAACCAGGATAAATATAATATTTTTCCTTTTACCAGGATATATAATATCATTAATATTAACTTTTTTTGTTCCTAATATTTTTAATGGTATAGCTTTCGATTCTGGTGGAGTAGCATCAGGAACTATGGCAGCAGTATTTTTATTACCTTTTGCTATAGGGGTATCCAATGCATTAGGAGGTAATGCTATGACAGATGCATTTGGCATAGTGGCTATGGTTGCTATGATGCCAATAGTAACTGTTCAATTAATGGGACTTTTATATAAAATAAAAATGAATCGAGTTAATGATGTTGATAAGACAGAAGAAAATTGCGAAGAAGATGATGTTAATATAATTGAGTATTAAGAAAGGAAGAATGAGTATGGTTCAAAATACCAATGAAAATGTACCATTAGTGCTTATGATTACTATTATTAATAGGGGAAAAGATGAGGGAATAATAAAAATGTTTATTGATCATGGTGTTACTTTTAATCTATTAAGCTTAGGTAAAGGCACTGCAAATTCAGTTGTTTTAGATTATTTAGGATTAGGAGAAACTGAAAAAGAAATATTATTTAGTACCATGCCTTTAGAAATATCAAGAATTTTATTGAACAAGATAGATAAAGAAACTAATATGAAAAAACCTGGATGTGGTGTTGCATTTACATTACCTATAGGAAGTGTAGGTGGTTATAAGGCAGTAAAACAATTAAGTGGATTATCAGAGGTAGAAGGGGGAAAATGCATGGAACAATCTTTTGATCATGATTTAATTATAGCAATTGCTAATAGAGGATTTTCAGATGATGTAATGGATGCGGCAAGATCAGCAAATGCAACTGGGGGGACTGTAATTAATGCAAGAGGTTTAGGTGCTAAAGAAGCAGAAAAGTTTTTTGGATTTACAATTCAGCCTGAGAAGGAATTGATTATGATTATAACTGAACATAAGTCTAGGCAATTTATAATGGAGTCTATTGCTAATAAAGCTGGGATTCAAACAGATGCTAAGGCAATTGTTTTCTCATTGCCAGTGAATGGTGTAATTGGCTTATCAGATGCAATAAAAAGAAACTAATAGAATACAAATATTAAAGTACCGTATTATTCAGAAGTGAATTTGCGGTATTTTTTTATTAGAAATTAATTTGATTTAAATGGGTAAAATAGAATAAAAGATAAAAGAAATAAATTATTGACTTAAATTGATAAAAATGGTAATATAGTAAATGAAATCAAAGTAAAAGGGGAGATAAATATGTTAAAGAAAATTATTAAAAAAATAGTAGCATCTGCAGTACTAGGAGTTACACTAATTGCTCCAATTTCTGCATCAGCTTCAACTGGATCTATTGAAAACAGCAGCACCACAACTAATACTTATGTAGAAGACCAAAGTTTTATGAATTGTTATAATCGCTATATTGATAATGGTAAGTATGTATTTAACATAAGAGTAAAATCTGGTTATTTAAATGCCATTAATATAAACGTATATGATTCATTAGGAACTTTATCTAATAGTTATAACTTTGGTTCTTTACAAAATACATATACAGTATCTGATATAAGATATAATGATAATGGATATGATTACTTTACAGTAACTATGGATTATACTTACCCAGGAGCTCCAAAAGCTTATTGGTATGGAGCAGGAGTAAGATTATTCTATAATGGTTATTACAATGGTAATCATATAATGGCAACAAATGCATCTAATGGAAGCACTGTAGAAGGTGTTGGATATTTCTTATATAGATAGTTTTGGTTATGCTAAATTAAGAACTCTAGAAATAGAGTTCTTTTCCTTTGCACTATTCTTGTTATTAAGAGAAGGCTAATGTAAATAGGGAATTAAGGCTGTGAAAAATAAGGAAAATGCCTACAATACCTATTAATGAAGTTGAAAGAATTTCAGAATATTTATTCATCTTATTTTTCATCAAAACATAAAATACATCAAATTTACTTCTACACTTTACATATAGGAAATATAAAATAATTAAAGGTAATGAGTAAATAATATTATATAGTATTAAAATAAGTACAACTACAAAAAAAGAAACTTTATAATTAAGTAATATTGCCAAAAAGGCGAAATAAGGCAGAGCAGTAGTTAGTTCCATAAAAGTAGATAATACCCCAATAAAAAAAAGTGATGTTGGATTAACTGATTTTATTTTAAAAAAAGAATTATTAATATCCTCTTCAGGAGACATTCCTTTCAAAATAAAAATTTCATCTTTAAGTTTTTTAGTATGGTTTTTCACTATTAAGAAAAATCCTGACATTAATACCAACAAACCTAATATAAATTCACTAATATATATAATATTAGAATATTTATTTAAAATTGAAGCCATATATCTTTTAATAAATTCTCCAGCACCTATATAAACAATTAATCCACCAGTAAAATTAGTTAATGCCATAGCAAATATATATGCAAATATGTGTTGTCTTTTCTTAACTAGTCCTTGAAGAAAGAATTGTTGTGCAATTCCAATAGGATTTAAACTATCTGTAGCACTTGTTGCAATCGTAAGTAATAATAATGATAACATTTATATATCCTCCTAAAAATAAAATAAAAAAAGCCCTAGAGATAACTATATCTCCCAGGCTTTTATCCTTCCGTGAACACAGAAAATCTGTGGGCATACTCTTGGACCAGACCATATTTATAAAATATGCGGAACCCTAGTATGCTTTTATTTATAATATCAAATAATGTATAAAATGTATATATTATTTAAGAATTAATTTCATATTGACATTTATACTAAATGATAATATGTTTATCTATATTCAAATAAATAATAAAAAATATATACCAATTTGGAGGTAAAGTATGATAAATAACATAGGCAAAGTTACAATATATGTAAATAATCAAGAGGAGGCTAAAGACTTTTGGATTAATAAAATGAATTTTATTATAAAATTAGAACAACCAATGGGGCCTAATATGAAGTGGTTAGAAGTTGCCCCAAGTGAAGAATCCTTTACTACTTTTGTTATATATGAAAAAAGATTAATGTTAGCTCAAAATTCAAACGCCAATGTAGCACATCCTAATATAATATTAAGTACTAACAATATAGATGCTACTTATGATCAAATGAAATCTAATGGAATTAATGTAGGTGAAATAATGAATATGCCTTATGGAAAAATGTTTAAGTTTCAAGATCAAGATAATAATGAGTATTTAGTGAGAGAAGATAAATAATGAAAAACATATGATTTAATTTGGTTTGGTTTACGGTTATTATAAATAAATACAAGAAATAGAAATAAATAAAGAAATTGACATTAATGAATAAATATGATATGTTTTAATCAGGGGAATTATGTAAAGGATATCAATATTAATTTCTTTTATAGCTTTGGAATATCCCTATGACGTATATAAGAAATAGGAATTTTAATATGGGGTGATTTAAATTAATAAAGGGATGCAAATGTTGGAAGCCTATTAAATTTTTAATGAAAGGGTTGAATCTAAATATGAAGAAGTTAATATCCATAGTAGTCATGAGTATTTGTTTACTATCTATTTTAACAGGTTGTGTTGGAAATAAAATTCAAAAGGAAAATTCAAGTGAAAGTAAAAAAATAGAATCCTTAGAAATTAACATGCCATATTCTTTAAGAATGCATATGTCTATGGTAATTAGAAGTCAAGATATAGAAGAGCAATATGGTAAGGCAGAATTAACACGTCAATTAGAATCAAAAAGCTATGAAATAAGAAATATAAATGATGGAAGTAAATTAATTATTATATATGATAAAACTAGTGGGGCTGTAACTGATATGTGGCAATTAAAAAAGCTTCTTTCTTCTGAAAATTTCAAAGATATTTATGAAGGAAAATCTTCATCAGAAGATATATTAAATATAGATCCATATACTAGTATTTCAGAAACTAGCGAAAATACTGCAATTAGTGAACATAGGCTAATTAATAATGAAGCAATAAATATAGAGTATATTAAGAAAGATGGCTTATGGATTGTAGAGAACATAAAAAAATTAACACCTGATCCATCAAACATTACAAATATTCTTACTCCAGAAGATTTAAAATTAATTAGTTAACTTTAATACTTAATTTGTATATGCACACATCTTAGTAGATTTTCTTTTTCTACTAAGGGTGTGCATTTCCTAGTTGTGAGATTAATTTATTAGTTCTAGAATTTCATCTTCACTCATAGAAGAATCACAACGAACTTCAACTTCTCCTTGTTTACTAACAATAAATCCAGGAACAGTAATAATATTATATTTATCTCTAAAGGATTTAATTTCATTATCAGAAAAATCTTCAGTATCTATATAATAAATAGGAGTATTAATCTTATTAACTAATGCATTTAGTTTTTTAGCAAATTTACGGCAAAATGGACATGTTGATCTACCAATATAAATAATAGTTGATCCTTCCTTAGAAATTAACTCATCTGCCTTTATAGAAAGTATTTTTTTAAATAATTTCACATCTTCTTTATATGTATTTTCATTAAACATTTTAAAACCTCCTATTTCCTTAATGTTTATTATACTAAATATAGCATATGTAAAAATTATATGCAAAAACAAAAAGCCTATAGATAGCATAAATTCCCTTGAAACTTAATGACAAGAGATACAATAAAAAAAAGTATTGACAAAAAAAGTATAACTATATATAATAAAAACATATTAAATATATATGAATACTTTTGATTAACTATTTTATCAAAAAAAGATGGAGGGACTGGCCTCTTGATGTCTTGCAATCTGAATTATAGATTAATAATATTTAAAGGGCTAATTCCTGCAGAGAAAAATATAGGCAATTTACAACTAAAAACATACTATACATATATGTTAAGTTGAGTTAAGGGGGAATAGTAATGAGCAAAGAAAATTATAATTTTGATACTAAGAGAATTCATTCAGGATATGACTCAGATAAACATCAACATTCAGTAAATGTACCAATTTATCAAACAGCAGCCTTTGATTTGGTGGATATAGATCGTGCAAGAAGGCTATGGACTGGTAGTGAAAGTGGTGGTATTTACTCAAGAGTAGGAAATCCTACAGTTGGTGTTTTAGAAGAAAGAATTAAGGAATTAGATGGAGGTTCAGCGGCAATTGGAGTTTCATCTGGAATGGCAGCAATTACGTATACTATTTTACTTTTAGGCGAAAAGGGTGGAAATATTATTTCAGCATCTTCATTATATGGAGCAGCACAAGAATCATTAACTCATTTCTTTCCTAAATTCAATATTACTACTAAGTTTGTAAAAAACAGAAATGATGTAAAGGAATATGAATCATTAATAGATGAAAACACAAGAGCAATTTATCTAGAATCCATTAGCAATCCTAATATTGAAGTTTATGATTTTGAAGCAATTGCAAAAGTTGCACATAAGCATAATGTACCAGTTGTTGTAGACAATACAATTGCTACGCCATATTTATTCCGCCCTTTTGACCATGGAGCTGATATTATTGTATATTCTGCAACAAAAGGTATATCTGGACATGGTAATACTATAGCAGGAATTATAGTAGAAAATGGTAAATTTCAATACACTAAAGAAAGATTTCCACAGTTTCATGAAAAGTCTTATAAATTGCGTGATTTGGAGGACAATCCAAGAACACCTTTAGAAGCAGCACCAAATGCACCAGTTATTACGGCATTAAGAACATTTTATTTAGAGTTTATTGGAGCAGAATTAAGCGCTTTTGATGCTTATTTAGTATTACAGGGACTTAGTACAATTTCAGAAAGATTATCAAAGCAAGTGGCAACAACTCAGAAATTAGTAAAATATTTAGAATCAAAAGAAGAAGTATTATGGGTTCGTTATCCATATGCTAAGAATAGTCCTTATAAAGAACTGGCAGATAAATATTTTCCTAAAGGTCCTGGGGCAGTATTTTCCTTTGGTTTTGGAGGAACAAGGGATCAGTTAAAAAAGTTTATTAGTGAGTTAAAAGTATTCTCTTATCATGTGAATATAGGAGATGTTCGTTCATTAATTGTAAATTCTCCAGAAACAACTCATGCAGAATTAAATCCTGATTTACATAAGTTAGCAGATATTCCTAGTGAGTTAGTTCGTATTTCAGTTGGGCTTGAAGATGCAGAAGATTTAATAAATGATTTAGAAACAGCATTTAATGCAACATTTAATAATTAGGGGGTAGAACTTATGGCAAAAGAATTTGAAGGAAAAACAATATTTATTACAGGGGCCGCCAAAGGGCAAGGAAGAGCTGTAGCTTTAGGATTTGCTAAAGAAGGTGCAAATATAATTGCTTTTGATTTAGGTGAAAAGATATCTTATCCAGCTTACAACAGATCTTCTAATGAAGATTTGGAAAAATTAAAGGATGATGTAACAAAGCTTGGAGCTAAGATTTTTATTTATGCAGGAGATGTTAGAAAAGCAGCAGATGTTAAAGAAGCGGTGGAACTTGGAGTTAAAGAATTTGGTGGCATTGATATTTTGTTTAGTAATGCTGGTATTGCAGCTTATGGAAAGTCTTATGAATTAGAGGAAGAACAATGGGATGCAATGATTGAAATTAATCTTAAAGGTGGATGGCTTGTTTCGAAATATGTTATTCCTCATATGATTGAGAAAAAAAGTGGTGTGATTATTTATAATTCTTCAATTGCAGGACTTAGAGGTATGAATCGTATGAGCCATTATGCAGCTTCTAAACATGGATTAATAGGATTAGCAAGATCTCAGGCTATTGAGTTAGCACCACATGGAATTAGAGTAATTACTATTCATCTTACTGGAGTTAATACTCCTATGAATGATGGTCTCGCAGCTATGGAAGGTACTACTCCAATAGAAATAGCTGAACGTTCAGCAGGAAATCTATTACCAGTGCCTTGGATTGAAACAGAAGATGTAGTGAATTCTGTTAAATTCTTAGCCAGTGAAAAAGCAAGATATATTACAGGAAGTCAATTTGTATTAGATGCAGGTTTACTAACTAGATAAATAGGGGGAAATTAAATATGAAAAAAAGATTTTTATTTACAACTTTAATATTAACACTTATAGCAGGGGTATTAAGTGGATGTGGAACCTCAGATGAATCAAGTAATAATGATACAACAGTTGTAAAGGTTGGGACAATGGGAACTTATAGTCCATTTAGTTATGAAGGTGAAGATGGAAAATTAACTGGTTATGATTTAGAAGTTTTGAGAAAGGTGGAAGAAGTAGATCCATCATTAAAATTTGAATTTATTGCAGGACCTTGGGATAGTTTATTTGTTGGTTTAGATTCTGACAAATTTCAAATGTTAGCTAATCAAATTACTAGTAATGATGAAAGAAAGCAAAAGTATTATTTAACTGATAATTCTTATTTTAACTGTGTATCTCAAATTATTGTTAAGAAAGGAACAACAGGAATCAATTCCTTAGAAGATTTAAAAGGTAAGAAGATTGGTCTTACTGTTGGTGATTCATTTACATTACTTGTAGAGAAATGGAATAAGGAACATGATAACATTTTGACAATTAATTATTATGAACAAGACATTACTACAATTTTACAAGATATTGTTTCAGGAAGAATTGATGCTACTGTAAATGATCCTATTATGGCAGAAAGTAAGGCAAAAACACAAGGACTTGATATAGAGGCTGTTGGAGAAAGATTATCTTCTGATCCTACATATTTTATTTTTAAACAAGATGATGAAGGTAAAAAGCTTAAAGAAAAAATTGACGCTGCTTTAAGTAAATTAAAAGAGAATGGTGAATTATCAAAATTATCAAATGAATGGTTTGGTGTAGATTATACTAAATAACTTATAAAGATTGGAGAAGTATATGAATAAGATATTTGATGTCCAATATATGATTGATGCTATTCCCTATATACTTAAAGGAATTCCTGTATCTTTAGCAATTGCCTTAGTGGCATTTGTATTTGGTATTTTATTAGGGTTCATTGGAGCAATTGCTAAAATATACAAAATCCCGGTATTAAGGCATATTGTAAGTTTATATGTATCATTTATTAGAGGAACACCATTAATTGTACAGATTTTCTTAATTTATTACGGAATACCAATAGCATTACGAGTGTTAAATGAAACTTTTGGAACTAATATAGATGTATCGAAAATTCCAGCTATAATCTTTATGTTTGTGGCATTCTCTTTAAGCTCTGGAGCATATTTAACAGAAACTATTCGATCAGCCATTTTAGCAGTGGACAATGGCCAAATGGAAGCGGCTTATTCAGTAGGAATGAGTTCTAGTCAAGCTATGTTAAGAATTGTTATTCCACAAGCATTAAAAGTAGGTTTGCCAAACATTGCAAATCATTTTATTGGAATGCTTAAGGATACTTCACTTGCATTTGCGGCATCTGTTACAGATATTATGGGACAAGCGAAGATAGTAGCAGGTCGTACTTCGAGATTTTTTGAGGCATATATAGTAGCAGCAATTGTGTATTGGATTATATGTATAATATTTGAGCGTTTAGTTGCGCTAATTGAGAAAAAAGTATGTAAAAATGAAAAGAATGTAAAAGGTGAGACTGTATGATAGAAGTAAGAAATATTCATAAATCATTTAATAATGTAGAAGTATTAAAAGGTATAAATCTTACAGTAGAAGATGGACAGACAGTAGCATTAATAGGCTCAAGTGGTTCTGGAAAGTCCACATTACTAAGATGTATCAATTTATTAGAGACTCCAAGTGATGGGGAAATTGTAATTGGAGATTTTTCATTTCATGCTAAGGAAATTAATAAGTCAGTAAAGAAAGTGGCAAGAAGAAAAACAGCAATGGTCTTTCAAGGATTTCATTTATTTGAGAATAAAACTTCACTAGAAAATGTAACGGAAGCCTTAAAAGTTGTACAAAAAATACCGAAGAAAGAAGCTGATGAAATTGGAAAGGCATATCTTAATAAGGTTGGTATGCTTGAGAAGAAAGACTATTATCCGGTAGCTTTATCAGGTGGACAAAGACAAAGAGTAGCCATAGCAAGAGCACTGGCTCTAAAACCTAAAATAATTTTGTTTGATGAACCAACATCAGCTTTAGATCCTGAATTAGTGCAGGAAGTATTAAATGTTATAAAAAAAGTGTCAGAAGAAAAGGTTACTATGTTGATAGTAACCCATGAAATGGATTTTGCTAGAGAAGTTGCTGATAAAATAGCATTTATGGATGCAGGACAAATAGTGGAGGTTGCACCTTCAAAAGAATTTTTTACAAATCCACAAAATGAAAGAACAAAACAATTTATAGCTAGATATATGCAAAGATTTAGCTATTCAATATAAGGAGGAATTAATTATGGCATATATATCATTAGTAGATTATAATAGTGCATCAGAAGAAGTTAAAAAGGAAATTGATTATCAAATAAAGGAACATGGAAGAATAACTAATATGAAATTAACATTATTACATTCTTTACCAGCATACCATGCATTAATGGAGTGGTTTCCTTTAGAAAAAACAGTTGAAAAGTTTTTAGGAGAAAGAGCAGTTAACTTTTTCTGCTATGCAATATCTACTGAAAATGACTGCTTGATTTGTGGAAGGTTTTTCAAAAAAATATTAGATGATCTTAATATTGATTTTGAACATTTTGATTTTACAGAAGAGGAAAAAATATTAATTGATTATGGACGTGCTATTGTAAAAGATGCAAATAATGTACCAGCAGAAATTTTTGAAAAGTTAAAAGCACATTGGAATGAAGAGCAAATAGTGGCAATTACAGCCTTTGCAACAATTATGATTGCTACAAATTTAATAAATAAAACACTTGATGTAGAACTAGATGATTATTTAGTACCTTATACAAATAGATAATATATTTGAAGAAGGGATTTACTGTGGAAGAATTATATCCGGAATTTTTTAATGATGTTTTTGGTCCAATAATGCAACCTGGATCTAGCTCTCATACTGCAGGTCCATGTAGGTTGGGCTATATTGCAAATAGTTTGTTAAATTCTCCAGTTAAGAAGATACATATTATACTAGATCCCAAAGGTTCTTTTGCAGGAACATTTGGAGTTATGAATGAGGATTTAGGCATGCTAGCAGGTGCATATGGATTATTACCAGATAATGAAAGATTGTTTGAAATTAAAAACATACTTAAAGAGGAAAGAATATCTTATGATTTTGAATTTTCAACTATTAAAGAAAGTTCCCATGCAAATGCCGTTAAATTTATTTTAACAAGTAAAAATGGAAAAGTGTTAACTTTTGTTGGTAATTCAATTGGAGGAGGTATGATAGAGACAGTTATGATTAACGGATTTCCTTTTAAGGGGAAATGTGATACTTATGTTTACTTTATTTTAGATAAAAATAATCAATATGAAAGAGAAACTGTAATTAATGAATTTAAAAGTAGATATTCTATTTTAAGTTATGGGGTTAATAGAAGTTTAGAGAAAGGTACATTATATTGGTATACTTCTGAAAATAAAATAGAAAGTTTAGATGAATTTCTAGAAGCTTTTCCTAAGGTAGAATATACTATGATAAGTCCGATTCTTCCAGTTACAACTACAAAAAAGAAAAAGCCTCAGCTTTATAATACTTTTACTGATTGGATAAGAATATCTAAGGAACGTAATCAAGGATTGTATGAAACAGCAATAGATTATGAAATGGATGCATCTGGATGGAGCAAAGATAGAATAATTTCTAACATGGAAAAAATTCGTGAATATATGGAGGGACAGATAAAAACTGTTTATAAAGATGATAGTAATTTATTAGAAACACCTTTTTCAGGATATCATTTTAGAGATTGGAAAAAATATAAAGAAAGTAAAGAAACATTAGTTGGTAACACAGTTAGTTTAGCTTTATATTATGCATTTGGTGTTCAAGCTTTGGTTAAAGGTGTAAAGATGGTTCCAGGACCTATGGGAACTGGTGGAGGATTTATATATTCTGTCCTTGAAGCAGCTAGGGAAACAAAAAATTTATCTCATGAAGATATGATGAGAGGGCTGTTTATAGCAGCAAGTGTTGGGGCTATTTGTTATAGTAGAACAGATCCTACAGGTGAGATTATAGGTTGCGCAGGGGAGTGCGGAATGTGTGCTTCTATGGCAGCAGCAGGTCTTACAGAAATGTTAAAAGGTACACCAGAAGAAGTTGAATGTGCAGCATCATTAACTTTGCAGGCTGCTATTGGATGGCCATGTGATCCTATTCCAGGTGGAGATAATCAGCCTTGCTTAAGTAGGGTAATAACAGCAGTTACTATGGCAATAACATTTAGCGAAGTAGCTATGTCTGGCAGAAAGTGTGTTATCCCATTTCATGAAGTTGTTGATTTAGCTGATAAGGTGGGAAGAAATATGCCAGATGGTTTAAAATGCACTTCAAGAGGAGGTCTGTGTGATACACCGACTGGAATTAAGTGTAAAATGGAATTCGAAAATTGGTATTTAGAAAAAAGTAAAGATTGATTATTTTAAAGATTTTATTTGTTTTCTATGAAACTCCCTTAAATACAAAAAATTTACACATTTGATATAATATGATATTATTTTAATTGAAATTTATTTTAGTAAAAGGGGATAAAATATGAAAAAAGGTTTTAAGTTAATATCAGTAATGTTAATTATTTTTGGGGGAGTATTTTTATCAGGATGCTCAAGTTCTGATGGAGCCCTTGCTAAGTGCTTAGAAAAAACAAAAAAAGCAAACAGTATGGAAGCAAATCTTATATCCATGATTACAGCTAAAGGACAAAAAGTTGAATTGAAAATGAATATAAAAGTTGAAGATATTAAGAAAAATACTAAATATCAAGCATCCATGACAACCTTAGGTAAACAAATAGATTTTTATATAGCTAAAAATAATGAATCTTATACTATGTATGTAAAGGACAAAAATGGGAACTATGTAACACAAAGTGTGAGTTTATCTGATATTGAGGGAATGAATGCTACTGAAAGTTTTGAAGCTTACATTGATTTAATTGATACTAATCCAGAGATGTTTACGGATAAAGGGAATAATACTTATGAATTAAACGTTCCAAAGGATAAAGTATCAGAAATATTTAAGAAAATAACAGGAAAGTCATCAACTAATATTTCAGAGTCATTAATAGTTACTTTTGTTATAGGCGATGATGGATATCTTAAGAATGTTGATTTGGAAACAGTAGGAATGTCAGCAAAAACTGAATATCTAAATTACAATAAAGATTTTAATATAGTAATTCCAAACTAATAATATATTTTTTATTCTCTATAATGCTAAAATAGGATTATAGAGAATTTTTTATGCTTATAATACAAAATATGGAGGTGATAATATGAAAAAGAAATTAATCTTAGTTTTTTTAGTACTTTTTATAATAGCTTTAGCAACAATAGTGATATTTAAGGAATTCAATTCAGTACAAAGTTCAGCTAAGCCAGATGCAGATCTTTCTTTTGCAGTTTTATCTGATATTCATGGAAATGAAGGTAATTTACAAAATGCTATTGATGATTTATATAGTGTAAATTCATATATGGATGCATTAGTTTTAAATGGAGATACTGTAGACCAAGGATTAGATAAGCAGTATGATGACATTAAAGATGTTTTAAGTAAAAATTCTGATAAACTACCAGATACAATAATAAAAAATATAGGTAATCATGAATATTATGACTATGATGCTGAAAATATTACAGAAGCAGATGTGGAGTGTCGTGTTAATAAATATCTCGAATTTGCAGGAACTAATAAGACTTATCATGATTCATGGATTAAGGGATATCATTTTATATCTCTAGGATCTGATTATACTGGTACAGAAAAGGTTAATGCTGCTCTTATTTCAGATGAGCAACTTAATTGGTTAAGAGATACTATAAAAGAAAATTACGAAGAAGGAAAACCTATATTTGTGTTTTTACATCAGCCTATAGATATGAAGTTTTTTAATTTAAATGTAAAAGGTGTAGATAAAAATGAAGAACTTAAAAGCATATTATCAAATTATCCTGAAGTAATATTATTTACATCTCATACTCATTTAACACCTGATAAAAGTGCAGATGAGGAAAAACAAATAGTAACTGTTAACACTGGATCTGTTAATTCTAATTATGTTACAGATATAAATAGTGAAAAAGGATTTGTTCAAGATAGTTCTTATAGTAATGGAATATACGTAGAGGTAAAGGATAATATAGTTATTATAAAGGCAAGGGATTTTAAAAGTAATACATGGATTTATTCAAGAATGTTATAATTAGCTTCAGAGTATTAAATTTATATAAAGGAGCAGCAGCTAGGACATGAAATATTATTTAGCACCATTAGAAGGAATTACAAATCATATATATAGAAATGCATATGAAAAATATTTTCATAATATAGATAAGTACTATACTCCTTTCATTGTTCCAAATAACAGTAAAGGCTTTAAAAATAAAGAGTTAAGAGATGTGTTACCAGAAAATAATAGGGTTAGTAAATTAGTACCACAAATACTTACTAATAATTCAGAATATTTTATAAACACTGCTGAAAAGCTACTACAACTAGGGTATGAAGAAATAAATTTAAATTTAGGATGCCCTTCTGGAACCGTTGTTTCAAAGGGGAGAGGGTCAGGGTTTCTTGCTAAAAGAGAAGAACTTGATATTTTTTTAGATGAAATATTTAAAATGGATAATATAAAAATATCTATAAAAACAAGAATAGGAAAAGAAAGCCCAGAGGAATTCTATGAATTAATAAAAATATTTAATAAATATCCTATAGAGGAGTTAACAATTCATCCTAGAACACAAAAGGATTTTTATAGAAATAAACCTAATTTAGAGGTGTTTAAAGATGCTCTTGACTTAAGTAATAATCCAATATGCTACAATGGAGATATTTTTACATCTAAGGATTATGTTAATTTTAGAGAGAATTTTACAGAAGTTAAGGCAGTTATGATAGGAAGGGGAATTATAGCAAATCCAGGATTAATTCAAGAAATTAAGGATGAAAATATTTTACATAAAAAAACATTAAAAAAATTTCATGATGAAATATTAAATGGATATATAGAATTATTCCATGACAACAAAAATGTTTTATTTAAGATGAAGGAATTATGGTCTTATATGATTTATATTTTTTCGGATAATAAGAAATATGGTAAGAAAATAAAGAAAGCACAGAAGTTAAATGATTATAATGAAGCTGTTTTAAGTTTATTCAATGACCAAGAAATAATTAAAGGAGCTGGGTTATTTAATGAAAAGAACACTTAATTTTTAGTGTTCTTTTTTTGCTTTGAAGAACTTACAAAAAAATTTAAAAATATGATTTTAAAGATGGGATAATGCTCAAAGTGATGACAAGGATAGTTGATTAACAAGATATATACAAAAATAGAATAAAAAGTTATAATACTTATATGAGAGGGGGCAAATATGGACATAAAAGAATATTTGTTAAAGCAAAAATCATTAAATGAAGAGCTTAGTAAAATTTTATCATCTTTAGATTCAATTAGTCTTAAGGATAAAGAAAAAATACAGGAAGATAATAAAGAAGTAATAGAAAAAAATAATGAATTAAACAAAGAAAATGTTACTATTACGAAAGATAGAATAAGTGAGTTAAAAAATAGAATTAGGGAACTTCTTATGAATAATAATCCTAATGATAATCCCAAATATAATAATTACCTAAGACAAACATATAATGAAATATTAATGATGGAAAATAGAATTAATGGAATAAACCAAAATTTATATAATATTAATATTCAGGTCTCTGAGAGTAAAACTAAAAATAATATATCTGAAAACAAAGAAAATAAATTTGAATTTAAATTAGGAGTAAATGCATTAACAGTTGTAGGTGTAATCTTAATTCTAATTTCATTTATTACCTTTGGTAGATATGTTTATGTTCATTACATGAATAATACTTTAAAGGGCATTAGCTTATTTATAGTATCAGCAATTGTTCTTGGAATTGGAGAGTTAGCTTATAGAAAGTTTAAAAATACATTATCCACAGGGATACTTTCTTTAGGTATAGCAGCTTTATTTTCATCAGTAATAATAAATTATTTATACTTAAGAACAATGGGAACTTTAGTAGCATTAATTGTGGCTATGTTCATTACCTTGTTATCCTTTATATTAAGTAGCAATCATGAGTCTAATATTATTAGAATAGTGTCTTTAATAGGTGGATACTTTTGTTTATTGCCTATGAATAAACTAGGTGTTACTGAATCAATAACAACAATTATTATTTTATCATTAATAGGAATAGTTAACATTCTTAAGCCTATTAAGAAAGATAAGGTTTATATTTCTTTTAATATTTATACTAGTATAATTATTTCTATAATGTATTTTAAAATAATTATTGAAGGTTTTTTAGCTCCAATAGCAGTATCAATTTATGCAATAGTGATTTGTGGAATAATAAATGTTATGTTCTTTAGAGAATTTAAAACTATAAAGGAAGAAGTTAAAAAGGTATTGTATATTGGTATGTATATGCTGATTTCTTTAGGATTAGTTTTTTTATTAGATATAGATACTGTTTATGCTGTAGTAGCCTTTGGTGGAATGATGGTAACACAAATTATATTTTTTCTTAAAGGTGAAAATAATAAATGGCTATTCTATCTGCAGTTTATTTTTACAATAATAGCTATGATGATGGTTACTAATAATGGCTACCTTTTAACAGCATCAATAATTTTGTTAATGATAATTACAATATGTTGTTATATTAATGAAGAAAATATATTCTTACAGGCTGGATATTTAGTCTTATTATGTAGCTGTTCAATTGATTATTTTAATGGGGACACAGATGCAGAAAAACTTATATATAAAGTGATTTATTTATTATTATTAGCTGCTGCCCTTTATATTTTGGCTATAAAGAATAAAGATAATATAATATTATTGGTTTTTAAATATATATATTTAGGACTTTTTATAGAATTGTTTTGGTCTTTGAATATAATTAAAGGCTTTGTAAATTATGAATTAGTTACTATGTTAATATGTATACTTTTTGTATATGCAAGTAGTAAAGTTAAGATTTTAATGCATAAAAACGTGGAGATATATAATTTAGTTTTAATAGGAATAATATCTATTATAAATATAAGTGTATTATTAACCTTTAATTTAAAAGCACATCAGTTATTATTTGCAGCAGTACTTGGATTAGCAGCCATACTTCTTATAGGTGAGAATAAATATAAAAAGAACCTGTATTTAGTTATTGGAATTTATTTAACAGCATGTATATTAAGATTTAATTTAATACATGTTTTATCAACTAATTTGGTGGCTATAATTACAGACATTTTATTAATGGGATTATCTTTTATTAGTATTTGGTTAGGATTTAAGTTAGAAGTTAAGAATTTAAGACAATATGGGCTTGGAGTGGCTTTATTAACATGTGCAAAAGTCATTTTAGTAGATTTATATATAGATAACTTCGTAATGAAAACAATAATATATTTATTAGTTGGTTCTATAGCACTTATAATTTCATATGCTTATTCAAGAATAGAGAAAAAGAATAGATAATTTATTTATAAAGAAAATGGGAATGATAATGTTCTGCTTAAAAGCACAAAACTGTTATCATTCCCATTTTTTTAAAAAACTAATTCCAGCAATTCTTTCTTTATCATAATTAGCAATACCATTAGTAGTACTTATAATGCTATGTTTTAATGATGCTACAAAATTTCCTGATGAAGATTTATAAAATATGTAAGTTGAACCACTTGAACTATCATATATTCTTTTATCCTCTGATATATCATCTGGAAGTCTTTCTAAAACTATATCTTTAGCTTGATTAAGAGTAATATTTAGCCTTTCAACTTCAGAAGAAAAACTATAATTTGAAAGGATATAATAATATATTCCCTTATCATCATTTGGAGTTTTTTGTAATAGATAAACTGAAGTTAATCCTTCTTCTGTTTCGTAAAATCCTATAGAGTCAGATTTGGTATTGTAGTCTAAATTATCTTTATTTATATAGGGACCATTGCTTGGTTTCTTTTCTTCATCATTATTAATCACTTCATTATTCGTAACAGTACTATCTGTATCCTTAACTGGTGATTCATAAAAGGTTTTTAATAATATATAAGATAAAGATCCGACTAATATAGTAACTAAACATAAAAGTATTACTATTTTTCTTTTCATCGGCCACCTCCATCTCATATATTACCATATTTTCTAGATATTTTAAAGGATATTATTATTAATAATATCCTTTAAAATATGTCATAATGATTAACTAGATATAGTAGCTAATAAATTTTTGCTTTCAGTTAGCACTGTTACTCCTTTAGGAATTGTAATATTTTCAATGAAAATTTTATCATCAAAGTTCATATTCGCTACATTTACTTCAATATATTCAGGAATATCCTCAACACTTCCTTTTAAATCAATAAATGAATTGTATGTTTCTAAAAGTAATCTTTTTGATTCTAAGGCTTCTTGACCAATAAAAGTAATTGGTATTCTCATTTTAATTACTTCATTTGTTTTTGCATATTGAAAGTCTACATGCAATATTTCTAAAAGATTATTTCTTTGAATTTCTTTAACTACACAATTATATTTATTATTATCAAGATTAACTTCTATAATAGATCCACTATTATTTTTACGAAGAAGATTCTTTAACTGAGAATTGTTCATTTGTATTGAAATTGGATTATCAAGGAATTCACCATAAATTATTCCGGGGATGTATCCACTTTTTCTAAGTTGTTTTTGATTAGATTCTATACTTCTAGGATATACCGTAAAAGAAAGATTTGACATAAATAACACCTCATTTAAATTTATTTTATTCTTCCAATTTTGTTATTAAACTCCATATAGTTTATCAATTAGAGTTTAATAATAAATCCTTCCATTTCAATCACCCCTTTATAGATAAGGGTAAAGTATATTTAGTTAATTAGCAAAGGATGTTAAATATGATTTTATCAATAAAAGCCTGGAATAAAATGAAAATATCAAATAAAATCCTGTAATTTTATGATAAATCAATAATAAATCGATTAAATTATTAAAGTGCTAAATATTGGAATATTATAATGATTTATTAAATTTCTTCATTATAAAGAGAGTTATGGTAACAAGGAAAATGTTCACTGAATAATATAATAAGTAGAGTAGCTTAATTATTAAAAATAAAAAAACAAAGTGGGAGATGAATATGTTTATTGCATATAATAAACTTATGTATAATATAAAGCTAGGATACTATGAATGTATTGGCTATGGTTCTAGTAGACAAGTATTTGATCTTGGTAATGGATATGTAATAAAGGTAGCAATCAATAGAGCAGGAATTGAGCAAAACATTGAAGAATATAGAATTAGTTCTATGGATAACTCAGGGTTATTTGCAAAAGTGGTACAAGCATCTAAAAGATTTAAAATTATTGTTATGGAAAAAGCCAATATAATAAATAATATTTCATATGTTTTTAAGTACTTTAATGTTAAAAACAGAAAGGAATTTTTAAATTTGCCTCAGTTAAAAAGAATTCAAGAAAAATATAATTTAGTATTAAATGATTTATATAGAGAAAGTAGTTGGGGAATAATTGATAGAAAAATTGTAATTATTGATTATGGATTTACAAAAAGAGTTAAAGATAAATATTATCAATGAATGAAAAATACTACTTTAGAGAATTGTCCCATAATTTTTCGAGTTGAATTATTATGGGATTTAAACTATATTGACAAATATAAAAAGAAAGAATATTATATACTAAACAATCTAGTATTAAAGACTAAATACATTAGTATTTCAAACTAAGTATTTTATAAGGAGAGTATATGATAAGAATAGTATCGGATTCATCAACACTTTATTCAATAAAACAAGCAGAGGAAAAGGGCTTTAGTATTGCACCTCTTAGTGTTACTATAAACAAAAGAACTTACAAAGAATTTGAAGATATAAATACTGTAGATTTTATTTCTATTATTAATGAAGGGTACATGCCTACATCATCACAACCATCTATAGGTGAAGTTTTGGATATTTATAATAAGTATCCAGAGGATGAAATAATAAATATATCAATGGCAGATGGTTTATCAGGAACATATAATTCTGCATGTACTGCAAAGAATATGGATAAAAATCCTGATCGTATAAATGTTATTAACTCAAAAACCCTTTGTGGACCACAAAGATATTTAGTAGAGTTAGCTGTTTCTTTAGTTAATAAAGGCTTAACAAGGGAAGAAATTATTAAGGAAATACATGAAATAGCTGAAACCTCAATATCGTTTTTAATTCCAAGGGACTTTGATTTCTTGGTTAGGGGAGGAAGATTATCACCTTTAGTTGGGAAAATAGGAAGTGCTATAAAGCTTGTGCCTGTTATGACATTGTCTGAAGATAGTACAACTCTTGTTAAGTTCACTACAAAGCGTACTTTTAGAAAAGCTATAGGCAAAATATGTGATGTAATGCTAGAACATAATGTTGATAGTGGATATAAAATATATATATGTCATGGTAATGAAATAAGTTTGGCTGAGGAAGCCAAAAGTATTATACTTGAATATATAAAAAATGCAGATATAGAAATACATATGCTAGGTCCAGTGTTTACTACACAAGGTGGCCCAGGGTGTTTATCTATACAATTTATAAAAAAATATGAAGAATTAATTTAGAATGATAATTAAGGAGAAGATATGTCAGTGGATGTTTTAAAAGAAGAATATTCAGAAATATTAAATTTTCATTGTCCAAGATTTAATGAATTGCCACATGTTTCATTATATAAGGACCAAGTAATCTCATATATTGAAGATATATTAAAAGCAATTACTGTTAATAAGGAAGAAAAGTTATTAACACCAACAATGGTTAATAATTATGTAAAACAGAAGCTTGTATCCCCTCCTAAGGCTAAAAGATATAATGAAAGACACTTAGCTTATTTAATTGTAGTTTGTGTTTTTAAACAAGTTTTTAGTATACAAGAAATATGTAAGCTAATAGAAATTCAAATAGAAACTTATTCTGTGGAGGAAGCTTATGATTATTTTTGTACAGAACTTGAAAATATTTTAAAAGCAGTTTTTATTACTAGAGATTTTTCGAAACCAAGTTCAGCATCACAAATTACTTATGAAAGCGAATTATTAAGGTCAACAATAATGTGTTTTGCACATAAATTATTTATTCAAAAGCAGATAAATTAGTTTTTCAGAATAGGTCTAATTTTAAGTTATATTCATATATAAATAAATGAAAGGTGGGGTATATATGAAATATGACAAATGGCCTTTAGAATATAAATATAAAGATTTAGAACCCTATATTGATAGAAAAACTGTAATGATACATTATACAAAGCATTTGCAAACTTATGTAAATAATCTTAATAAAATACTGGAGGGTTATGAGGATTTTACAGATAACAAATCCTTAGAAGAAATATTATGGAATCCTTTAGAAATTCCTGAAGAAATAAGAAAAGGTGTAATAAATCAAGGCGGGGGAGTTGCAAATCATAATTTATATTTTTCTATTTTATCAAAGAAGGCTAAAAAAAGTCCCTGTGGTAATTTGTTGAAGGATATTAATAAAAAGTACGGGGATTTACAGGACTTAATTGAGGAAATATCAAATAAAGCTATTAGTGTTTTTGGATCAGGATATTCTTGGCTTGTTGTAAATGATAAATGTGATCTTGATATTATTACTACAGCAAATCAAGATTCACCTTTAAGTCTAAAAATGAAGCCTTTATTAACTATTGATGTATGGGAACATGCTTATTATTTAAAATATAAAAATTTAAGAGCTGATTACGTTAAAAATATATGGAATGTAATTGATTGGAATAAAGTTGAAGAGAACTATAATAAAATAGTTAAAATCTAAAAAGTAAAGATATAAAAAAGCATTATTGTTTGTTTATAGTAACAAATAATGATGCTTTAATTTTCATTACTGTTTTTGTAACAGCATATTTTTTCTTATTTGCATCTATTTTAGATAAATGTTGATTTTAAATTATTATAAATAAAGGTAAAATTAGTATAGGGAAAACTAGAAAGAAGGAATAATAATGTATGATTATCCATTATATAGACCACCAAGTGAAGGCAATAGCCTTATAATTCAAGTAACATTAGGATGTTCTCATAACAAATGTACTTTTTGTGGAATGTATAAGAAAAAACAATTTAAAATTAAATCTTTAGAAGAAATAAAAAAAGATATAGATTTTTTTAGAAGTGAGTACAGTTATGTAGAAAAAATATTTTTAGCAGATGGAGATGCATTAATAATTAAATATTCAATTTTAGAAGAAATACTAAGTTATATAAATAAGGTATTTCCAGAATGTAAAAGAATAACATTATATGGTTCTCCTAAATCAATATTAATTAAAAGTGAAGAGGAATTGAAGAAATTAAAGAAATTAGGATTGTATATGATTTATATGGGGGTAGAAACTGGAGATGAGAGAGTCCTTAAAGATATTAATAAAGGGGTTACCACAAAGGAAATAATAGAAGCTGTTAATAAAGTAAAGTTAGCAGGAATTTTAGTATCAGCTACATTTATTTTAGGAATTGGTGGAAAAACAAAAACAAAGGAGCATGCTATAAATACTGGTAAATTAATAAGTTTAATAGCTCCAGATTATGTGGGATTATTAAGTCTTATGGTAGAAGATAATACAGCACTTTACAAAAGTATTGTTGAAAATAAATTTACACTATTAAAGGATATGGAAGTTTTAGAAGAGCTAAAACTATTAATTGAAAATATATGTACTAATGAAGAAATTATATTTAGATGTAATCATGGTTCAAACTATATAATGTTAAAAGGAATATTACCTAATAATAAAGAAAGATTAATTAAGGAAGTAGAATTTTCCATGAAAAATAGTTTACTAAGAAATGAATATGAAAGAAGATTGTAGGTTTTATTAAAAATATATGAAATATATGATAAATTATATTGTAATAGCTATAAATCTTGTTAACAATGGTAATTAATTATATAATAAGTTTAGAAATTAATAAATAATAGGAGTAAAGAATGAATAGGGGCAATTTAATTAATATTTTAAAAGATAGAATTATAGTTTTAGATGGTGCTATGGGAACTAGTATACAAAAGTTTTCTTTAACTGAAGAAGATTTTAAAGGGGAATTACTTAAAAATTCCACCAAGGATCTAAAAGGAAATAATGATTTGTTATCTATAACTAAGCCAGAAGTAATAAAAGAAATACATAGAAGATTTTTAGAAGCTGGAGCAGATATTATTGAAACAAATACTTTTAATTCAACTTCAATTTCTCAAGAAGATTATGATTTAGCTGATTTAGTATATGATTTAAATTATAAATCTGCAATACTTGCTAGAGAAGTTGCAGATGAATTTACAGTAAAAAATCCTGAAAAGCCAAGATTTGTAGCAGGTTCAATAGGACCAACAAATAAAACTGCTTCAATTTCACCTGATGTAGAAAATCCAGGCTACAGAAATATAAGCTTTGATGACCTTGTAAATGCTTATAAGGAACAAATAACTGCACTTATGGATGGAGGAGTAGATTGTTTACTGATTGAAACCATTTTTGATACATTAAATGCAAGAGCAGCTATATACGCAGCTAATTTGGTATATAGAGAAAAGAATAAAAAACTTCCAATAATGATATCAGGAACATTAACAGATAAGTCAGGTAGAACACTTTCAGGACAAAAGTTAGATGCCTTTGCACAGTCTATTAGAAATGAAAATGTTATTTCAATTGGATTAAACTGTTCTTTTGGTTGTGCACAATTAATGCCATTTGTAAAGGAATTATCTAGAACTCAAGACCTGTATGTATCTGTTTATCCCAATGCAGGATTACCTAACATTTTAGGACAATATGATGAGAGTCCAAGTGTAACTGCTGGATTTATTGAAGAACTTGCAAAAGATGGATATGTAAATATAGTTGGAGGATGTTGTGGAACAACTCCAGAGCATATTAGAGAAATTGCAAAAAGAGTAAATGGGCTAAAGCCAAGAGAAATACCTGAAATAAAAATAGAAAGTATATATTGTGGACTTGAAAAAGTAACAAGTAGTAATGAAAATAATTTTATAAATATTGGTGAAAGAACAAATGTTGCGGGTTCAGCTAAATTTGCAAGGCTTATTAGGGAAAAGAAATATGAGGAAGCTTTATCTATTGCTAAGGAGCAAGTGGAGAATGGGGCACAAATAATTGATGTTAATTTTGATGATGGATTATTAGACAGTAAGAAAGAAATGGAGTATTTTTTAAGACTTATAGCTTCAGAACCAGATATATCTTCAAGACCTATAATGATAGATTCTTCAAGATGGGATGTAATTGAAGCAGGATTAAAAAGTATTCAAGGTAAGCCGATAGTAAATTCTATATCTCTTAAAAATGGGGAAGAAGAATTTCTTAATCATGCATCAATTATTAAAGATTTTGGAGCAGCAGTAGTAGTAATGGCCTTTGATGAAGAAGGTCAAGCAGATACATATGAAAGAAAGATTAAAATATGTAAAAGAGCCTATGATTTATTAGTAGATAAAATTAATTTTCCACCACAAGATATAATTTTTGATCCTAATATTTTGGCCATTGCAACAGGAATAGAAGAACATGATAATTATGCAGTAGATTATATAAATGCTGTTAAATGGATAAAAGAGAATCTACCATATGCTAAGGTTTCTGGTGGTGTATCTAACTTATCTTTTTCCTTTAGAGGGAATAATACAATAAGAGAAGCTATGCATTCAGTCTTTTTATATTATGCAATAGAAGCTGGTATGGACATGGGAATAGTTAACCCTGGAATGATTCAAATTTATGATGATATACCAAAGGATTTATTGTATTTAGTAGAAGATGTGGTTTTAAATAAACATAAGGATGCAGGAGAGCGATTATTAGAAAAAGCTGAATTTTACAAAAAGGATAATGACAAAGTAGAATCAAATAAGAATTTATGGAGAGATAATAATTTAGATGAGAGACTTAGTTATTCTTTAGTAAAAGGTATAACAGAATTTTTAGATGAAGATTTAGAGGAAGCAGTTAATAAGTATCCTAATGCACTAGAAATTATAGAAGGGCCTTTAATGAAGGGAATGACAAGAGTTGGAGACTTATTTGGAGATGGCAAAATGTTTCTTCCTCAAGTTGTTAAATCAGCTAGAGTAATGAAAAAGGCTGTAAGCTTTTTACTTCCTTATATTGAAGCCAATAAAAAAGAAGGAGAAAATTCAAAAGCAGGTAAAGTTCTATTAGCCACTGTAAAAGGTGATGTTCATGATATAGGAAAGAACATAGTTGGAGTGGTACTTGCATGCAATAACTTTGAAATAATTGATTTGGGAGTTATGACACCTTGTGAAACTATTATTGAAACAGCCATAAAGGAAAAAGTAGATATTATAGGATTAAGTGGTCTTATTACACCATCTTTAGATGAAATGATAAATGTAGCATCTGAAATGGAGAAAAGAGGGTTAAGAATTCCTATTATAATTGGAGGAGCAACAACTTCAAAAATGCATACTGCTTTAAAAATTGACCCTAATTACAGTGGACCAGTGATTTATGGATTTGATGCTTCAAAAACAGTTGAAATATGTAAAAATCTATTACAAGCAAATAAAGATGATTATGTAAGATCAATTAAAGAAGAGTATCAAGCTTTAAGAGAAAGCTACAATAAAGGAACAAGAAAAATGATAACTTTAGAAGAAGCAAGGGAGAAAAAGCTATCAATTGATTGGAATAATAGAGAAATAGTAACTCCAAACTTCTTAGGAGTAAAAGAAATAACTAATTACACAGTTTCTGATTTAAGAAAATATATAGATTGGACATTTTTCTTTATTGCGTGGGAAATGAAAAAGAAATATCCTGAAATCTTAGAAGATAAACAGTATGGAGAGGAAGCTAAAAAATTATTTGATGATGCAAATAAAATGTTAGACTTACTTGAAGAAGAAAAAATTCTAAATCTAAAAGGTGTACTTGGAATATTTGAAGCAAATTCAAATGGAGATAATATTGATATTTATAAAAATGGGGAAGTTATAGATACTTTTAATTTATTAAGACAACAGAAGGAGAATAATAAAGGAATTTATTTATGTCTTTCTGATTTTATAGCACCTAAAGAAAGTGGCAAAAAGGACTATGTAGGAGGCTTTGCAGTAACAGCAGGTTTAGGAATTAAAGAGTATGAGACTAAATTAAAAGAAAAAGGTGATGACTATAGCGCAATAATGCTTAAACTTTTATGCGATAGATTAGCAGAAGCCTTTGCTGAAAAATTACATGAAGATGTAAGGAAGAACTACTTTGGCTATAGCAAAAATGAAGAATTAACAATGAAAGAAATATTTGATGCTAAATATAGAGGAATAAGACCAGCTTTCGGATACTCTTCCCTTATTGATCAAAGTCAAATGAAGATATTATTTAACCTTCTTGATGTTGAAAATAATGTTGGAATTAAATTAACAGAAAGCTATATGATGGATCCAGTTTCTTCTGTATGTGGATTATATTTTGCATCTGAAGATTCAAGATATTTTGATGCAAACATTATTGATAAAGATCAAGCAGTAGATTACGCTAAGAGATGTGGTATAACCTTAGACGAATTAGAAAAAAGACTACCTGAGATTTTATCTTATAAGTAAAGGAATAAAGATAATAGCCTCATGAATATTTATCTAATAAATAAAATTATTTATTAGGAGATATTTATGGGGTATTTTATTAAGGTAAATTCCAATGTGAAGCTTTATTTAGAAGATATTAATGAAAAAAGTGATAAGGTAATACTATTTCTTCATGGATGGCCAGGTAGTCACAGACTTTTTGAATATCAAATTAGCTATTTTGCAAAGAAAGGATATAGATGTATTGGACTTGATCAAAGAGGTTTTGGAAATTCAGATAAGCCTTTAGAAGGATATGATTATGACACTTTATCTGATGATGTTAGATTTGTAATAGAAGAATTAGGATTAAAGGAAATTAATTTGGTAGGACACTCTACAGGAGGAGCTATTGCTGTAAGATATATGGCAAGACATAATGGATATGCAGTTTCAAAGCTTATACTTTGCGCAGCTGCGGTACCAAGCTTAATTAGAAGAACAGGTTTCCCTTATGGAATAAAAGAAGAGGTAGTAAAAGATATTATCAAAGAAACTTATTCTGATAGACCTAATATGCTTGAGGAATTTGGTAAAATATTTTTTCATAAGAAAGTTAGTAAGGCATTTTCTGAGTGGTTCTTACAATTGGGCTTTCAAGCTTCTTTATTAGCAACTGCTGAAATTGCAAAGACATGGTTAAATGAAGAAAAGCTATTTTGCGATGCTAGAGAAATTGAATGTGAAACATTAATTCTTCACGGTATTTATGATAAAGTTTGTTTATTTCAATTGGCAGAGCGGCAGAAAAAATTAATTAATAATTCCAGAATAATAAAGTTTGAAAAAAGTGGTCATGGATTATTTTATGATGAAAAAAATAAATTTATTAGAGAATTAGAAAAATTCCTTTCAAATTAGAATATATTGACAAAAGGTAACTGGTTATGTATAATAAAAAGTAACTAGTTACCTTTTATATTTTGAAATGGAGATGATAAGATGAAAGATGAAGTTAGAGATTTGCAAGGCTTTATATATAGTAGAATATTTTTATTTTCAAACAAATTACAAATCATAGGAGATAAGTTTGATTTAAATATAACAACAAAGCAATGGTTTTTAATAGCTATTATACAAAGCTTTAATGATGAAGTTCCAACAATATCTATGATAGCTGAAAGACTTGGGAGCTCAAGACAAAATGTTAAAAAAATGGCCGCTATATTAGAAAAGAAGGGTTTTGTAGAAATTATTAAAGATAAAAATGATGGTAGAATACAAAGAGTTAAGGTAACAGAATATTGTATTAATTATTTTAAGGAAAGAAAGGTTAAGGAAGAAATTTATATTGATGATTTGTTTCAGGGCTTTAATGAAGATATGATGAAGGACTTCTTTAATAGTATGCAGCTTTTGGAGGAGAATATTTTAAGAATGGAGCATAATAATGAAAGGAGTAGGTAAAAAAATGCTTATAGTTTTAGGAATAATAATAGTTGCAATAATTATTTACTTTATGGTGCCTTATTCAAGGCTCAGAAATGATTTTAATTCAAATCTAGAAAAAAGTATTGCGTCTACTAAGGAAAATGAAAAGGACAGTACATATTCTATTGAAGATTTACCAGAAGCTATTCAAAAATTTTATAAATACACTGGGTTATTAAATAAGGTAGATAGTGACCATGTGAACTTTGAATTTAAAGATGCTGATTTTCTTAATATGAATATGAATAAAACTTTAAAAATAAATTATTCAGAGCATATTTTTGCATATGAGCCAGTAAGATTTGCTTTTATTGATTCATCTCTTTATGGTATCCCTTTTCAAGGATTAGATTCACTTATTAATGGGAAAGGCAATATGAAAGGCGTAGTTGCTAAAAACATTACTTTATTTGATGAAGGTGGAGAAGAAATGGACAAGGCAGCTCTTGTAACATGGCTTTCAGAAGTGATTTTTATGCCAGCAGAAATGTTAAGTGGAGATATTGAATTTGTAGAAATTGATAAAAATTCTATTGAAGTAGCTGTTAAATATAAGGATTTAAAAGTTAAGGGAATTTATAAGTTTTTAGATAATGGTGAATTAGTTGAATTTTCAACAAATGATAGAGCAATTAGTAAAAGTAATGGAAGCTATGAATATAGAAAATGGTCTGCAAATTTTTATGATTATAAGGATACAGAAGGATTATTTTTACCAAATACACTTAAATCAAGTTGGTACTTTGATAATGATGTGGTAACATATTTTGATGGTAACAATGTAAAGTATACTTTTTTTAAAGGCTCTGTGTTAAACTAATATTGAAAATTAAACTTGTAAAAGTGGACAAATATACTTGTCCACTTTGCTTCTAAATCATAATATTTTAATGATTTTCACTAATTGAGTAACCTTATTACTTCCTTCTATAATCATAAATTTCATCTTCTACCTGTAACTCTATTCCATTTATTTTAATAGTATCGTTACTTACCCATTGTATATCTGCTTTATCACAACGATATTGCCAATAAATATTTTTAGTTTTGTTGTTTAAGTTATTTTTCAATGTTGCTAAAACTGAATAACTTGTTGTTGCCCCTCCGTTGTTTAAATAGGCACTCACTGTATAAGTTCCATCTGGAGAAGTTGATTCTGTAATATATTCTTATTATTTTTTTCACACATACCCCAATTCTTTGGAAATGAATCCATCTCCTATTATTAATAAACTACTTTCTTAATAATATATTTATTCATTACTTTATATTATTATATATTATTTATGGATAACAATTATGGAAAAAAATAAAATTTTATAAGTATTAGTCACTTTCTATATAAAGTATAAGTATTCGGAGATTTTTTATATATTTCCAAAATGATATAATATTTATAAAATATTGAAATAGAAGGTGAAATGTTTATGTATAACATAGCAATTTGCGATGATGAGGTAAAAACTCTTGAAGATATGTCAACTACTATAAAAAATGAGTTTTCAAAACTAAGAATAGATGGAAAGTACTTTAGTACAAGCTATCCTGAAAAATTATTGGAAATATTAGATAAAGAGAATATAGATGTATTATTTTTGGATATTGATATGCCTAAAATTACAGGGATGGATATAGGGGAATATTTGTTAAATACCGAAAAGGATATTTTATTAATATTTGTAACAAGTCACAATGCTTTAGTATATAAATCCTTTAAATATCATCCTTTTGGGTTCATTAGAAAAGACTATTTCAATGAAGAGATTTCTCAGGTTATAGAAAGTATTTATTTAAAGTTTCAAGAAAAGATAGATTATATGACAATAAAAATTAATAATGAAATTATTAAAATAAAGCTTAGTGATATTTTATACTTTGAAGGAGAATCTAATTATGTTAATTTGTATACCAAAAAAGAAAAGTATAGGTATAGGGATACATTAACAAGTCTTGAAGAAAATTTGCATAACAAAGGCTTTTTAAGAGTTCATAAAGGCTATTTAATATCTGCAAAAGAAGTTTTTTTAATTAAGGGAAAAGAAGTTAAATTATACGATGGAACTATAATCCCAATAGGAAGATGCTATAGTGAAAGTACTAAAAAAGATTTAATGAAATTTATGAGGTAATTGAATGGTATTTATATTAGGAATATTAATTTTAGTTTTGTTTGCTTTATATATAAAAGGAATTAAAAATAAGAAAAAATTATTAAAAATTCAAGATGAACTAGAAGAAAAGTATGCTTACGTTGTAGGTGAGAATATGGATTTAAAATTACAAATGGATATTGTTAAGGAGGAATATAACAGAGAAAGGGACATGGCTAAGGAAATTCAAAATCTTCATAAAAAAACTAGAACTTTAAAACATGATATGAAAAATCATATTATGGTTATTACAGCTTATATTAATGAAAAAAATTATGAAGAAGCAAAAAATTATCTTTCTAAAATTACAGATAATTTGAATAGGATGTATACATATATAGATATAGGAAATTCACTTTTAAATTATATTATTAATACAAAGCTTCAGTTAGCTATAGAACAGGGTATTGATGTAAAGGTAGAAATAGAAAATTTAGCTTTTAATCAAATAGGAAGCGTAGATTTTTCTGCATTATTAAATAACATTCTTGATAATGCCATTGAAGGAAGTTTAATGTCTGAGAAAAAACTAATAGAAGTCTCTATACTTAGAAAAAGAGGATATGATACTATTTTAGTTAAAAATAAAATTGGTAAATCCGTTTTGATAGATAATCCAAATTTAATTTCAACAAAAGAAAATAAAGAAGAACATGGGTATGGATTTAAGCAAATTAAAGAAATTGTAGATAAATATAATGGGATGATTGACATATATGAAAAGGATAATTTTTTCTGTGTATATGTTATTTATCCCTATTAGTGTGCTGTTTGTCCCAAATGAATTGACCTAATAAATAGATAGTTTTTATAATAAATTCAGGATATGTAAGGTGATTATATGATAGTTTTAGAAAACATAAATAAAAGTTTTCAACAGGTAAAAAGAATAGATTCATTATCTTTTCATATTTCCAAAGGGGAGGTTGTAGGTTATATAGGAGCTAATGGAGCAGGGAAAACTACCAGCTTTAGAATTCTTACAGGTACATTACTTCCAGACAGTGGATTTCTAAGGGTATGTGGAATAGATCCATATAAAAATAAGATGGAAAATTTAAAAAATATTGCTGTTGTAGACGGTATTAGAAGTCAATTGTGGAAGGAAATGAAATTAGAATATTCCTTTTTATTAGCTAAGAAAATGTATGGTATAAGCAATAATGACTATAATGCTAATATGAATTATTTATGTGAAAAACTTGATTTAGAAGAAATATTAAATTGCCAAGTTAATAAACTGTCATTAGGTGAAAGAATGAAAGCAGAAATTGCATATTCATTATTACATAATCCTAAGGTTCTATATTTAGATGAAGCAACAATAGGTTTAGATTTAATAAATAAAGAAAAAATTATTAATGTTATTAATGAGATTAACAGAGATAAAGAGACTACTATTCTTTTTTCTTCAAATAATTTAGGAGATATAGAGAAAACTTGCAAAAGAATTATAGTAATAGATAAAGGTAAAAAGATTTATGAAGGAGATATTAGCAGATTAAAAAGAAAGTATGCTAGTAACTATTTAGTAAAGATAAAAATAGAAAAGGGAAAAATTCCTGATTTGCAAGATTTACCTATTAAAAAATATAAATTACAAGAGGATAATCTTTTTTGTTATTATGAAAATAACATTATTAATGCTTCAGATATTTTAAATCAAGTTATTAAACAATGTTTCATAAAGGATGTTAAAATAATAGAACCTAAATTGGAAGATGTTATTAGAAATATCTATTTGAACAAGGGGTGATTTGATGGAAGATGCTTTAATTACAGTTACCAAAATAAGTAAGACATTTAGAATTCATAAAAAAGGTAAAGGAAAATTAGGTTTTTTAAGACCAAATTATACAAAAAAGAAAGCCGTAAATAATATAAGCTTCTCTATACAAAAAGGGGAGATGGTTGGATTTATTGGCAAGAATGGGGCAGGAAAATCAACAACAATAAAAATGTTATCTGGAATACTATATCCAGATAGTGGGGAAATAAGGGTTGATGGGTATACACCATATAAAGATAGAAAAGCTTATGTTGCTAATATAGGGGTAGTTTTTGGACAAAAAACACAATTAAATTGGGATTTACCATTAATTGATAGCTTTGAGCTAATACAAAAAATATATAGAATTCCAAAGAAAAAATATGAAGAAAATTTAGAAAAGTTTGTAGAATTGCTTGATATGAGAGAATTTTTAAGGCAGCCGGTAAGACAATTATCATTAGGTCAAAGAATGAAGGGAGACATAGTTGCTGCATTACTTCATTCACCTAAAATAGTATTTTTTGATGAACCAACTATTGGGCTAGATGTTGTTGCAAAAGAAAAAATAAGAGAATTTATTAAATATTTAAATAAAACTGAAGGCATAACAATGATATTTACAACTCATGATATGCAGGATATAGAGAAGGTTTGTAATAGATTAATAATAATTGATAAAGGTGAAAAAATTTATGATGGTGGAGTTTTAGATATAAAAAATAATTATGGAACTTCAAGATTAATAGAAGTTGAATTTCAGGAAAAGGTTCATATTCCTCCAATTAGAGACGTAGAAATAAGAGATGTAGAGAATTGTAACGGATGTAAGAAGGTTTTTGATTTTGATAGTACTAAAGTTAAAATTAATGATTTAATGACAGAAATATTAAATAAATACCATGTAAAAGATATTTCAATTAAAGAGCCGGAAATAGATGAAATAATAAGAGATATTTATGAAGGTGAGTTGAAGTTTATATGATGGTATATTTTGAATTTGTAAAGAAGAAATTTTTAAATAACTTAGAATATAGATTTAACTATATTATGGGTATCATAAGTACAATATTGAGTTTTCTTATTTTTATCTGCATATATAAAGCTCTTTATGGAGGGGCAGCTGAAATAGATGGAATAACATTTTCTATGGTTGCAACTAACTTTTTGCTTTCACTGTGCTTGTCAAATGTATATAAATTTGATGACGAATTCATACAACATAAATTAAGAGATGGTCAAATTGCAAACGAACTATTAAAACCAATTAGTTTTAAAGGAAGATTATTAGCTGAAAATTTAGGAGAGAATTTATTTGGGGTATGTTTCAATTTCCTTCCAACTTTATTTATAGCCTTGTTCATTACTAATATTGAAAAACCAGCAAGTGCTATTTCTTTTCTTTTGTTTTTAGTTAGTGCTATTTTGGGATATTTTATTTTATGGGAAATAAGTTTTATTATCCAAACGTTGTCCTTTTGGGTTTTTAGAATATGGGGTATTTCAACAATAAAAAATGTTATTATTGATATTTTTTCAGGAACTATGATCCCTTTGTGGTTTATGCCACAGTGGATTCTAGATTTTATAAAATGGACTCCTTTTGATTCAATATATTTTACACCAGTAAAAACATATTTAGGACAGGTTACCAGTAACCAGTTACTTATTAATTTTAGTAGGCAAATTATTTGGATAATAATATTTTTTATTATAGGCCATATTTTATGGAAATGTGGAGAGAAAAAAGTTGTAGTTCAAGGAGGCTAATAATGATAAAAGATACATTAAGTATGTTTTGGTGGTATTCTAAAACATCTTTAAATTCAAGATTACAGTATAAATTTGATGCTATATTAACTACAATAGCCTTATTTTTGGGACAAGCAACAAGTATTGTAGTTGTGTATTTTACATTACTTAAATTTGATAATATTAACGGATGGAATATAAATGAAATGGTATTTTTATTTAGTTTATTATTTTTAACTTATGGCATTTTTGTGATTTTTTTTGCAGGACTAAGAGATTTTAAATATAGAATAATAGATGGTGCCTTTGATAGAATGATAATTAGACCAAGAGGAGTATTGTTTCAGCTTATGTCTATTAATTCAGATTGGCTTGCTGCCTGTGGACATGGTTCTTTAGGTGTAATATTATTTATAGTATCGGCCCATAATTTGGGAATAGAGTGGAATATTCAAACAGTTCTATATTATATATTAGCTGTTATTGGAGGTGTATTAGTCCAAGCTGCTATATTTTTATTTATATGCTCACTAAAGTTTTTCTTTGGTGAGACAGATAACTTAAGATGGCTATTATATGGGAATATGAAAAAATTTGCGGGTTATCCCATAAGTATTTTTAGCAAAGGGATTCAAATGATATTAATATATGTTGTACCATTTTCTTTTGTAAATTATTTCCCAGCTCAGTTTTTTTTAAGAAAAGAAGACATGCAAGGTTTCCCTGAAGTTTATATGTATATTGCCCCTTTGGTAGGTATATTCTTATATCTAATATCTTACTTTTTTTGGAGGTTTAGTATTAAGTTTTATAAAAGTACGGGGAATTAATGCCTTGTTTGACTATATTTACAGTGATAAAATGAAAAATAGATAGTATTTTTAGAAAGAAGAGATAATAATGAAAGTTACTGTATATAGTTTAAGAGAATTTGATGAAAGACAATGGTTTGATAAATTTAGTAGGGAACTTGGAATAGAGCTTGTAGTATGCCATGAAGCTCCTAATTTAGAAAATGCATATTTAGCTAAAGGGTCCAGCTGCATAAGTATTATTACAACACCAATTTCTAAAGAATTAATGAAAAAGTTTTATGAGTATGGAGTAAGGTTTATTTCAACTAGAACTATTGGATATGATCATATAGATATGGATGCTGCTAAGGAAATTGGTATAACCGTTGGAAATACTCCCTATGGACCTCATGGAGTTGCAGATTATACATTAATGCTTATGTTAATGTCTATACGTAAAATGAATTGTATTATGGAGAGAGCTTCTATTCAAGATTTCACCTTAAAAGGCATTCAAGGTAAAGAACTTTCAGATTTTACTGTTGGAGTAATAGGAACAGGTAGAATAGGAAAAACAGTTGTAAATAATTTATCTGGATTTGGATGTAAGATTTTAGCTTATGATAAGTATGAAAGTGAAGATATAAAAGATAAAATAAAATATGTAGATTTAGATACTTTATATAAGGAATCTGATTTAATAACATTACATACACCTTTATTTGAAGAAAATTTTCATATGATTAATAAGGAAAGTATTGAAAAAATGAAGGATGGGGTAATTATTATTAATACAGCAAGAGGGGGATTAATTGATTCAGATGCCTTAATTGATGCTTTAGAAAGTAAAAAAGTAGGGGCAGCAGCTTTAGATGTAATAGAAAATGAGTTTTCATTATATTATTATGATAGAAAATCAGATATTATAGGTAATAGAGAGCTTGCTTTATTAAAAGGTTTCCCTAATGTAATTGTTACGCCACATATGGCCTTTTATACAGATAATTATATTATAACAATCGTAAGAGATACATTAAGAAGCTGTAAAGCCTTCTTAGAAAAATCAGAGAATAAATGGATAGTTGAATAGATTAAAAAATAAAGAAATAAAAAGTGGTTTTAAATTACCACTTTTTTTTTGTTATTTTAATATATATAAGAATTGTTATAAAAAGTAAAATGTGATATTATTATTGAGGGATAAAATAAGGTTATTATTTAAGGGGGGACCATATTGGAAAATCAGTATGAAAATGAAGGACATGTATGCAAAAATTGCGGAAGTTATGAGGTGCAGGATGGCTATGATTTAAATTTATGCAGAGATTGTAGAAAAATCTTAGCCAAAAGACCTATTCCAAGAAAAATATTATTATTTCTTTTACCTGTTTTATTAGTTGTTGTTATTTCTTTATTTAAATTTCCAGCTTCTATTGAAAGTGCTTTACAATTAAAAAGGGCTGAAATAGCAGAAAGCAATAAAGAATATGTTACAGCTATGAAATATTATGAAAAATTATCTGATGAATATCCTGAAGATATTAGAATAAAATATAAGCTTATGAATGCTTACTATTATAATAATTACCCTACAGATATATATAACACTTACGAAGGATTAATTGGTAAAGAAGATACTGAGTTAATGGTTAGTACCATAACTGCACTTTTAGATAAAACTAATAAATATTACAGCTTTTCTGATGAACTTTATAGTAAATTAGAAAGTCTAGAAGATATAAGTGATGAAAATTTATTAAAAGTAATAAGACCTTTTGTAGATAAGAATCCTAATGAAATTTATGGGGCTTATTATGTATATGATATTTATATGGATATGGGGAAATACAATGAGGCTAAATCAATAATAAATAGGGTAATGGAAAAACATCCTGACTTTTATTACGGATATATTTTACAATCTAATGTTTATACAGAACTTGGAGATTATGAAAAAGCTTTAGAATCAGCAAAAACTTTGTTTTCTGTCAATTCTGAATCTGTAGATAGCTATGCTTCTATGGCAAAGGTTGAATTAAAAAGAAAAAATAATGAAAAAGGATTAGAATTAGCTAAAAAGGCTTATGAATTAGATAGTAGAAATTCAGAAGGATGTTTAACTTTAGCATTAGCTTATCATTATAATAACATGCTAAGCGAAAGAGATGAATTATATAGTAGATGTAAAGAACTTGGCTATGTAGACGAGCATTCTTTAGAATTTTATGATTCGATTTTTTCAGGAAGCAAAAGTTGGCAGGAATAAGACTTAAAGGAGGAATAATACAATGATACCGGGTATAGTAATAAGTATTTTAACATTTCCAGGTGTAATAGTTCATGAACTTGCTCACCAAATATTTTGCAGATTATTTAATGTTGCAGTATTAGATGTATGTTATTTTAGATTTGGTAATCCAACAGGGTATGTAATTCATGAAAAGCCTAAAAATGCAGCAACTAATATATTAATTGGAATAGGACCTTTTTTCATAAATACAATTGTAGGAGCTATTATTGCCCTTCCAGCATCTATTTCTATTTTTAAATTTAAGATGGGGTTTGACCCTAGCTATATTCCAGAATATATTTTAATATGGCTTGGAGTAAGTATTTGTATGCATGCTTTTCCTAGTACTGGTGATGCTAAAAGCATGTGGAAAGCAATAAAAGATCCAGAAACAAAAATAATTACTAAAATAATAGGAGCACCTATTGTTTTATTAATATATTTAGGAGCAGCAGGATCTGTTGTTTGGTTAGACTTATTTTATGGAATAGGAGTATGTACATTTTTACCTAACTTGATTGTTAATTTGTTAGCATAAATAAGTAAGTAATATACAAATCTTTTGGAAATATATGATTTTAGAAACTTTTCAGGTGAGTTGAAAAGTTTCTTTTTTTATTTTGTGATATTTATGTATAGTAAAAGGTATTAGTAGTGAAGGCCTTCTTAATTTATAATTAATTATATAGATAACATATGGGGTGTTAAAGTGGATAATGCATATTTTACAAAAATAATAGAGCAACATAAAGATAGACTTTTTGCTATAGCTTTTAATTATTTTAAAAATAGTCATGATTCTGATGATGTAGTTCAAGAAGTATTTATAAAATTTTATAATGTAAAAAAAGAGTTTGAGAGTGATGAGCATATTAGGAATTGGCTTATTAAGGTTACCATTAATCAATGTAAGAAAATATTAGTTTCATCATGGTTTAAAAAGCATGTTGCTTTAGAAGAATATGCTAATGGGTTAAGTTTTGAGACAACTGAAGAAAGTGATTTATTTTATGCAGTCATGAACTTACCAAAGAAATATAGAGTGGTTGTACACTTATATTATTATGAAGGATATAACATTAAGGAAATTAGTGAATTATTAAGAATTAAGGAAACTGCTATAAGTACTAGACTTATGAGGGCTAGAAAAATATTAAAAGAATGTTTAAAGGAGATTTGGGAAGATGAAAAATAGAGATTTATATAAAAGTACTTTTTCAAAGTTACACTCTTCAAAGGATATTATTATTCAGGAAAAAAGTAAGAGTAGGTTAAGATTAAATAAGGCTATGGTAATTTGTTGTTCATTTGCTTTTATATTAATTGCAACTTCTTCAATTGCGTATGCAGCAACTGATGGTGAGATTTTTAAACAAGTAAGTTTATGGATTAACGGTAAAGAGGCAAATGTAGAAGATTATATTAATGAAAATGGTGATATTGAATATTATTCAAGTATTTTTGATGGTGATTTAGTAATTCATAAAGATCCTGATACTGGAAATAAAAATATAACAATTGAAGAAAAAGATGGTACACTTACTACAACTTCAGAAACATATTCAGAAAATGGTAATTTAATTAGTAGTTCTAGTAGTAGTGCTAGAATAGAAAATAATCCTTTATTTACTGCTGAAACAATTGATAATAAGGTAATACTGAAATTAGATAATAACAATTCTATAGATATTACAGAAGACATTTTAAGGGATCAAATTTATAGCTGTGAATATGTAAGAGATGGCATTAATTATGAAATTATAGTTTCAGGAACAATTGATTCATATGGAATAACTTATTATGCGAAATAGATAGTATTTATTAAGAGATGCAAAGATTAAATAGATTGGTTAAATCTATTTCTAATGGGAGTAAGAGATAATAGAATATGATGAGCCATTACTAAAGCAATAGTAATGGCTCATGGGGGTAGAATTATTGTAAGAAGTCAATTAGGTTTGGGAAGTGAATTTATTATTGAACTTCCAAGAAATAATTGACTATAGATTATTTTCACTTTCAATTATCCATTTAAACATTGGCCTCCAAGAATTTTCATCATGGACACCGTTATCTTCTTTATAATATACGTTTTTAAGAGAGTTTTCAGTAGCTATTTTATATAGTTTATTTGCAGATTGATATGCAAAATCATTAGTTCCAACATAGAAATAAATATTAGTATCTTTAATTTTTTCATTATTAAAATTCTTTGTGAAATATTCTGTATATCCTGAAGTATTTACATTACTGGCGTAGGAAAAGGCTCCAATTACTCCAAAAACATCATTATATTCAATACCAGTATATAGTGAAATAACGGCACCATAGGAAGCACCAATAATAGCCGTATTTTCCTTATCAGTAAGAGTTCTGTAATTTTCATCTATATATGGTTTTAAGGTTTTAACAATAAATTCTGAATAATATTTCCCAAGTCCACCTTGTGAACCTGAAGGATCAGCAGAGGATGTCCCAGATAAAAAATTATATTCGTTAGTTCTAGTACTATCTACGGAATCTATTCCAATAACTATATAGCCATCTATTTTATCTTCATCAGTAAGCTCATCTAAAATATCGGATACTCCCCATGTCTTTCCATAAGTGGCAGTTGAAGCATCAAAGAGATTTTGTCCATCAGGCATATAAATCACAGGATATGATTTATCTGAACTATCATAACCTTCTGGTAAATATATTCTTATGGTTTTTGTATTATTAAGTTCTGGAGATTCAAAATCATTAATTATATTAATTGAATCATTTATACTGGAGGATGTTTCTAAGGAACTTGTATCATCATTAGGTTTAGAGTAAAAAACCCCTCCTATTATTACACAAATCACTAATAAAATTATGAGTATATGTTTCTTTTTCATAATTATATTCCCCCTTTAACTATATTTATTTAATTATAATGAATCCTATTTGATTTGGTAATAGACTATTATCAGAAAAAATAGGTTAATTTTCACTTTCAATTATCCATTTAAACATTGGTCCCCAATAGCTTTCATGATGACTTCCATCATCTTCCTTATAGAAAACATTATTCAAGGAATTGTCAGTAGCTATTTTATAAGCATTATTAGCAGAGTAATATGCAAAATCATTAGTTCCAACATAAAAATAGATATTTGTGTCTTTAATTTTATTATTATTAAGGTTATCAGATAAATATTCTGTATAAGCATTTGGATTTACATTATCACATAATGAAAAAGCACCAATTACTCCAAAAACATCATTATATTCAATTCCAGTATATAGCGAAACAATAGCACCATAGGAAGCACCAATAATAGCTGTGTTTTTCTTATCAGGAAGAGTTCTGTAATTTTCATCAATATAAGGTTTTAAAGTTTTTACAATAAATTCCGAATAATATTTGCCAAGTCCACCTGGAGAAATTGTAGGGTTATTATTTGATACTCCTGAAAAAACATTGTATTCATTAGTTCTAGTGCTATCAATAGAGTCAATACCAACAACGATGTAGTTCTTTGTTTTACCTTTAGCATAAAGTTCATCTAAAGTTTCAGAAACAGCCCATGTTTTTCCGTATATTCCACTTGAAGGGTTAAAAAGGTTTTGTCCATCAGGCATATAAATTACAGGATATCTTTTATTTGAACTACCATAGTTTTCTGGTAAATATATTCTTAAGGTTTTTGTATTATTAAGTTCTGGAGATTTAAAATTATCTATTACTTTAATATTATCTTTGGAATTTGAGGCGGTTTGTAATGTGATTTGATCCTTAGGGTTAGTAAAATAAGTCCCTGCAATTATAGCAGAAGCAAATAATAAAATTATAATTATGTGTCTTCTTTTCATAAGTATACCTTTCTAAATTACTATTTTATGTAAAGTATATCAAATTCAATATTATTTTATATTAGAGTATTATCAGAAATAATAGGTGAATTATAAATCTTGACAATAGAACCATATAAATATATACTGTATATATACGATATATACAGTATATATAGAGGTGATGATTTGGATATTATTATAAGCAATTCTGATAAACGGCCTATTTATGAACAAATAACAAGCCAAATAAAAAATATGATAATTACTGGAACATTAAAAGAAGGATATCTTCTTCCAAGTATGAGAGTATTAGCAAAAGAGCTAAGAATTAGTGTAATAACAACAAAAAGGGCTTATGAAGATTTAGAAAGAGATGGGTTTATTATTACAGTTCCTGGTAAAGGTTGTTTTGTTGGAGCAAAAAATACTGAATTTTTAAAAGAAGAAAACTTACGTATTATTGAAGAATATCTTCAAAAGGCGGTAGAAAGAGCAAAGTTAAGTGGCATTTCCTATGAAGAGTTGATAGAAATTTTAAATATATTATATAGAGGTGAATAAGATGGGGGACGCATTAATAGTAGAAAATTTAAATAAAAGTTACAATGACTTTAAATTAAAGGATATTTCTTTTACTATGCCTAAAGGCTGTATTATGGGGCTTATAGGTGAAAATGGAGCAGGGAAAACTACAACTATTAAAGGAATTTTAAATATTATTAAAAGAGATAGCGGAAGTGTTAGAGTATTTGGAAAGGATAATATTTATTATGAAAAAGAAGTAAAAGAAGATATAGGTGTTGTCTTTGATGAATGTTGTTTTTATGAAGCTTTAAATTCTAAAAATATTTCAACAATTATGAAGAAGATATATAAAAATTGGGAAGAAAGCACATTTAATTTTTATTTAAATAAATTTAATATTCCGGAAAAGAAGATAATAAAAGAATATTCAAAAGGAATGAAAATGAAATTATCAATTGCTATAGCACTTTCTCATAAAGCAAAATTGTTAATTTTAGATGAGGCAACAAGTGGATTAGATCCAATAGTAAGAGAAGAAATTCTTGATATTTTTTTAGAGTTTATTCAAAATGAAGAACATTCAGTATTGTTATCAACACATATTACAACTGATTTAGAGAAAATAGCAGATTATATTACGTTTATCAATAAAGGAGAAATAGTATTTTCTAAAAGTAAGGACGAATTGACTTATAGCATGGCAATTGCAAAATGTGGTAAAGATGAATTTGAATTAATTGATAAAAACTATATGGTAGCATATAGAAAGAGCCAATTTGGATATGAAATTTTAATCAATAATAGTAATGATTTTATAAGAAAATATGAGAATATTATTATAGATAAAGCAACAATTGAAGATATAATGTTATTTTATATAAGAGGTGAAAAGTTATGTTAGGATTAATGCTTAAAGATATGTTAAATTTAAAAAAACAAATTAAAACTATTGGTATTATTTTGGTGCTTTATGCTGTAATATTCATACCACAAAATAATGCTGAATTTATATCAGGAATGATGGCAATGATATCAGTAATGATGAGTTTAAGCCTTTTTTCTATTGATGAAGCATCAAAATGGGATAAATATGCTTTATCTATGCCAATTACCTTTAAGGATGTAGTATTAAGTAGATATCTAATATCTATATTTTTCATTTTGGTATCAGCTATTTTGGGTTTTTTAGCTCTTATTATTTCATCAAAATTAGTGCAAAATATTCCTTTAAAAGAGATAGGAATAAACATTGGAGTAGTGTTAGCAGTTGGATTAATTATAATATCTATTATTACTCCATTAATATATAAGTTTGGAGCTGAAAAAGGACGTATTTTAGTCTTTGTTGTTTTTTTAGTTCCTACTGTTTTAGTGTTATTATGGGGAAAAATAGCGGATAAATTTAATATTTCAAATCCAAGTCCAGAAATTATTAATGAAATCATTAATATATTACCCTATATTGCACCTTTAATATTAATTTTAGTATTAGTATCTTCTTATTTTATTTCAATTAATATTTATAGAAAAAAAGAGTTTTAATGTGAAAAAATATATATAGTAAAGTTGAAATATTAAATAGAATTATTTAAAAAATTGAATTATAATGGGCCTATGATATTATTTATGGAGGATATAGAAATGAGTGAAGGATACATAAATAAAACTATGCCTAGTGAAATGAAGAAACTTGCTATAGCAATTATAGGAACTTTAATATATGCAATAGGGATGAATATATTTATAATTCCAGTTGGGTTATATAGTGGTGGACTTATGGGAATCTCCCAAGTAATACGTACAATACTTGTAGATTATTTACATATTTCAGTAGGAAATAATGATATAGCAGGTATAATTTATTATATACTTAATATTCCAGCTTTTATTTTAGCTTATAGAAAAATTGGAAAAGGGTTCTTTATGAAAACTGTTATCTGTGTTTCAGCCACAACATTCTTTTTATCTATTATAAGAATACCTTCATCTCCAATATTAACTGATGACATTTTAGCTTCTTGTTTAATTGGTGGATTAATTGCAGGGTGTGGAATCGGATTAACCTTGAAAATGGGATCTTCATTAGGAGGAACAGATATAGTTGGATTATATTTTATAAAGAAAAATCCTAATTTCAGTGTGGGAAAAGCATCACTTATTACTAATGTGGTATTATATTCCATATGTTTATTTCTTTTTGATGAAAAGATAGTAATTTATTCTGTTATTTTTGCAGCTGTAAATGCTATAACAGTGGATAAAGTACATTCTCAAAATATAAATGTTCAAGTTACAATTATTACTAAGAGTAACATAGAAAAAATGGAAAAGGATATAATTGAGAAATTAGAAAGAGGTATAACAAAATGGAATGCAACTGGTGCTTATACTTCCCAAGAAACAAGTGTATTATTTGTAGTTTTATCAAAATATGAAGTATCATATTTAAAAAAAATAGTTCATAAATATGATGAACATGCTTTTATAGTTGTTAATGAAGGGGCTAATATAGAAGGTCACTTTTTAAAAAAATTAAATGCATAATAAAGAAAAAATAAGAGGTGGAAGTTTATTAAATCAAACTTCTACCTCTTACTTGTTACCTTAATGAAATTAGTATGTTATATCAGAGGAATCAGATGTAGTTATTGAACTACCATACTCTTCTATAGCTTGTTGAGCTTGTCTAGCACCTTTATTACATTGAGGGTTGGATAATAAGCATCTTTTACCACAACCTGTACAGGTAAGCTTTGAAAGTAAATCTTCAAAATCTTCTGAAGAATTATTGCCATCAGTTATTGTGGAATCATCTTTATTATTCCTATTTTTATTATCATTATTTATTTCTGGAGTGTCTTTATTTGAATAGATATTAGGATTAATATCATTTATATTAATACCTTTAGTATTTGAATTACCTTTTATTAATGAATATATAGGAAGAAAAGCACCTATAAGTAAACAAATTCCTAAAGATAATTTAAAAATTATCTTTAGGAATTTGTTTACTTATAGGTGCTTTTCTTCCTATATATTCATTAATAAAA